>CAYOVN010000012.1:0-42559 GCA_964407425.1 uncultured Gemmatimonadaceae bacterium
TCCCCCCCGCCAACCCCGTCCACAAGGGAGATGGTGACCCGTAAGTCATCCCCCCGGCGCTCCACTGTGCCGTCCACGATCGTCCCGACCTCCAGCTCCCCGGCGATGACATCGAACGGTAGGTCCGAATCTCGGTAGAGGGCAGAGGCGTTCTGGGTGAGGACGGTGAGTGTTTGGGTCCGGGACAGCCGGTCGATGAGGGTTTCGGTCAAGCCGTCGGCCAAGTAGGTGAGGTCCTCTCCCCGGGTCCGATCCTGGAAATAGAGAACTGCCAGATGATTCAACGGGATTCCGGACTCCAGTCCCGCAGCCCTCATCGCCTGCTCGGCCATGTGGCCCCGAACGGTCTGGACGCTGGCAGCCAGGGTGAACAGCCCAACGATCGTGAGAAGGATCACCTCAGGCCTGGTGACCTTCTGGTTGCCCTTCTCCCCGTGGAACCAACCGGTCACCGTAGCCGCTACGAACCCGCCGAGATAAAGAACCAGCAGCACCCGATAAAGAATCTCAGGTAGGACGCCCCGATCGATGACTTCGCCGAAGATACTGAGAATCACCCAGCCGGCTACAGCATAGGAGGCCACGATCTGAACCAGGCGGCGTTCTTTCAGTTCCTTCCAGGATAGCAATGGCTCTCGTCCTCAGGGCGTTTGGATTCGGCTTGTAAGCATGGGTCAGTGAGGTTACCCGCGTCCCAAGAAAAAGTTGTTTCAGAAACAACTTTTCCCACGCGGGGCCTTCTTTGGACCTCATTAAAACTGGAGGCTCCCCCTTCGCGCAAGGTGAAACAGAAAGGGCGCTCCCTTTCAGGAGCGCCCTTTCTGTTCTGGCCTGAGAGTTCCTCAGGCTACTGGACAACCACGATTTCCGCCTCGGAAGAAGCGTTCCCTACCGTGACGATTACCTGATACGTGCCGGGTTGAACTCTGGCCAGGCGGGTCCTGCCACCCTGGCCTGCAGCAGGGGCGTCGCCCCGGGCGAGGTTCCAACTCACCGCCTGCATTCCCTCTTCCCCGGGGCCAGAAAACTCCTGGACCACGGCTCCGGAGCTGTCCCGAATCTGGATCAGGGCCTGGCGTGCCGCTGAGCCGACCCAGTACTGGATGGAGGCCGATCCTCCCTGGTCCCGGAATCCCTGTGGGAGCCGGGCCGTTCCCGGGTCGAAGAGGTGTACGGGTTCCGACATCAACTCCGGGCTCATGGCCTGGAGGGGTCGAACGTCCATAGCCCAGACCCCTCTCCCGTGGGTGGCGGCAACCATGATGTCTTCCTCCGGGTGGATCACCAGGTCCTGATAGAAGGAGGACGGGAGGTTCCCGCCTGGAAGGGCGTGCCACTCACCGCCGCCGTCCAAGGAGATGTAGACCCCCAGATCGGTCCCCACATAGAGGACGTCAGGGTTCTTCGGGTCTTCCTTGATGACGTTGATGGGACCGGATGGGATGTTGGAGACGATACTGGTCCAGCTTTCCCCGAAGTCGGTGGACTTCCAGAGGTAGGGCATAAAATCGTCTTCCCGCTTACCGTTCTGGGCCATGAAGACGGTGCCTTCTACGTACTTGGAAGCCACGACCTCGGCCACCCACTTCCCATTGGGCAGGCCTCGATTGATCTCGGTCCAGTTCCCGCCGCTGTTTTCCGTTCGCCATATCCTCCCATCGTCTGTACCCACATAGATCTGGCCGAACTTGAAAGGGGACTCGGCGATGGAGAAGAGGGTCTGATAAGGGATGTCGCCATACTTTTCAGGGTCGTTGTAGGTGAGGTCCGGGCTGATCCTTTCCCAGCTTTCACCCCTGTTCATGGACCGGAAAAGGAAGTTCATCCCGTGATAGATGATCCTGGGGTTGTGAGGAGAGATGATGAAAGGCGCGACCCACTGTCCCCGGAAAGCCGGCTCGCCTGGATCGGGCTGGGGAACCACCCCCACGGTCTCCCCGGTGTCCATGTTCGAGCGTTGGATCGTGCCGTAGAAACCCGCCGAGTAGACGGTATTCGGATCGGTTGGATCGATGACGTGGGAGCTGCCTTCACCCCCGGGGGCCCCCTCGAACTCGACGGCCGGGATGTTGTTTCGACCCCGGCTCAGATCGACCACGCCCCGGTAGCTTCCATGGTCCTGAACCGACCCGTAGACCCGGAAAGGACTTCCCATGTCGTGGGCGATGTTGAAGAACTGAACCAGCGGAAGGTCGTCATAAAAGGTCCGCCAATTAACTCCCGCGTCGTAAGAGATAGCTACGCCCCCGTCGTTCACATTCACCAGGTAGTCGGAGTTGTCCGGATCGATCCAAAGGCCGTGGTGATCACCGTGCATCCCTCGGAGTGACCGGAAGGTCTTGCCCTGATCGTCGGAGACGTTCAGGCCCAAGCCCATGGTGTAGATCCTGTCCTCGTTGTTCGGGTCCACCCTGATCTGCCCGAACACCCAACCGTACGTACCGGACATGCCCTCCATGGTCGGGGTTTGCTCACTGGTCCGGGTCCAACTGCCCCCTCCGTTCGCCGTGCGGAAAACCGTGGCTCCTCGAATGGTGGGCCCTCTCGGCCGCCCATAGGCGTCTGTAGCTCCGACGGGTGCTTCCCGGGCGGTCTCGTAGTTGTCCACGAAAGCGTAGAGGACTTCGGGGTTCGAAGGCGCGATGTCCAAACCGATCCGGCCCCGGTACCGGGCTTCCGGGAGGCCGTCGGCCACCTCCACCCAGTTCTCGCCGCCGTCGGTGGTCTTGTAGATCGTGCTGCCGTCGTAGTCGGCCTCGGTCCGGGGGTCATTCCACTTATCCCTGATCCGCTGCCAGGTGGCGGCGTACAGGGTGTTGGGGTCCGTCGGGTGCATGACCAGGTCGATAACTGCCGTCTCATCGTCGATGTACAGGACCTTTTCCCAGCTGTCCCCGCCGTTGGTGGTTTTGTAGAGGCCCCGCTCTTCGTTGTGGGTCCACTCGTGCCCCGATGCTGCCACATAGACCGTATTCGGGTTGGTCGGATGGATGATGATCCGGGGAATGGTGTGGGTCCCGGCCAGGCCCATATGATCCCAACTTTCTCCTCCGTCCTCCGACTTGTAGACCCCCGTCCCGGCCATGGAGCTCCGGAAGATGTTGGCCTCTCCGGTACCGACCCAGAGGATGTCCTGGTCGGAGGGAGCCAGGGTCACCTCACCGATGGAGGTGGATGGCCCCTGTTCGAAGATGGGCTCCCACGTGACCCCTTCGTTCTTCGTTCTCCAGACTCCCCCTGAAGCCCCCGCAACATAGATCGTGTAGTTGTTCCCCTTCGGCGTGACCACGGCGATGTCCGTCATTCGGCCGCTCACGTTGGTGGGGCCCACGAACTGCCAAGGGTGGTTCTTGAATGGGCTCGCTTCGGCCATGGCCACATGGGCCTCATACATCTGGAGCCGAAGCTGGGCTTCGGTGGATTCGATTCTATCCTGGCCCAGGGAAAGGGCAGGGAGGGCGATCAGGCAGAGAACGCCCAACAAAAAGCCTCTCCTGTACTCAGTAGAGAGTCGGATGGACATGGTGTTTCTCTCCGGAGGAAGTGAAAACGACTTCATTCAGGGGCCTACTCCCGGCCGCCCAGGGAGCTGGAACTCAATGGGCGACCGGGTGCCGTTCCTGGAAAAGGCGCCTACAGGGACTCGAAGCGCCCCTGGAAAAACCGAAGCTTTTTCGGCTCGTATACAAAACGGAGGCCGGGGATGGAGCCCCGCCGTTCCCAGACCCGGATTACGGCTTCGGCCACCTCTCTCATGTGGTCGTTGCTGTAGACCCTTCGGGGGATGGTCAGGCGGACCAACTCCAGGGCCGGCCGGTAGTTCTCACCCGTGTCGGGATCCCGTCCTTTTGAGACATTCCCTCTCTCCATCGGCCTCACCCCAGATTCGATGTAGATCTCGGCAGCGAGGCGCTGGGCCGGGTATTCGTCCTGGTCGAGGTGGGAGAGGATCTTTTTTGCATCCAGGAAGATGGCATGGGTTCCTGGTGGGTTGACGATGGGAATCCCGGCATCAAGAAGGAGTTTCCCCAGGTACTGGGTCTGCTGCACCCGAGACCGGATATGCCGATCATCCGTCATCTCCTGGACACCCCGGGCAGTGGCCGCCAGGTCGGCTGTAGCCAGCCCACCGTCAGTCACATTCCCTTCGTAGACTCGCAGCATTTCCTCTGCTTCCCGGGCCCACTCCGGGTTGTCCCGGAAGGCCAGGCACCCGCCGATGTTGATGAGGAAGTCTTTCTTCCCGCTGACGGTGCAGCCGTCCCCGTAGAGCATCATCTCCCTGACGATGTCTTTGACCGGGGTGTCGGTGTAACGGGGGTCCTTCCACTGGATCATATAAGCGTTTTCGACGGTCCGGGTGGCGTCAAAAAACACAGGGATACTCAGGGCCGAACAGTACTCGTACACCTCCTTCATGTTGTCCATGGAAACGGGTTGGCCGCCAGCCATGTTCACCGAATGCTCGAACGAGATGTACGCAATTTTTTCGGGCCCGTGCTCCTGGACCAAGGCGTCCAGCTTCTCCATGTCGATGTTCCCCTTCCAGGGGAAATCGCTGGTAGGATCATGAGCCTCATCCACGATGACGTCGGCGAAAACTCCCCCGGCGAACTCCTGATGAAGTTTCGTGGTTGTGAAGTACATGTTCCCGGGCACGAGTTGGCCCGGCTGGATTCTGGTCTGGCTGAGGATGTGCTCGGCCGCCCGCCCCTGGTGAGTCGGGATGATGAAATCGTATCCGAATGCATCCTGAATAGAGTCCACGAAGTCGAAGTACTCGTCACTGGTTGCAGCGCTGGCGCGAACACCCTCGAACGCGGCCCACTGGTCCACGCTCATGGCCGTGGTCCCTGAGTCCGTAAGGAGGTCGATGGCCACATCCGCCGACCGGAGGAGGAACGTGTTGTAGCCGGCCGCCTTCATGGCCTTCTCCCGCTCCTCCCTGCTGAGAACCCCGACCCGCTCGATGGTGTGGATTTCGAAGGGGAAGCTATCGAAGGTGAAGAGGGCCAGATCCGGGAAGACCCAGTGGTACACCATTTCATCCCGCCAGAAGCCGTCGGAAAGGATCTGCAGCCCGTTGATGCGGTCTGCCTGGGTGTAGAGGCTGATGATGGCGTCCGCGACCTCATCCAACTGTTCGTTGGTCATGGAAAGGCGGGGCACCTGCACCGGAAGGAGGGTGTCCTTATCGATCAGCCCAGCCGCGATGGTTCGCACCCCGGAGGTGAGGTAGAGGGCGGCAGCCAGGGTGTCCTGCTGGTTCTCCTCCAGGTGGGGAAGGAAGGCCTCCGAAAGGAGGTAGGCGCCGTCACACCCCCGCTCCAGGGGAACGCCGCCATCCCGAAGGCGTTGGGTGAAACGCTCGTTCTGCCCCATGACCCAGTGGGCTTCACCCTCATCCACCATTTCGAGGAGGCCCCTTGCCAGGGCTTCCATGGTCCGGCCGGCCATGCCCCCGTAGGTGTGTAGACCCTCGTAGACCACGACCTCGTTCATGAACTTTTCGTGGTCGTCCGGATTGTCGGTGGTGATGAGGCCGCCGGTGTTGACCTTGGCGTCCTGGCCACCGTCGAAGAGGAGAATGTGGGCAGTTTTTGCTATCTGCTTCACGATTTCCGTGATGGACCGGTCGGCCTGTCCGGCCTCATGCTTCTGGATATACCAGGCGTTTTCCACCACCCGGGACCCGTCCACGACGAGGCGGACGCCCTTCTGGTCCGCCAATGCCCGAATCTCACGGAGGTTGCCCAGGGAGAAGGGATGCTGGCCGTCCGCGAATGCCTGGACGAGGAGTAGGGGAACCGATCCTGCTTCGAACGTCGAGCCCAGCGCCGAAACGTCGACGTTCCCGGTGAATACGGCTTCTGCCAGGTCCCGCAGGTAGGGCCCCTCGATCCCACGGGGGACCAGAAGGTCGATGAACCCCCGAGAATTGGTGGGAATCAGGGACTCTTCCCCGGCCATGGTGGAGAGCACCAGCTTCACCGAACCCAGGAGGTTGTGTGTCGGACAAAGGTAGGAGTGTCCAAAGACCGTCTCCACCGATACCAGGAGGTTTTCGAAATTCCTGGATCCGGCGTAGGCCTCGTCGCCGATAAACTGTCCCGAAAGTTGCTCCTGGCTCATGGCTCCGGTGCCGTAGGAGCACATGTCGAAGGTCACCTGGGACGGCGTCAGGTGGAACGTGTTGAAATGGGCCTCTGCCAGGTTCTTCTTCCGGTCCTGAAGAGTGGGGAAAGACAGAAGGCGTACGGTCTTGATCTTGTGAGGTTCGTGCGTCATCACGTTGGGGTCTCCTGTGGACGACGTTTATCAGCTCCCGGGAGGCATATTCCCCCGAAGATTCATCGGTATTTGAATCCCTGAAGCTAGGGCCTGGGATCGGACTTCGCACCCTCTTGAAACTCCCCCCGTGCCATTTTCGTTAGTTCTGTTGACCATCTAGAGGAGCGAAGGTAGGATTCTGTAGAACGTCTACAGTAGATGCCCGATAGGAGAACCCTATGCCCAAGTCCCGCTCAGACCTGCTCCAGGGAACGCTGGAACTGCTGATTCTGAAGATCCTATCCATGGAACCCATGCATGGGTGGGGGATCAGTGAACGAATTCAAATGCTGTCCGATGAGGTGTTCCTTGTGAATCAGGGGTCCCTCTATCCGGCACTCCAGCGCATGAAGCGGAAAGGGTGGATCACGTCCGAGTGGAAGGTCACCGAAAACAACAGGCGGGCCAGGTACTATGCCCTGACTCCGTCGGGGGAGGGCCAGTTGGGGGAAGAGCGAGAGGCCTGGCAGCGATCCTCTGCGGCAGTGGAGAGAATCCTCGGGGCTGCGTTTTGAAAAGGCCGGGGTCAGCCTCATGTTCGAAAGGGGGATGGGCCCCTGAGGCGCGACTGATTTGAATTGCCCGGGCCCCGGGCCCAGATTGATGAGTCCGCCCGGTGGTCGGGCTCATTTTTTTCCTTGATTCTGCCAACTCTCGTTTCACGGGGTTTTACCATGCATAGGCGTCCATCTTCGTCCGTCCCCTTGGAGGTAGTTCCGGCCGGAACCTCTACTCAACGTCAGGTTCTTATCGGTCCGGAGGTGGGCCCCAACTTCGCTCTTCGCAAGTTCATCATGGAGCCGGGTGGGGGGATGCCTCTTCACACAAATACGGTGGAACACGAGCAGTATGTGCTCCGGGGCCGGGCGAGGGTTGTGATCGGCGAGGAAGTACTGGAAGTGAAGAAAGACGACGTGGTGTTTATCCCGGGGGGAATTCCCCACTCCTACGAAGCCCTGGGGGACGAACCCTTCGAATTTCTCTGTGCCGTTCCGAACCTGCCGGACGAAACCACCATTGTGGATGTCCAGGTTCCGGAGGACGAACTGGGCTGCTAGGAGACCCGTTGAAACAGAGCCCGCTCCAGGATTCCGGTGAGGCACCCGATGCTGCCGGCAGCCTTTGAGATCCTGGCCACATCGACGGCCAGACACTCGATGCCCAGGTCCTGAAAAAAGGCCTCGGAAATGTTGTTCCCTGCTGGCATCAGGATCTTCCGGGGTCCCAGGACCACAAAGTTCAGGGCGAACCCGGTCCGGGCCTCCTCTTCATCGGGCACATAAGCGATCTCAAATCCAAGGGATCGGAGTTCGTCGACGGACGCCTCGGGGAGCCGATCCTTCCAAACGATGGCCAGGTCACTGTCTACGACCCTGAGTTGTCCCATGAGGTGCATGGTCCCGGGAGGCAGGTGGGTTGTCATCACCCGGACCCCGAGGTCTTTCAGAAGAGCTCGAACCTGAACGGCCCCCTCTCCGTTGGTCCGAAAGCCCTCCGCCAGCATGGCCACATCAGGCCCCAGCCACATCAGGTCTGCTCCCTCGAAGGTGCCGTTACCCCTCACCGAGAGAAGAATGGGGATGCCTAGTTCGGCGAGGGCTCTGGCCACCCACCGCTCCTCCCCGGCCCTAACACGGGAGGCGGGGCGCCCGAGAATCGCTCCCTCCGGTGTCATGGCGAATAGGTCGGCGGAGAAGAGCTGGTTGGGGGGCGGCACAACGGGGGGTTGGACGTAGGAGACTTCTACTCCCGCCTTACGATACGCCTCTGCCAGCCCGTCATGTTGATGTGAGATTCCGGCTGGTTCGATGGTATCCAGCATGAGGGAGGAGGTCGGGTCTTCTGAAATCTGCTGCAACTCAGGGCCGGGGCGGTGGAGAAGGACCTGTCGAAGGGGGCGCCACTCGGAATCCAGACCACAGGCCCCCCACACGGACCCCAGTTCCTCCCTGGAGGAAGTTTCCCTCGCCTGCCACCCGGGCCCGCCGTATGCCGGGGGGATCGGAGATTCGGACATGGTTTGGACACCTCCTAAGGGCCGGGGGGAAGGTCTCTCCCGGCTGGGAGGTGAACCCCCGCTAACCCAATTCGGGATTGCGCTTCCGGACTTCCGCCAGGATCGAACGGAATCTAGGGTCTCCCCTCAGGGAATCCCAGGCTGGATCCGTCCATAGGCTGACCAGGTTTCGGTCCCGGGCTCTCAGGCCGGCTTCCAGCTCCCGAAGGGCTTCCTCGTTGCGTTGAAGCCCCACATAGGCTCGGGCCAGGACCACCGGCGAGACTTTTTCCCCCTGGCTTTTCCTAGCTTCGAGCTCGTCGATTTTCCAGGACCAATACCCTTCCTCCCCTTCGGCTTCCACCCGCGTTCTCAGTTCCTCCATGGATTCCAGGTCCTTCGGTCCCGGGGAGCCATAGGAGAAGCGTTCCTCTCGAATCCGGGCCGCCCCGGTGAAATCTCTCTGGACCGTCTTCAGCTGTTCCAGGGCTTCCCAGGCTTCCTCTGACTCAGGAGCCTCGTCGATGGTCGCCCGAATGACTTCCTCGGCCGCGCTGAATTCTGAAGTGGCTTGAAGACGACGGGCATTCTCCAATCGTTGATCCGGATGGACCTTGGTTCTCCTGGGTTTTTGGTGGCCATCCATGACCACGATCCTCTGGAGTTGCCGTCCAAACTCCGTGGAGTTAAGGGCAATTTCCGCCTCCAGGAGGGAAGCCGAGTCGCCGATGAGATGAACGCCCTCCGGCAGGTTCATGTCCGGGATCGCTCCCAGAGCGCCCTTGAGGGTCAGGAAAACGGCCTGCGCTTCAGGGGATTCCTCATCCAGGTGGAAGGCCATCTCCAGGGATTCCACGATTCTGGGATCGGTCTGGATGTCCAGAGGTAGAGAGTCTTCCCCCTGTAGATCCAGGAGGAGACGGGCTCCGGCCAGGCCGGCGTAGGCCGGAGCGAAGCTCGAGTCCTCTTCCAGGGCCGCCTCGAAATGTACGATGGCGTCTTCAAGAGATTCGGGGGTCGCCTTGGCCTGGCTGAACCGCCCCTTCATGTACTCTTCCTGGACCCGGGGAGAAGAAGCCACCCTGACACTGGGCGTTTCCCACTTTTCGTCTGGAAAGAGCTCGGTGCGGATTTCCTTTGCGATGGCCTGGGCAATGGTTCTCTGGAGGCCGATGGCATCTTCCAGGGTGCCGTCATAGCTGTTGGCCCATAGGTGTTGGTCCGTGGGCCCATGAATGAGCTGAACGGTGATCCTGACTCGGTTCCCGTCCCGGAACACGGACCCTTCGATCACCCCCTCGACGCCCAGATCGGCGGCGATGATGGGCATGCTCTTCCCGGTGGCATCGTACTGGACCACGGAAGTCCGGGAGATCACACGGGCGGCCCCGAGTTGACTCAGCTGGGAGATCAGTTCCTCATGGAAACCCGCAGTGAAGTACTCTCCGCCCTCGACCTCACTGAAATCCTCCAAGGGCAGAACGGCCAGAGATCGGATCTGGAGCCCGGTCTCGTCGAGCCCGACAGAGGCGGGGATAGCTTCCCCGGTGGTGGAGGTCGGTCCCGTCGTTTCGGCATCCAGGGTGTCCTGGATGACCCAGGACCCGACTCCCGCCACGGATGCGACGATGATCCCGAGGAGAGCGAACCGTGGAAGGGCTGTTCCCGAATAGACGGGTGCCGTCGAAGGGTCCGTCTCAGAGCCGGATCGATGGATCCCGGTGGAGGTGAGGTCGAATACCCAGGCCAACGCCAGGACCAGGGGAAAACCGAGAAAACTGGCCACGACCAGAAGGCGGAGGGCCCCGTCGGGAGCGCCAAAGGCAGGGAAGACGATTTCCCCCAACTGCAGGAGTACAAATACGACCGCCGCGTAGGCAAAGGCGGTGCGCCACACACGGCGTCGCCCGACCTCCTCAATAAATAGGCTGACTCTGCTACCCTGGTTCCGCTCCGGGACCGATCCCTTTCCCGTTTTCATCCTTCTAGCACTCCCCCCCAAAAACCCTTCCCGAACTCTTCCGTCGGTCTAAGCGGTACGTTCGGTTGGAACTGATGATTGGCGCCTCGTACCTATAAAGACGCTTTCCGAGGCCATAAGGTTGGCCTTTGGGCGGCCACTCATGCGCCTTTTACTCTCTTCTTACGGTTCTATTTCCCAAATCGGTTCAGACCGGGCCGGCCCTCAGTCCACCAGACTGTCGATCAGCTCGATGGCCGAAACCGGGTTCACGCCAGTGAAATGCCTGATTTGTTGGCGACAAGAAAAACCGGGGGCCACAACCGTTGTTTGGGATCCCGAATCTCGGATAGACGGGAAAAGCTTCCGTTCCCCCACGGATTGAGACAGGTGGTAATGCTCCTTCTCGTATCCGAAAGACCCAGCCATACCACAACACCCTGCATCGGCGTCAACGACTTCGGCACCCGGGATACGGCTCAATAGTTTGGCGGCAACTGGCAACCCCCCCAGAGCTTTTTGATGACAGTGGCCATGGAGAAGGATCCGTTCAGGTCCTTCGATGAAGTGGGGGGTAGTTTCTGGATCGAAGTCACCTTCTGTGGCCTCCGCCAGAATTCCCTCCGCCCACTCTTCGAAGGTCATGCAGGCTGCGGAGACCTCCTGGGCCATAGACTTGAGCTCACCCCTTAGGAGATGAGGGTGGTCGTCCCGGACCGCGGAAAAGCAGCCTGGCTCACAGAAAACGATGGGGAGTCCTGTTCTGGCCAAGGGAAACAGCGTACGTACGGTGAGTTCAGCCTGGTGCCTTGCCTCTTCGAGAAACCCCTTTGAAATCTGAGGGCGGCCGCAACAAACCCGGTCCGGGACCTCGACGTGAACGCCCATTTTCCCGGCGAATCCGACGGCGGCAATCCCCTGCTTCGGTTCGTAGTAGTTGGTGAAGGTGTCTGCGAATAGGGCCATTTTCGCCCCACCGGCATCTGTGAGCCCAGACCCCTGCACGTTCTTCCGGACACTCTCCCACCAGTTGACAAAAGTCCGCCTCGCCGCGGACGGGACCTTTCTGCGACCGTCGATTCCAAGAAGTCTCTCCGTTAGCCAGCGTGCGGGGGAGCTCCGGGAAACCCAGTTGGAAAGTGGGGCCAGGCGGCTCCCCCAGATCGCCGCGGTCTCTGCGGATGCCAACAACCTCGAGCGCAGCGGGGCCCCGTGCACGTTGTGGAACTGGTAGAGGAACTCACTTTTGAGCCGGGCCATATCGACGCCGGTGGGACATTCCGATTTGCAGGTCTTACACTCCAGGCACAGATCCAAAACGGGGTAGAGGGCAGGGTTGGTTATTCCTTCCGACCCGAACTGTCCAGAGATGGCCAGGCGAAGGGCGTTCGCCCTACCCCGGGTGGAGTCTTCCTCCGAACGGGTCGCCATGAAGGAGGGGCACATGGTTCCCGCAACTGTTTTTCGACATGCTCCCACCCCGCCGCACTGCTCCGCCGCACCGGCGATGCCTCCGAAGTCAGAGAAATCGAAGAGAGTTTCTACATTGGCGGTGTGATATTCGGGGCCGAACTGGAGGTTTTCTACGAGAGGGGTGGGGTAGACGATCTTGTTCGGGTTGAGGATCCCTTCGGCATCGAACGTATCCTTGATTTTGCAGAAAGCCTGGTACAGTGGGGTCCCGAACATCTGCTCCTGAAATGGTGACCTGGCCAGGCCGTCTCCATGTTCCGCCGAAAGGGCCCCGCCGAATTCCAGCACGAGTTTCGAGATCTCTTCTGCAATCCCTTTGAACCTATCCACGCCCCCAGCGGTCTTCATGTTGATGGCTGGTCTGACGTGGAGAAGGCCCACCGAGGCGTGGGCATAGAAGATCGCTTTGGTTGAGTGCCTTTCCAGGATCTCCTGAAAGCGATCGATGTACTCGGGCAGCTGGTCGGGGGAGACGGCCGTGTCCTCCACGAAAGAGATGGCTTTGGTGTCTCCGGTTTCGGCCAGAGAGAGGCCTAACCCGGCCTGTCTCAGCTTCCAGATTCGGGCCTGAGCCTGGGGTTCGGTGGCTCGGTGAACGTGGGTGGTCAGGCCCTTACCCTTCAGGTCGGATTCCAGGTCCCCGATTCGCTGCGGAAGTTGGTCCTGTGATTCTCCCATGAACTCCACGATCAGGATGGCCCCCGGGTCCCCGACGATGAAGTCACGGAGAGGTTCGTATTCGGTCTTCCCCATGGTCATATCCAGGAGATTCCGGTCCATCAGCTCCACCGCTGAGGGTTCATGACCGAGGATCACCGGTGTAGCCACCATGGCGTCCCGTAGCTTGTCGAACTGAACGACAGCCAGAACCTTGTTCTTCGAGGGCGTTACGAGACGAAGTTTCGCCTCCAGAACCAGGCCAAGAGTCCCTTCGGAGCCGACGAAGAGTTTTGAGAGGTCGAATACAGGGGCGGAGGGAAGGAAACGGTCCAGGTTGTAACCTCCCACCCGCCTTTTGATCTTCGGGAACCGGGCTTGGATCTCCTCAGCGCTTTCCCGGGCTACTTCCCTGACGCTTCGATAGCAGAGGCCCTCCAGGTCATCTTGTTGGCACTTCTCTTCCAGGCCCGGAGGGTCCAGGGGCCCCACGGTAACAATGCTGCCGTCGGCCAGGAGGACCTTCAACTCCATCACATAGTCGATGGTAGAGCCGTAAATGATGGAACGAGTGCCGGAGGAGTTGTTGGCCACCATCCCACCCACCGTGGCTCGGTTGGCCGTGGAGAGGTCCAGCGGGAGCTGCAGGCCGTGGGGGGAGAGGTGTTGGTTCAACTCGGCCAGGACGATTCCCGGTTCCACACGGACTGTACCGGCTTCCAGGTCCAGCTCCAGGATCCTCCTCATGTACTTGGAAAAGTCGATCTGGATTCCGGACCCGATCGATTGTCCGCATTGAGATGTACCGCCGCCACGAGCGGTGACAGGGATCCGGCGTCGCCTGCAAAGCTCCAGGGTTTTGACTACATCGTCTGCCGACCTCGGGATGACCACCCCGGCAGGCATGATTTGGTAAACGCTGGCATCGGAGGAATACATCCCCCGGGTCACGGCATCGAAGTGGACCTCACCCTCGATAGAGGCCTTGAGTGCCTGCTCCAACCCGGTGAGCTCCTCCGTCTGTTTTGGAACCTCTGCTGTTTGTGTCATACCCATCCCATGGCCCACATGGCCCAAACCATGGCGAAAGACGTCATGCCGCCCACAAAGGTGACGCCTCCATATCCAAGGAGGGCTTCATTGAGCTTCATTTCGCTCAGGGAAGTGCAAACCCAGAAATAGCTCGAGTTCACATATTTGATGATGACGGAACCGGATGCTCCCGAGAGCATGGCCGCTTCCGGGGAAAGCCCCAGGTCACCCAACATGGGCGCTACCAGGGAAGCAGCGGTGATCACACCCACCGTTGTGGAGCCCGTGAGCAGGTTTCCGATGATCCCGATGGTGAACGGGAGAAGAATGGCCGGTAGGCCGTAGGTGGAGAAGATCTCGGCCACGAACCCTACTGCCGGTGTGCCCTTGAGAATCTCGCTCAACGAACCACCCAGCCCTGTTACCACCAGGATCATTGCGGAGGTCTTGAGGCCGGCTTGGATCCAACCGTTCTTGGTTTTGACCGCATCCTCCGAGGGGTCGAGATTTCTGAAGGCCAACCAGAGACCGATGCTCAGAGCCACTACGGGCCACCCGACGAACCCCAGGACTTCCCTAAGAAGAGTCCCCTCCTCCAAAAACAATTTTCCCACACTCTGGCCGCTGATGAGGAGGACCGGCACGGCTATGGGTGCATAGGAACTCAGAGTGGAGGGAAGAGTTGTGTCCGCCTCCTCGTCGAGGAATGAGTGGGCCGAAAACTCATCAGACGGCGGGGTGCTGAGTCGGGGCCCGGCGATGAACTGGCCGTAGGCCCAGCCCGCCACCGCTCCCCCAAGGCATGCCAGGGAACCGAAAATGATCGTTTTTCCAACGTCGGCACCGACCAGTGCCGCTGCAGCCAGGGGCCCCGGCGTTGGAGGGACGATGGCGTGGGTGAGCTGCAGAGCGCCTACCAGTCCGATGGACATGGTGCCGATACCAACCCCCATGGCATGGGCAGAGGAATGAACGAGGGGGTTGAGGATGACATAGGCCACATCCGAGAAAATGGCGATGCCCAGTACGAACCCCGAGAGGGTAAGGGCGAAGGGCATTCTCTTGGCGCCAACCAGCCGGACCATGGACCGGGTGATGACCTGGACCCCTCCGGTGTGCCGCAGGGCCTCGGCTATGATCGAACCCAGAACGATGACGATTCCAATGGAACCAAGGGTTTTCCCGAACCCTGATTCGAACGCAGCGATGAAGTTGTTTCTCTGCACCCCCGGAAGCACACCGAAGAGAAGGATGGGAAGGAGCAACGCCAGAAAGACGTGCCATTTCCATCGGGCGATGAGGAACATCAACAACACCACTGACCCTGCCAGGCCTACCAGAGCGACAACAACATTCGTTGTGACTGCGGTGTTTGGATCCACCTTACCTCCTGCCTGATCGCTGGATTAGGGTCTGGAGTTCGGGGTCAGGCAGTTGAAGAGAGATGACCCAAGGCTGCTTCTATCCCACCCCGTGTGTGTGGAACCCCGGCCAGTCCGAGCCCCATCTCGACGCCACAAAGCGTTCCTGCCAGCATCAGATCGTTCATGTCCCCGAGGTGGCCGATTCGGAAGAGTTTTCCTTTGACCTTCCCGAGGCCCGTGCCAAGGGACATGTCGAAACGATCCAGGATCAAACGGCGGAGTTCGTCGGCGTCGTGGCCGTCCGGCATCCACACAGCGGTCAGGCTGTCCGTGTTGTCGCCAGGGTCGACGCAGCACAGTTCGAGGTCCCAGGCTTTGACGGCTTTCCTGGTGGCAGCGGCAAGGCGCCGGTGTCTGGCAAACACGTTATCCAGACCCTCATCGAGGATCATGGTCAGGGCTTCATCCAGCCCATAGAGGAGGTTTGTGGGTGGTGTGTAGGGGAAGAAGCCCTGGGCGTTCATCTTCAGGACGGGTCCCCAGTCCCAGTAGGATCGGGGCAGGCCACTGGAGTTGGAGGCCTCGAGGGCCTTCTGACTGATGGCGTTCATCCCCAGGCCGGGGGGTAGCATCAGTCCTTTTTGGGAACAGCAGACGGTTACATCCACCCCCCATTCGTCATGACGGTAGTCCACTGACGCCAAAGAAGAGATGGTGTCCACCAGGAGAAGAGCCGGATGGCCGGCCTCATCCAAGGTGCGCCTGATCCCAGCGATATCACTGAGGGCGCCCGTAGAGGTTTCGGAATGAACCGCCAAGACGGCCTTGATCCGGTGGTCTTTGTCGTCAGCCAGCTTCGCTGCAGCCACCCCGAGGTCTATCGGTCGACGCCAGTCGCCCTCGACCCACTCGACGTCCAGACTCAACCGGGCAGCGATCTTCTTCCACAGGGTGGCGAAATGACCGGTTTCGAAAGCCAACACCCGGTCGCCGGGTGAAAGCGTGTTGACGAGGGCCGCTTCCCATGCACCGGTTCCGGAGGCTGGGAATAGGATGACGGGCTCTGAGCTTTTGAAGACCCTCTTCAGATTCTCCAAGGCTCGAAGGGTGAGTTGAGCAAAGCCCGGGCTTCTATGGTCGGTGGTGGGCGCGGCCATCGCCCGAAGAACCCGGTCGGGGACATTGGACGGCCCTGGTATCTGTAGGAAGTGTCTGCCAGGCCTTCTTCCCTTGGGATCGTTCATATCGCTCCTCCTTATGGGTGGGGCAATCTTGGGCGGAGGGGGGACGCTGAACAAGGTGCCAGCCTCACTTCCCCAATCCGGCCCCTGACTCCATCTTAAACGAGTCCCCCACAATTCCCTTTTTGAGTCCCCCGGTCCCGGGAGAGGTATGGGAAAAGAGCGCGACAAACTCATCCGGTCAGGTGATAGCCCGGCCCTGGTGGTTGGGTATGGCACCCTTCTCAGCCGAGCGTCCCTGGCGTCCACCGTGGGAGTCGGCGGCCAAACCAAGACTTTCATTCCAGTGGTGGTGAACGGGTTTCGCCGAATCTTCAACCTTCGTCCCGGTCACTACGAGCCGAGCTATCATCTCACCCATGAGCCCGTCGAGCTCGCTGCCATGAACGTTCAACCCATGGACGCTTCCACCTTCAACGGTGTGGCTTTTCCCGTTTCCAAGAAGGATCTGGAGGTTCTGGACGAAAGAGAGAAGTACTACCAGCGAATCGAGGTGCGGATCGACCCGTTTCCCGGTAGTGGGTCCTTGGCTGGGGGGCGGGAGGCCTTCGTCTACTCAGCGGGCCCTGAATCACCCTGGGTGATCGACGACCCTGATCTGCTCAGGCCCCACTGGCGGGACTTGATCCTGGCCCGGGAGGGAGCCTACGCCCTCGGCCGGCCCTTCGGCGAGATGTTCGATTCTACTACCTACCTGGCCGGCGGGCGGACCTTGGCTGTTGATGAATACTCTGACCATCTCCCTTCGGCGGAGGAAAGCTGACTTTGGCTGATTTTCTCTTCGGTTTTCTTCCGGACACGGTTGAAGTGGTGGTGAAGATTGGTGCTCTGATCCTGGGGACCGCTCTTGTTCTTGTCCTTCTCTTCCGGCGCTTCAGCCATCGGAGGGCTCTCTTTGTTCACACCTGGGGCAACCCCGCCGTGGAATACCATGTCGAGGGGAAGGAAATCGCAGATGGGCTCCGGCGACACCTCACCGCAATTTGGCTTGTCCATTCAGCCGAAGGCACGGAAGCGGAAGGGGAGTCTACGAGCCTCGGGAATCCGAAAAGAACGAGTGAGGCTCTCGGCTCTCGGGCCATGTCTCTGATGGCGGGCAATTCCCCCGTCGGATTCCTGGTAGGGCTGTCGTCGAGGTTGTGGCCGACTTTGGAGTTGGAGGGTGAGTTGGTCTCTGGAGACCTGGGGGAGAAGCTCTGCGGGGCCAGGCTGAAGAAGGGAAGGCGTTTCTACCACTCCTGGCGACTCCCGGTTCCGGAAGGGAAGGGAGGGGTCGAAGCCCTGACAGAGGAGTTGGCCTACCGGATCGTTCTCGATAGCGCACGGGGCCGGGTGCTGGACAACTCGAAGAGTGCTGGTACGAAGAACTGGAAGGCTCTCAGGTCCCTGACGGAAGCCATGAAACTGTGGACCGCGCCGGGGTTCAAGCACTCCGAGACGGACCACGTAAAGGGTGTAGACCAAAAACTCAAGGAAGCCATCTCCCATGACCCGAACTATGCCCTGGCTCATTTCAACCGGGGGATCCTCTGGCTCCGGACGATCCGGGACGCGGCGACAAACGCTCGGGCACGGGACCATTTTCTGGAGGCCGGGCGACTCGCCAATGAGCAGGTGGAAGTCGATCTGGAAAACCCGAATCTGGTTGACCGACGAGTGGAGGGGCTGGCTGCCCTGGGTGTGGCCAGGACCTACAGCCAGGACCGGCACCGATTCGGGAGGACGGATGACGCCACGGTGAAAAAGGCCCGGCAGGCCGCAGGTGAAGCCGTTCACTGCCTTCCCGGAGATCCGGATGCCATGTATGCCCAAGCCTTCGCTTTCCATTGTACCGAGACTCTGGAGGACATCCGGCCGGCCGTGGAGATCTATCGGAAGATCATCGGGAACAAGCATGGGAAATACCCGGGCGTCCACAATAATCTGGGCTACATCCGAATGGTGGGAGGGGAACACCTCTGGAATATGGGCTACGAGGAGAAGGCACGGGAATGGTGGAAGCTGGCCGAGGAGCAAATGCGGTTGACCCTCAAGATCGCGGATTCTCGGAGCCGCCTACCCGAGTTCTCCCATGCCAACCTGGGAAACCTCTATCGTCTCCAGAGCCGGTACGAGGAGTCCGAAAGGGAGTACCGGAAGGCCCTGGGCCCGGAGCCGGAGAAATCCAAGTACACCAACGGGCTGAATGAGTACGGAAGGCTCCTTTTGCAGGTGGGCCGGATGGACGAGGGGAAGAAATTCCACCTACTTGCTCTGGCCACAACGGATGATCCCGATTCTCTCCGGAAGCTGGAGGGGGACATCGCCCCGTTCCTCGGAACCGAGGAACCCCAGGACTCTTGACCGGGCCATCCCAAAGAAGTCCTTTCTTCGGAGACCGGGTTGTGCGGGAAGATTAGCCTGTACAGCCAAACCAACCTCCTCTGGGGGACCTTCCCTTTTTGTGAGGTCGTCCCTTTCTCCGATCCTGGATCATGCCCTCAAGTCAAAGATCTGATTTCCTCATCGTAGGTGGCGGTATCATAGGCCTGGCCGTTGCCCGGGCTGCCAAATTGAGGTGGCCCGACGCATCCGTGACACTGCTGGAAAAGGAGGAGAAGGTCGGACTCCACGGATCCGGCCGGAACAGCGGCGTACTGCACGCTGGGTTCTACTATACGGCCGACACTTTGAAGGCCCGGTTTTCGAGGGACGGAACCCGCCAGTGGACGGAGCTCTGTGAAGAGCGGGGCTTGGCCATCAACCGATGCGGAAAACTCGTGGTGGCTCAGAGCCCGGGCGAACTCGAAGGGCTGGCGGAGCTGAAACGACGGGGTGATCGAAACGGCGTCGTCCTGGAGGAAGTCTCTGAGGAGGAAGCCCGGGAGATCGACCCTGCTGCAAAGACCCATGAGCGGGCCCTCTTCTCCCCCACGACGGCATCCGTAGATCCGTCGGAGGTTACTCAGGCTCTTGCTGCGGACGCCCAGGCCTCTGGAGTGGAGATGGTGTTCGGCGCCCGGGCGCTGGGTCGGAAAGGAAAGGCCCTGGTCACGAGCAAGGGGCTCTTCGAGGCGGGCTATATGGTGAACGCCGCCGGCCTGTATGCCGACAAGCTTGCCCAGGCCTATGGGTTCGGAGGGGACCTGGACATTCTCCCCTTCAAGGGCATCTACCTCTATGGAGATCCGCCCAAGCTCAGGCCCCGGGTCCATATCTATCCGGTCCCCAGGCTCAGCCGCCCCTGGCTCGGAGTCCACTACACTATCGATGTGAATAAGAACGTGAAGATTGGCCCTACGGCGATTCCCGCCTTCTGGAGGGAGAACTACAGAGGGCTGGAGAACTTCAACCTCCGGGAGGCTCTGAACATCCTCGGGATCGAGGCAGGGCTTTTTTTGAGGAATGACTTCGAGTTTCGGGAAATCGCAGTGGAGGAGATGAAGAAGTATCTCCGGTCCGTCCTGGTCGAAAAGGGCGCAATGTTGGTGAACGGAACACCCATGGACTCTTTCCGAACCTGGGGAAAGCCGGGGATCAGAGCCCAGCTCTTCCACAAAAAGGAGCGGAAGATGCTCATGGACTTTGTCATCGAGGGTGATGGGGAGTCCCTCCATATTCTGAATGCCGTGTCCCCGGCCTTCACTTGCGCTCTTCCCTTCGCCGAGTACGTGCTTGATCAAATCGAATCCAAAACGAATTGAAGCGTCCCCAAACCGACGTGGAGAAAGAACATGAGCCCCGAACACCTTCACCCCCGCCGACGGGATCGATCCAAGGATGAGGAATGGATCAAGGCCCTCCTGCATCGCGGTGAGGCGGGAGTTTTCTCCGCCGTTCTCGAGGGGGCGCCGGTAGCCCTACCCAGGATCTTCGTTTATGACGAGGCCAGGGACGCCATCTATGTCCATGGAGCCTTTGGTGGCCTGACAGGAAAGGTCCTGGCTCAGGGCGGTGGGGAAGATGGAGTCCCCATGGCCGCTACCGTTTACGAGATGGGGCGACTTCTCCCTGCCGACGAAGCTCTGGAGTTCGGAGTAGAGTACGCCAGCGTGGTCGTGTCCGGTACGGCCCGGGAAGTGTCCGATCTGGAAGAGGTGGGCCGTGCCCTTCGGTTGATCATGGAGAAGTACGCTCCCCATCTGGACTCGGGGAAGGACTACCGGCCCGTCGAATCGGACGAAATCGTCCGGACCGCAGTGGTCCGCATCGATATCCAGGCCTGGAGCGGGAAGCAGAAGACCGCGCCGGAGGATTTCCCCGGGGCCTATTGGCTCAAGGACGTCCGGTAGCTCACGATGTGGCGGGAGAAGGCCCGTCCTTCTGGGCTCGCTCCTCACCCTTCGCCAGAACCACTGCAGCACCGATGTTGGCCGTCACATTTGCGGTGGTCCGGAAGATGTCCGGGATCGTATCCACCGCCAGGAGGATCCCTATCCCCTCCACCGGAAGGTCTACCGCCATCAGGACGGGGACCGCGGCGATCACCCCTCCCCCAGGCACACCCGGGACCGTGAAGCTGGCCAGGATGGAGGTCAGGACCATGGTCAGGAGGTGAATCGGCTCCAGGGTGATCCCATAAAAGAAGGCGATAAAGTAGGCCCCGACGATCATGGGGACCGGGGCGGTGATTCGGAAAACGGAGAATCCCAGGGGCATAAGAAAGCTGTTGATGGCCGCCGGGAGCTTCAGGCGGTTCTCCGCCTCTTCCACGGCCGGTGGCAGAGAAGCCAAGGATGACCGTGAGCTGAAGGCTACCGCCTGGGCTGGAACGCTTGCTCCGCTGAACTCCTTCAGGGAGAGACCTCCTCCGAACACAGCCAGGGGGTAGGTCAGGGCCAGAAGGAGAATACAGAGCCCCGAGTGGATGACGATGTAGGCAAGGATGGCTCCTGCCGTATTCAGGCCCATGTTCGCACCCAGGCCCAAAGCCAGGGCGAACACCCCCACTGGGGCCAGATCCAGAATCCACCCGATCAGCACGAGCATGGCCTCGGAAACGGCCTTAAAAAAGCCGGTGATGGCCTCTTTCTGGTCTGTCTTGATCCTCGCCGCAGCAAGGGAGAAGAGGAGGGTGAAGATGATGAACGGCAGCATGGACCCGTCGGCCATGGCACCTATGGGATTGGTGGGGACCAGGCCGACCAGCCATTCTCCAATGGTGAGGACCTCGTTCTCCACTCCGCCGCTGCCGCCCAGGCTCTCCCTGAGGCTAGCTGCTGCCTGCGGATCCGCCGGAAGACGGGAGACCAAAGGAGGAGTCACCACGGCGGTCATGACCGCTGCAAAAGCAATGAGGCCCAGGAAGAGGCCAATGGCCCTCGTTCCGATTCGACCCACAGCTCGAACGTCCGTACCCACGATACCCACGACCAGCAGGGATCCCACCAGGGGGATCACAGTCATCCGTATGGCGTTCACCCAGATCCGGCCCAGGGGTTCGATCCACTGAACCATCGTTTCCAGAGCCGGCATTCCCGAAGCCGCAACACCAAAGCCAGCCAATAGGCCGGCCACTAATCCAAGAAGAACCTTGACGGTCAGGGACATGATTGGGCGCTAACCTCCGATTGTTTCGGCCATGGATGCGAGCTTTCCGTCGATCTTCTCCCGGGGGATCCACACTCCCCGGATCATCACACCTTCCTGATCCCAAAGGGCTTCCAGGTCTTCCAGGGGATTGGCCCGGAGAAGGATCAGATCGGCCCTGTTGCCCTCCACCACCGTTCCGAAATTCGCCGGTTCCAATAACTCATTCCTGGCGTAGTCCGAAACGTTTCGGGTACCGGTCACCATGATTTCGTAGGGGGTCAGCCCCGCCGCGGCCATGCTCCGGAGCTCATGCCTGAGAGCGAAGCCCGGGACATTGAACATCCGGGGCGAATCGGTACCCATAAGAACCCCGACACCGGCCATGGTCAGGGCCCTGAGGATTCTCTGGCGGACCTGGACCATCAAGTCACCCGTCTCGGGAGGGACATCCCGGGAGCCACCGGCTTCCAGAATCCATCCGTCGGAGATGAAAGAGGGCACCCACCGCATCTCCGGGAGGATCAAAAGGGAGTCCACGTCAGAAGAACCGTACCGGTTCTCCCATAGATAGAGAGTGGGGATCACCCAACTGTCACTGGAGCGGGTGTGGGCCGCGACGGCCCTCATCTTCCTTCCCTCAACCGTCTGGAGTTGGGTGACCAGCGGAACTGCCTCCCCCCGGTCCAAGCGGGACCTGACCTCATCCGATACGACTTCCTTCAGGTACCCGTCCAGGTGTTCGACAAAGGAGATCCCACTGGATAGGGCCGCTCGAAGTCCTACCTCACTCGGGATGTTCCCCCCGAAGGTATACCCCCGGGAGTGAGCCTCTTCAGACAGGGAGTCCCACACTTGTGGGGTGAGGCCGCCGGCGATGGGTTGGAAGTCATATCCTGCCCTTCGGTGAGCCATCATCCTCTCGATGGCTGCCGACCCATTCGGGGCGTTGCCTCCGTTCAGGGGCGGCGCCCCTGCCCAGACCGTGGGCCCAAGGAGTGTGCCGTCAGCGATCTGTCGTTTGATCTGCAGATGGTTGGAAGCTCCGTCCATACCACGGATCACCGTGACGTTGTTCGCCAGAAGGAGGAACATGAAGTCCTCCACCTGTTCTGATGTGGCCTGAGAGGAAGGAAGCGTGACATGCATATCGGCGAGGCCTGGGGCAAGGAAAAGCCCGGTCCCGTCGATGATTCTGGCCCCTTCCGGGACCGAGACCCGGTATGAAGGAGCCACCTCCTGAATCACCCCGCCCTGGATCAGGACCGTGTGGTCCTCCAGTACCTTTTCCCTATCCATTGGAAGGACGTTTACGCCAACAAAGGCCGTTGTTCCCTCCTGGGAAGATCCCACTCCCGGGCTGAGGAGGAGGACCAACAGGATGAGCCGAACCACTCTCATCTCCCCGGCCCTCCGGTCGGGTGGTCTGCCCCTCCGCCGATCTGCTGAGCCAAGGCCCTGGTTTCTCGCAGCAGGGTATCCGTCATCTCCTGGTAGAAATCCTTCTGGGAGAGCTGATCCCCCGTCATGGGCCCCACCCAACCTTCCACCTCTCGGACCAGGCCCCGAGTCCGGTTCCGTAGCTCGTTCCATTGGCGTTGGAGTTCTGAACCCCATTCTCCCAGGGATTCCTTGAAGGCTTCATCGGCGTCGATCTTCCTGTTCACTTCGACGATCTCCCCTGCTCCTTCGGCGGTTTCCCGAGCCAGGGCCCCCAGGGCGAGGAGGTCCTCGGTCCATTGGCGCCGGACTTCCATATCCACATCGAGGCGCGGATCCTCCTGGACGTTCAGGAGACCCTCGGAGACCGCTCCATCGGCTTCGAGCCGGACGAGGTATTCACCAGGGACGACCAGAGGGCCCCGAGGCGGCTGGCCGGGACTTTGATCGGGGTCGGTGGAGCGGAGGTTCCAGACGGCCCGGTTCATCCCCTTCCGGCTCGCAGTGGGTACACTGGCAACCACTTTCCCATCCTGGGCCAGTACCGAAATGGTCACTTCCTTGTCGGCTCCGTCGAGCCAGAAGTCCATGAGAGCACCGGGTGCTGGGTTCGCGCCACGGAAAATCATGTCCCCGTTGTGGCCTTTTTCTGACCGGTACCTTACCTGTTCCGCCGTCTCCATAGAAAAGAGGTGGGCAGGGGATGCCAGGACCTCGGGAGTGGCCTCCTGGAAAGCGTTCAGGTTATCGAAAATCCAGATTCCCCGTCCATGGGTTCCGAGAATCAGGTCGTTGTCTCTGGGGTGGACCACCAGATCGTTGACCGCCACGGTGGGGATACCCAGGGAGAGATCCATCCAATGGGTTCCCCGATCCAGGGAATAAAAGGCTCCGAATTCCGTGGCCAGGTAGAGAAGCTGAGGATTCCGGGGGTCCTCTCTGACCACACGGACCACACGATCGGCCGGAAGGTCACCCGTGATGTCCTGCCAGCTCTCACCATAGTCGTCGGAGGCGTAAAGGTAGTTGCTGAAGTCGTCGTTTCGATAGTTGTTCGTTGCCACATAAACCCTGCCGGGGACGAACCGGGAAACCTCGATCCCGTTCACCCATGTGTCCGCGGGCAGGCCGGCCATCCGGTCTGTCACCCTGGTCCAGCTCGTTCCCCCGTCCGTGGAGGCCTTCACGTTTCCGTCATCCGTCCCTATGTAGAGGACCCCCTCCTTCAGGGGTGATTCGGCAACGGCCGTTAGGGTGGGGTAGTAGGGAATCCCATCGTCTAGAGAGAGGGTCTCAGGGACCGGTAGCTCGCCCATAATGGTCAGAGTTCTTCGGTCGACTCCGGTGGTCTGGTCCCCCAGGTTCTCCCAGTTGCGCCCTTGGTCCCGGCTTCTCCAGAGGATGTTCGTACCGGCGTAAATCGTATTGGGGTCATGGGGGGAGATGAGGAAGGGCCCGTCCCAGTTGCCAGGAGCCATGGCGTTGCCCAGGCGTTGCTCAGGGGCGTCCAGATCCTTCCAGGTAGTCCAGTTCTTCCTTGCTCCGATCGCCCCGGTCGGGTCCCCCGGTCGGATACTCTGCCGTTGACCGGTGGTCACATCCACCCGGTCCAATCCGAGGTATTGGGACTCCACATACAGGAGGTTGTTGTTGGTGGTGTCCACCAGATTCAGGAAGCCGTCGCCCCCACCCCACTTCATCCAATCGTGGTTCAGGATCCCCTCTGTTCGGTAGGTAGCGTTCGGACCGGCCCAGCTTCCGTTGTCCTGAAGGCCCCCGTACACCCAGTAGGGGTGACGGTAGTCGTAGCTCACCCGATAGAACTGACTAAGGGGTAGGTGTGTGATGTACAGCCATGTCTGTGCCCGGTCGTACGAGATTCCCAATCCACCGTCGTCGGCCTTCATGACATGCCGGGAGTCGTTGGGGTTTACCCATAGGAACCGGTCATCTCCGTGCAAGGTCTGCCGGGCCGAGGTAAAGGTCTTGCCCCCGTCGTCGGACCAGGAAAAGGCGTTCTGCATATAGATCCGCTGGTCGTCGGACGGGTCCACAAGGATCTGACTGGCATACATGGGCCGGGGGTTCCAGTCGCTCATGTATTCCCAGGTTTCTCCCCGGTTCTCCGAGCGATACACCCCGGCCAGGCGCTCTTCGTAGGCCGTTGAGGCGTTGTACCGGAGTCCCTGCTCCACGCTCGCATAAACGATCCGGGGGTCGGAACGGTACACGGAAATCCCGATACGCCCGATGTCCCCTGTGGGCAGACCGTTGTCCAGGCCGGCGTTCGTGAGCTTCGTCCAATTCGCCCCGCCATCCACCGATTTCCACAAAGCGCTTCCAGCTCCGCCCCCGTGAAATCCGTAGGGACGCCGTCGCCTCTGATAGGAGGCGGCGTACACGACCTCGGGGTTCTCCGGATCCAGCGTGACGTCGATCACTCCGGTGTCCTCATCCACGAAAAGGATCCGCTCCCAGCTCTCTCCTCCGTCGACGCTCTTGTACAGTCCCCGCTCCTCGTTCGGACCCCAGAGGTGGCCGATGGCCGCCACATACACCACCTGGGTATTGGTGGGATGAAGGGCGATCCGGCCGATATGGTGGGAGTCGGTCAGGCCCACGTTCTCCCAGCTTTCACCGCCGTCCCGGGACCGATAAACCCCATCGCCCCAGGAAGAGCTCTGCCGATTCGCCCGTTCCCCGGTGCCAATCCACACGAGGCTCGTATCCACCTGGTGCACCGCCACGTCCCCGATGGAATGAACGGCCTCATTCCCGAAGAGGGCCGTGAATGTCACGGCGTTATTGGTCGACTTCCAGAGGCCGCCGGTGGCCGAAGCCACATAAAAAACCGTGGGGTCCTTTTCGACCACGGCGAGGTCCACGATCCGACCACTCATGACGGCGGGACCGATGTTGCGGGCCCTGAAGCCTTCCAGATCCGAATTGGAGAGGGGGGCTTCCTGAGCCCCCAGTCCTGAACCCGGGCCAAAGATCGAGAGAAGGACGAGGGCGAAGACGAAGACAGATCTGTACATGATGGGTACTCATTCCTCGGTTAATTGAAGGACTCAGAACACGTCCAAATCTTTTCCGTAAACAACCATACCGGAGAATCCACGCTGGACCTCGGCCACCAGTTCCTCCGGGGTAGCGCCCCAGAGGAGTTGATGGGTCAGAACCAGGACCTGGGGATTCGCATCGGATGCGATCCGCCCCAGCTCAGGTCCCGAGGTGTGGAAGACTTCATGATACTGCTGCCATTCCGGAACCCGCCGATCCCACCCCGCCTGGGAGTAGACCTCATGGACCAGGATGTCACAGCTCTGGCAGAACTCGGAGATGGCGTCGGTGGGGGCCGTGTCGCCGGAGATCACGATAATCCGGTCGGGGGTTTCGATCCGGTAGCCGTAAGCCACGGACCAGTCGCCGTGAGCCACCGGAAAAGCTGTCACACGGACGTTATCGTCCTCGTAGACGACCCCTGCCTCAATGTCGCTGGCCTGGGCGCCGTGCCCCGTTTTATTGGCCGGTTCCATCCCCTCGGTTCTGATCTGAACGTCCTGGCGGTAAGCCTGGGAGAGGTGGTGGATCATCTCCTCTGTTCCAGGAGGACCAAATACTCGTAGAGGCTCCTGCCGCTCCAACACCCATGGGGTATACATGAGATCAGGAAGACCCACCGTGTGATCCGTATGAAGGTGGGTCAGGAACAGAGTTCCGAGGCGATTCGGAGAAAGACCTTCGGTCCCCTCCAGGAAGGCCTGGTTTGCCCGATGGACCACGCCGGCTCCGGCGTCCACCAGATAGGGAGTGCCATTTACAACCACGGCAACAGCAGAGCCGTAGCGTCCGGGTTCGGCGTTAGGGGTTCCTGTACCCAGGAGGACCAGCTGGGTGATCTCCGACCGGGGGAGAGGCGGATCCGCAGCATCGATGGTGGAACCAGGGGAGGGATCTGAACACCCCGCTAGAGCCACCAACAACAGAGGGAGCAGCCACGCTCTTGAGCGGAGAGGGGATCGGAATAACCCTGTTTGCATATTTACCCCATTCAAAAATTTATCGGAACCTTTGGCTCCGCCCGCCCGGGAAAACCGATACGAGAGGCCAAGAATAGGGGTGAAAGGGCCAATCGGTCCAGAAAGGCCCTCTATCGCATTCGGTCCCGACCGTAACTAGATTGCACGAATCCTCGGGAGCCGGAATCCGCTCCCAACGACCACATCACACCCTCGGATGCTCCATATGGCAACTTCACAACTCCTGTTGTCCGCTATTGCCAGGGCCTATTCCCTCTCGGAGACTCTTCCGGAGGAAAACCCAGAGTTCGCGGAGGCCCTTCAAGAGGTCGGGGAGTTGCAGAAGCAGGAAGGTTGGGTCGTCATCCGGGTGCAGGGAGACGGGATCTTCATCGGAGGGGAGCCCGTTTCGGATCTGTATGGTGAGGTGGGGAAACTCAGAGGCGCCCTCGACGAAGCAGGGGTACGAGAGATCCGGCTTCAGGAGGTGGTAGACCAAGGAACGCTCGAGGTCTTCCTTCAGAAGCTCCGCCCTTCATCGGCCGAAGAGGGTGAACTTCCTTCCCACCGTTTCCGGGGCGTCGAAGAGGGGATCGGCCTGTCCTTCCGACCCGCCACCGAACCCCTCCCCGGAATGACCGGAGGAATCCAGGGACTCTTCGGGGACCGGGTGCTGCCGTCATTGGACAGGGACTGGGAAGGGGCTGACCTGAGAAGGGCCGGAAAAGCCGGAGCAGGTGGAATCGGGACTGACGAAGGTGGACCCGACGTCCCTCCGGAGGGCCTTGAAGTAGCCGGTTCGGATGGGCTTCCATCTGATCTCTCTCAAGAGGTTCATACCTACCTCCAGAGTTATCACGTCCTCAAAGCTGAGAGTGGGAACCGGATCCGGACTGCCGCTGCCAGGCTGAAGGAAGGCCGGGACTACCGGACCCTCGTGAATCTGGTCGGATCCCTTGTGGAGGCTGGGACAGGGCTGGCAGACGATGAGGCCCTAACGCTTGCGGAAGAGCTCACCACTCCCACGGTCGCAAGCTGCCTGGTCGCTCAGATCGCAGCCTCAACGGATGAGGAAGAGCGCGAACAGGGGGCCTGGACCCTTTCCCGGCTCGGCCCTGAAGGGGCGCTGGCCTTGAGGAACGCATTGGAGGAGTCCCGGGACAGGGCCGAACGTCGGAACCTGCTCGACGCACTGGTCACCCTGGGCCCCCGGGCCCATGAGATAGCCTGTGAGATGGTGCGGGATTCACGATGGTATGTGGTTCGAAACGGGGTAGCGGTTCTGGGTGAACTCGGCGGTAAAGAGGCTTTGACCCACCTGACGGGAACCCTTGCGAACAAGGATCCCAGGGTCCGTCGGGAATCCGTCATGGCTCTTACGAAAGTCGGTGGCAAAGACGCGGAGACGCTGGTACTGGGGATGCTCGCGGATGGAGCCCCACAGGTGCGAGGGGCTGTCTGCAGGGTGCTTGGAGCCACTGGGTCCCAACGGGCTGTGAAATCCCTCCTGCCCCTCCTCGGGGACAAAGACCAGGACACCCAGGTGGAATGTCTTCAGGCTCTTGGGAAAATCGGCGACGCCACAGCGGTCCGCCCCATCGTGAAGAAGGCCATGGGCGGTTTCTTTTCCCGGCCCCCTCGGGAGGTCCGGATCAGGGCTTTCAGGGCTCTCGCTGGCATCGGAACGCCGGAAGCGCTTAGGACTCTCCAAAAAGGAACCAAGGACGGAGATGAGGGGGTCAGGACGGTTTGTAAGGCCCTCATCGGAGTGGACTGAACCCCCGGAGTAGCCTGAGAGTCTGCCCGAGTGACGGGACCCACCCCCTGGCTCCTAGACCAGGGTCAGAATGTCCGCCAGAATCCGCACAAAATTCAGCTGTTCCTCCACCCCCGGCCCGCCAGCACCCATGCCGCCCCCCTTTTCGGCCTGAGAGTGGGAGAAGAGGCCGGTGAGGTAGACCTTTACGTCTGAGTCAGCTGGAAAAGACTCGAAAATGCGTAGGCTTTCGGTATAGGGAATCAGCCGATCTCCCCGGCCGTGGACCAGTCGGACCGGGACGGGTATTTCCCCCACGAAAGACCTGGGCTTTGCCGAGGGTGAGTCAGCGTGAGCAGCACCGGCAAGGAGGGGGGCCAGGCGTTCCGTAATCTCAACAGGTGGACGCAGCCCAGAGGCTGGGGCCAGAGCTCGAAAGAGATCATGCCGGGAGGAGTGGATTCCCTCCAAGAGTTCCTCCTTAATCGAATCAAAACGAGCTTCCCACGCTCCCACCTGGAGGTCACCTGCCGCCCTGGCCAGGGCGAGGAGGGCTTGGGCCACATCCCCGGAATCTTCGTACCCTTCGAGCTGAGGGAGGTAGTTTCCCGCCACCACCCACCGACCGTAGGGGTCCGGGTCCAGTGTCCGGGTGGTTCCCTCCCATTCATGCTCCCCCCTGAAGAGAAAGCGAATGGTTCTCTCCATGTCTCCGAACCCTCCGAATCCGACGATTCCACGGAGGCGACCTGCCAACGCGGGATCGATGCCGGAGTAGAGGACCTGGGGCACGCCCATGGAGAAGCCCATGATTCCCAAATGACTCGAAAGGACCCCGTCCAGCTCTCCCAGGTGGAGAACCGAGGCCCGGATGGTGGCCGCTGCTTCTTCGGGGGCGAGGTGAAGCTCCTTCCATTCCGGGATCTCCGGAATCAGGACGGCGGCACCGCTCCCGGCCAGGGCCTTGGCGAATCGCAGGAGGTTCGGATGATGACGCCCGGGGCGGGTCAGGCCGTGAAGCACGACCCAGCCCGGGAGGGGCCCACGGGCATAGTTGGGCATGAAGAGCGTGGCCGGGACCGGGCGGTCCCCCCGCTGCACCTCCAGCTCGTCCTCCCTGATTCCGGTGGCTCCACCTCTCCATTTCCAGGCGAAGTTGAGAGCCCTTCCCATTCCTCTGAACATTCGGGGAACCTATCGGTTTTCCAATTACCTTCGCCACCCACTAAGTTGCTTCCCCGAAACGGTCGTTTGCGGCGGTATCCAGGTGCAGTGGGTGCCATGAACCCTATCAGAGAGGATCCGATGACCAGTCGAGCCGTGTATCTTCTTCCTTTGCTCTTCCTGGCTTGCCAGGCCCCTCCGGCCCCCCAGGTCTCTGTGACAAAGGAAGCTATCAACTCCCAACTTCCGGATAGGCCTTACTCCCAGGCCGTGCGTATCGGGAATACGTTCTATTTTTCCGGCAAACTGGGTTTCACCGAGGAGACCCTCGGAATGGCCGAGGGCCGGATCGAGGCTGAAACCAGAAACGTGATGGAGAGTTTCAAGGAACTCTTCCTGGAGGTCGGTGTGGATTTCGGAGACGTTGTCCAGGGAACGGTCTACCTGGCCGATGTGGCGGACTATGGGGGAATGAACCAGGTGTACGGGGAGTATTTCCCAACCAATCCGCCCGCTCGGGAGTGTATCGGGGCGGGGCAGATATTGAGCGACGGACTGGTTGAGATCAGCTTTGTGGCAGTGGTGACCGAGTAGGGAAGGGGCAGGGAGCAAGATGACAAGGAGGCCTGAGCCATGAGGCGTCGGACTTTTTTCGCCCTTTTCGGAGGGGGTGTCCTGGCATGGCCCAAAGCTCTGGAGGCTTTGGAAACCGAACTTCGCCAGGGTGGCGGTCCTCAGGACGAGGCCTTCTGGTCGTTCGTCCGGGACCAGTTCCTAATCCCTCGGGACCGGATCTATCTAAACAACGGAACCCTGGGCCCATCTCCGGCGGTGGTGGTGGACGCCGTTGCAGAACATGCCCGTCGGGTGGCTTCCACCTACCCGCCCGGGGTCGATTGGACCGAACTCAAGGATTCGGTGGCCGGGCTTTTGGGCGGGGATCCTGACGGTTTTGTCTTTCCCCGAAATACCACCGAGGCCATGTCCTTTGTGGCCCAGGGCCTGGAGCTGGAGCCAGGATCGGAGATCCTCACCACGGACCACGAACATATCGGTGGCCTTTGTCCCTGGCAGATGGTTTGTCAGCGAAATGACATGGACCTCCGGACGTTCTCCCTTCCTGCACCGGCTGAGTCTGCTTCCCAACTCCTCGGAATCGTGGGCGATGCCCTCTCGTCCCGGACCCGGGTCTTGAGCCTGTCCCATGTCACATTTACGACGGGGACCCGCCTGCCGGTGGAGGAGATAGGGCGGCTGTGCAAAGAGCAGGGAGTCATCTTCGTGGTGGATGGGGCCCATCCGCCTGGGATGATGTCCATAGACCTATCTTCTTTGAAACAAGACTTTTACGCATCTTCACCTCACAAATGGCTTTTAGCTCCTCAGGGCTCCGGCCTTCTCTATTTGGGGGAGGAATGGAGGACCCGTCTCTGGCCGACACTGGCCAGCGGGGGGTGGGACGACCTGGAACTGGGAGCCCAGCGGTTCAACCATCTCGGTACCTTCGATGAGTCCCGGATGGTGGGTTTGCTGGCGGCAGTGGAGTTCCTTGGTACGATCGGGATGCCCAGGGTGGAGGCCCGGGTCAGGTTCCTCCAAGAGAGGCTGGACCAGGCCCTCCGGAGCCTTCCCGGTGTAGGAGTTGTATCTCCGTCCGTGGGGGAGCTCTCCACCGGCATGGTCTCGTTTAAGATGGAAGGGGTGGATTCGTTGGCTCTCCAACGGCACCTTGCCCAGGTTGCGAAGGTTCGTACAAGAGTGATTTCCGAATATGATTACGGCTGGATGAGGCTTTCGACCCATATCTACAACTTCCCGGAAGAGGTAGACCGGGTGGTCGATCTCCTCGACGACGTGAGGCGTAACGGACTTGGCTAGCCCGATCCCAAAGGAACGTTGATCCGAATGACCGACTACCAACCCCCCTATCGCGCCGCGTTGGCGGCGGGTTTTGGGGTTTTTATTCTCTATGTCCTCACGCTTGCGCCGACCACGGCCATGTGGGACACGAGTGAATACATCGCCACAGCCCACATCCTTGGTATCCCCCACCCGCCGGGGAACCCGTTTTTTGTGGTGCTGGGAAAGACCTGGAGTGTGCTCCTGGCACCCCTGGGGCTTTCCGTGGCTGTCCGGCTGAATCTCCTGGCGGCGGCCACCAGCTCCCTGGCAGCCGGATTCTACTTTCTTGTTGCGCATCGGGTTCTCTGGACCTTCCCGGGTGTCAAGAATCTTCAGGGAGAGGAAGCCGGGTTCTCGCGCTTCATTCCTCTGATTGGCGCCGGGGCGTCGGTTCTTATTTCAGCCACGGCGTTCACGGTATGGAATCAGTCCACGGTTAATGAGAAGGTCTACACGGTGAGCGTGGCCATTATCGCTGCAGTGGTCTGGCTCTGCCTCCGCTGGATGGACACCCGGGAGGAGGAAGGCGGGATCCGGTACCTCCTCGGGGCCCTCTATCTCATCGCTCTGGGTTCCACCAACCACCTCATGTCGGTCCTGCCCCTTCCGGCCCTGGGCATCTTCCTCCTTCTGATCAAGCCGTCGGTGCTGCTTCGCACACAGTTCTGGTCCCGGGCGGTTCCCCTTCTCCTGCTGGGGATCTCCTTCAACTTCTTTCTCCCCATCCGGGCTGCCCAGGATCCTGTGATCAACGAGGGGGATCCCATCTGTGAGGGGGTAACGGAGGCCGCCGTTGCGGTCTTTACCAACGGTCGAACCGGGTGTGAAAACCTCGCCCTGGTTCTATCCAGGTTTCAATATCAGAAGCCGCCGATCTCGGAGCGTCAGGCCCCAATGGGAGCCCAGCTCCTGAACTATTTCCAGTACTTCGATTGGCAGTGGTCCCGGGGTATGGACCCAACGGAACTGCCCAGGAGCGGAAGGAACCCCATCACCATCCTTTTCCTGGCCCTGGGTGCCTGGGGGCTTCTGGTGATTTGGAAAGCCGATCGGGGAGCCTTCATCCTCCTTGGCGGCCTGGCGTTGACCCTGACGCTGGGGCTGATTCTGTACCTGAACTTCAAGTACGGCTACTCCCTCTCTCCGGATGTCCAACCCAGGGAACTCCACGAGGTGAGAGAGCGAGACTATTTCTTCATCGCCAGTTTTGGACTGTGGGGTGTTCTTGCCGGACTTGGCCTCACCGCCGCATGGCTCCGGGTTTCATCGTCCCTTTCGGGGAAAAGCCCCCACCTTCTGGCTTCGCCGGTCCTCCTTATCGCCTTCCTGCCCTTGGTCTTCAACTGGTCCTGGGCCAGTCGGGCTGAAGATTATTCCACTCGGGACTGGGCCTACGACCTCCTGATGAGCGTCGAGCCCTACGGGATCATCTTCACCAATGGTGACAACGACACCTTCCCCCTCTGGTACGTCCAGGAAGTGGAAGGGATACGGCAGGATGTGACGGTTGTGGTAGGCCAGTATCTCTATACGCCCTGGTATCCCCGCCAGCTCCAGGAATTGACCAGCCCGGACCGGCAGCGCCCGTTCCTGGCGGATCAGGGTGGTGGCCTTTATGAGGTTCCGGAGTCCCCTCCGGCTGAACCCATTATCACCCTGGCTCCAGGGGATATGGACCGTATATCCGGAGGGGCCTTCAGCACCGATATGACTGTGCCCCTCCCGCCGGTTGCCGTCCGGTACCCTGAGAACACTTACCTGGATCGGGGGGACCAGCTCACCCTTGCGATCATCATCGACAGCCTTGAGGAGCGCCCCATCTATTTTGCTACTCCTTCCGGGATCCTCGGGCGCCTTGGCCTCGAGCCCTGGGCCGTTCGGCACGGGCTTGCCGCGAAGCTCATCCCCAGGGATCTGAATGCCCCCCCACTGCCGGGCCTCGTCCAGAGCTCCCAGGGATATGGTGAGGATTGGTTCGATGTTGAGAGAAGCCTCTTCCTGATGGAGAACGTCTACTCTTTCCGGAGCCTGAAGGACCGAAGGATCTGGACCGATCGTTCCACCCTAAATATCCCTTGGTATTTCTACCTGACGGCGGTTCAGCTTTCCGACGTTCTGACCCGATGGGAAGGGGGAACCCAGGAGCAGATAGACAGGCTCCAGGACCAGGCCGAAGGGTTCCTGGTCACAGCCCAGGGAGGGAGTGCTGCCTTCGCCCCTCCTGAGGGGGGAAACTAGGGGCCGGCCTCCCCTGTGCGGCTCGGCTCCCGGTTCGAAGGAGGCGGTCGGGTCGAGAGCAAGAAAAAGCCCAGGGTCCACGGACCCTGGGCTTTTCTTTGTTCAGAGGTTTGGATCTACCCTCGGCCCTTGGTCGTGATCAGGATCACGCCATTCTTGGCCCGCTCCCCGTATTTTTCCTCAGCAACGGCTCCTTTGATGACACTCACACTGGCGATGTCAATTTTGTCGATGTCTTCCACGGATGTCCCATCGGAGAGGATCACTCCATCGACGATGATCAGGGGTTCCGGTGCTTGCCCCTCTTCGGTTCTCCGGAGAATGATGGTACCCCCCTCAGGGCCCTTTTCCCTCACAATGAACGAGGCCGGTTGATCTCCTGCTTCCTCGGAGATCAACTTGAGCTCACCAGCTTCCACGGCTCGGACCACTTCCACCTTCTCTCCGTCCTTCTTGACCAGGTAGTACCCGTCCTCAGCTTCCGGTTGGACGACCTGCTCCAGGGGGGCGGACTCCAGTAGTACCGTTTCCTCGCCCTGACCGAGTGGGGTAGGGGTTTCACAAGCGAGAAGGATCAGGCCGCCGCCGAGGCAGGCTGCGAGGGTCGCTGAAACAACGCCTTGCTTTCGGACGTTTGAGCGGATCATCAACAGTCTCCTTTCCAGGAATGTTTGCCCCCCCTCGGCCAGGGCCGGGGCCAGAGCCGAGAGCCCTCGGGGCCCTGACGCGACCTCGAGGAGGAGGTTTCCGTAGCGTGTAGGGGAAATCCCCCGGGAAAGAACACGTCCATCGCAGTCACCCTCGACAGCGAGGTGAAGACGCCGGGCCATCCACCAGATGGCCGGATTCCAGGGGGTCAGTGTGGCCAGTAAGAGCCCGAGGGCAAGGGTCGCGGGGTCCCGGGCTCGCTGATGCTCCTTCTCGTGAAGAAGGATGATTTCGAGTTTTTCCCGGTCCAACTCCAGGGCCCAGGGCGGTAGCACGATCCGGGGCCGGAGAAGACCGAACACTGCCGGGCCGAGCCCTTCGGATACCAGGACCTCGGATTCACCCACTGTCCGGTTTGCCCACCCTTTTGCAGACCGACTCAGGCGGAAGGATGTCCAAGAAACGGCCAGGAGGATCGTCAACGATGCCAAAACCCAAAGGAGAAGAAAGGGCTGATCGAGAAGCCCCGCCGAGGACCCGGAAGATTGTCCCTGGAGATTGTACGGACCCGTCAGATAGTAGAGGTATTCAGCCGGGATAGGCCCTGCCGCCCCAGGTTCGGATCGGAAGTTCCGGAACAGGCCCGGAAGAAAGGGTGCAACTGTCCCCCCCACCATTCCGGCGAGCCAGATCCAGCGGGAAGGAAGACGCAGAGCCCGGGCAGACCGGTCCAGAAAAAAAGCTGCCCCGGCAAAGAAGGAACCCACCACGATTCCGTAGATCGCGAGAGAGCCCGTCATACTTCCCCCTCTTCCATCTCCTGCAGAAGTTTCCGCATGCGGGTCAGCTCCTCAGGGGATATGGATCGGTCCGACACCAGCTGGGTAAGGAGGAGTTCGGCTGATCCGCCGAAGATCTTCTCGAGAATCTTCGAGAGCGCGTTCTTTCCGGCCTCTCCTGATTCGACCAGGGGATAGTACCGATAGGCTCTGCCTTCGGCCTCGTGCCGAACGGCCCCTTTTTCCTCGAGAATCTGGAGGATTTTCAGGACCGTCGTATAAGCCACCGATTCACCCAGGGCCTTTCGCACCTCGGCCACCGAGCCCGATCCGAATCGCCAGATCACGCTCATGATGTCCAGTTCACGCCCGGTAAAGGTCGGCTCCTGCACGTCTCGCCTCCTGAGGAAGTCGCTCTCCTACGAAAACCTTCGTAGAAGATAGAAAGTGGTCGGGATGTTGTCAACGAAGGTTTTCGTAGAAAGATTGATTAGCACCTATTCGGCTCACAGGGATCTTTAGGGCTTCAGGGGGTTTCACCCCAACCATAATGAGCGAATTTCAGAAACCGCCTCCGGAACAAAAACAGACTCCCGAATCCCCCTACGCCGGGTTCGAACGGGAGGAACTTCTACGCTATGCCCGTCACTTCGTTCTCCCCCATGTCGGACCGGAAGGGCAGCGGGCGTTGGCCAGGGCAAGGGTCCTTCTTGTCGGGGTGGGGGGGTTGGGCTCCCCGGCCGCCCTGTATCTGGCTGCCGCTGGTGTGGGTACCCTGGGGATTGTGGACGAGGACCTGGTTGACCTATCCAACCTCCAACGTCAGGTCCTCCACGGGATCTCCCAGCTGGGGCAGTACAAGGTGGACTCAGCCCGGGAGCGCCTTTGGGAGCTGAATCCCAACGTCGAGATCGTTCCTCATCGGGTCCGCCTGACGGCCTCCAATGCTCTCTCCCTCCTGGAGGGATACGACCTGGTCCTGGATGGGAGTGACAATTTCCCCACCCGGTATCTGGTGAACGATGCGTGTGTCCTCCTGGGGAAACCCTATGTCTACGGGGCCGTGGACCGGTGGGAAGGCCAAGTCTCTGTTTTCGCAAAAGAGGGGGAGCCCTGCTACCGATGCCTCTTCAGGGACCCGCCCCCTCCGGGCATGGTTCCCACCTGCGCCGAGGCCGGCGTCCTGGGGGTGCTGCCGGGGATTATTGGGAGTATTCAAGCGGCGGAGGCTATCAAGCAGATCCTCGGTGTCGGGGATCCACTGGTCGGGCGTCTCCTGATTTTCGATGCTTTATCCCTCAGATTCCGGGAGATATCCCTCCGGCGAAACTCTGGGTGCGTGATCTGTGGCGATGAGCCGACCCTCCACGAGCTTGTGGACTATGACCTTTTTTGCGGCGTGGACCCTGTTGATGGTTCCTCCCGGCCCCAGCCGGTTCCTCAAATCTCCCCTCTTTCCGCCAGAGACCTTTTGAACGGCTCGCCCGAACCGTTTCTATTGGATGTCCGGGAGCCCTATGAATGGGAGATCGGAAACCTGTCCGGACACGGAGCCCAGCTGATTCCATTTGCCGAGGTTGAGTCCCGGCTGGAAGAAATCCCTAGAGACCGGCCGGTGGTTGTTTATTGTCATGTCGGAGTACGAAGCGCATTGGTCGTGCAGACCCTCATGTCCAGGGGCTTCGAGGGGGTTTTCAATCTAAAGGGGGGATATCTTGCCTGGGCGACTGATGTGGACCCCCACCTTTCCCGGTATTGAAATGGCCCTTTTTCGTTGGCTCCCGATCCTCCTTTTTGTGGCCGGATCAACCCTCTGCCACCCCTCGCCAGCGTCCGGTCAGGAGGAGTGCCCCCGAGTCGCCGACCAGGCGGTCGGGGAGGGATGGGATGCCCTCGTGGCGAACCGCCTGGGAGAAGCCCGGGACCGGTTCTCTCAAGCTCTCACCCTTTGTCCCTCTCATTCCGGAGGCCTTACAGGATTGGCTTATGTGGACCTCCGAGAGGGGCGTGACGAGGAAGCCAGACAGGGACTGGAGTTGGTGTTTGAGGGGGGGCCGGAGAATATCGATGCCCTGGTAGGCCTGGGGATTCTTGCCTGGCGGCGAGGCGATCTGGAGGCTGTCGGGACGTATTTCGGCCGAGTGGAAGAGTTGGATCCGGAAAACGCCACCGCCGCGGCCTATCTCCTTCGCCTTGGAGAGGCGGTCGAAGCCGAGGCTGCCCGGGCTCAGGCCGTCCTGGCCGACGAGGCCTGGGTCCAAGGGGACACCGAAACGGCCGCCGGGATCTACCGATCGATTCTCGAAGCCGATCATGCAGATGGAAGAGCCCTTCACCGCCTCGCGCTGCACAGTGCATGGAACGATGATTTCGCTGAATCCTTGACCCTCTTCGACCGCCTCCTCGAGCTGGAGCCTGACAACTACGAGGCAAAGGTGGACCGGGCCCGGGTACTGGGATGGAGCGGGGAGTCGGGGGAGGCCGTCCGAGTTCTGGATGGGGTTCTTCTCGAGCATCCCGAATATGTACCGGCTTTGGAGGCCAGGGCCCGGATCCAAAGCTGGACCGGTGATTATTCCGAGGCTTTGGCGTCCTACGATCAGCTGTTAGGGATTTCCGAGGATCCCACCGGTGTCCTCATGGCCCAAGCGCGAATCCTGGTGCGGGCCTCCCGTTTGGAAGATTCCAGGGTGGCATACAAAAACATCCTGGTCACTGAGCCCAGGAATCTCGAGGCCCTCCTCGGAATGGCTCAGCTCTTCGCCCTGGAAGGCTGGACGGAGGCTGCAGAACTCTGGTACGAGAGCATCCTTCGAGAGTACCCCGAGAACCTGGACGCCCAAAGGGGTTTGGCCAGAGCTCTGACCTGGGGGGGAAGGTTGCCGGCGGGGGAGAGCGCGTGGATGAACCTCCTGGAGACGTCTCCAGGCGACCGTGTCGCAAGGGCCGGGTTGGCTCAGAACCTCAGGTGGCAGGGAAGAAGCGCGGCGGCCCTTGAAGTGCTTCAGGCCGAGGAAGGGGCACAGGCTCCGGGCTCGGATCTCACCGAGCAGTTGGACTGGGTTCGGGCATCCATCGAACCCAGAACCCGAGTCGGCCTTATTCAGGAGGGCGATTCGGACGACAACAGCATGACCACCGTCCAGATGACGGGGGAATGGAACCCCATTCCCCGCCTCGCCCTCCGGGGGGATGTCTACACCAGGGGCCTGGACCAGTCCTCCATCGATCTCAGTCGTCGCTCTTGGGGCCTCAACCTCCTGGGCACCTATCAGATGGAGCCCGGTTGGCTCTTTCATGGGGGTGTAGGTGGAACAAGCACGGATGGAGCGGGGAAGTCGGACTTCACTTCCCTCCGCCTGGGAGCCACCTCCCCCGGCCGCTACCCATGGGGAGGTTCTGTGAACATCTCGAAGTATCCACTGGACGCGACCGCACAGCTGGTCGAACAGGGGGTGGAGGTGAAGCTGGCGGAACTCTCGGGTCGGTGGTTCCCGGCGCCCCAATGGCAGGTCACCGGGGAGGCCGGGGTCGGATCGTACAAGGGCGAGGAAGGGAACCGACGGATCCACGTCAATGTGAGGGCCGATCGCCGGGTGGGAGGCGGGTGGACCGTTGGGCTCAGCCACCGGTACTTCGGATTTGAAAAGGACCTCGACGAGGCCTATTTCGATCCGGACTACTTCGGTCTTACCGAGGTCGGGGGGCGGTTTCTTTGGGAGCCGAGTCCCTGGGGTCTTCTCCTGGAAGGGGCTCCTGGGATTCAGAAGGTCCGATCCGATGGAGATCTGAGCGGAGCTCTCCGGGCTTCAGGGCGGGGGTTCTACCGATTCGGTCCCGGGAAGGAGGTCTCCTTGTCCTTGGGTTACTCCTCCGCCGGCCTTCAGAGTTTCAACACCGGTGATTCGGACTACCGATATTGGGCCCTTGCCCTTGGGGGCCGTTGGGTGATCTAGGCCCTCCGGGACACCGAATTTTCCGGGCAGGACCCAGGCCTCAGAAGGAAGCCAGATCTACGATCCCTTCCAGCACGTCAGCTGTCTGCGGGAGGATGGTATTCTCGAGCTGAGGTGCATAGGCCACCCACGTGTCCAGCGAGGCCACCCTCCGAACGGGTCCGTCCAACCAGGGGAACAGCTCGTCGGCTATCCTGGCTGCGATTTCTGAACCAATCCCCCATGAAAGGGAGTCCTCGTGGGCAATGAGGACTTTGTTGGTCTTCTTCACGGAAGCCGCGATTGTGTCCATGTCGAAGGGGGACAGGGTTCGGAGATCGATGACTTCGGTCTCGATTCCATGGGTTTCAGAGGCCAGTTTCGCCGCATCAAGGGATCTCTTTACCAGGGCCCCGGCCGCCACCACGGTAAGGTCGCTTCCCTCACGGACGATCTTGGCCTTTCCGAAGGGAATCATGAAGTCAGGGCCGGGGTTCTTGCCCTTGTTGTAGACCTGCCGGTAGAGGTGTTTGTGCTCCAGGAATATGACGGGGTCCTCACACCGGATGGCGGTCCGTAACAGCCCGTTCGCATCCTCCGCCGTGGATGGGAGGACTACCCTGAGGCCGGGAGTGTGAGTGAAAAGGGTTTCGCCCGTCTGGGAGTGATAGGGCCCCCCGCCTTTCAGGTAGCCACCGTAGGTGACCCTGACCACCACCGGTGCAGAAAAGGTCCCGTTCGATCGATACCGCATCATGGCCAGCTCATCCCGGAGCTGCATGAAGGCGGTCCAGATGTAGTCGAAAAACTGGATCTCCACTACCGGCTTCAAACCCCGGACCGCCATGCCGATGGCGCGGCCGATGATGTTGGCTTCGGCAAGGGGGGAATTAAAAACCCTCACCCCTCCGAACCGTCGTTGGAGGCCGTGGGTGACCTTGAAGACACCACCCTTGCCCGAAACCTCTTCCAGGGCTTCCTCTCGAGAGACATCCGCCACGTCTTCTCCGAAGACGACCATTCCCGGGTCCCGCTCCATCTCGTCCTTCAGGCAGGCATTCAGCAGATCAACCATGGTGAGGAGCTTCCCCTCTTCGTCGTACTGAGGGGTGTCTTCGGTATCGAAGTCCGGACCGGTGGGATCCACGTCCTCCGAAAATAGATGCAGGAGGGCGGTTTCAGGCTCTGGTTGGGGGTGCTGAACGGCCTCGTCGGCAGCAGCGGCAACCTCTTTGACCACGTCCTCTTCCAGCCGAGTCAGATCCTCTTCCGACGCGATCCCCCTGGCCAGGATGGCTTCCCGGGTCCGGGTGAGGGGATCTCTTTTTTCCTGCTCATCCCTCTCCTCCTGGGTCCGATACGTCCGTTCATCATCGGACATGGAGTGAGAATAAGGGCGGGTGGTATGAGCGTGGAGGAGGGCCGGACCATGCCCGGCACGGCAGTGGGCCACCACTTCTCCGGCTGCGTGATAGCTCTCGAAAATATCCGTGCCGTCACACTCCTTCACAAAGAGGTTGGGCATGGCCGAAACGATTCGGGAGATGCTCCCGCCGGGCGTTTGGACCTCGACCGGAGTGGAGATGGCGTAGCCGTTGTCCTCTATCAGGAAGATGACAGGAAGCTTCAGGGTACATGCTGAATTCAGAGATTCCCAGAATTCCCCCTGGGACGTTGTTCCGTCCCCTGAACAGGTGACCGTGACCTCGTCCTCCTGAGGATTCAGGACCCGCTCCTTCAGATCGGGGTGGAGCCTCGCCCGGTAGCCAGCTTCCGCCGTACCTACAGCCTGGAGGAATTGAGTCCCCGTGGGTGAGGAGGAACTGGGTATCTGAAGCTCTCTGCTGGTGGGATGCCCCGGCATCTGCCGGCCCCCGGTTTGGGGGCAATCTGCGGCTCCAACCGCCTGCAGCAGCTGGGAAAGGGGAGGCATTCCCAAGGCCAGGCTGAAGGCACGGTCACGGTAGTAGAAATAGAACCAGTCGTGGCCCGGCCTCATGTGGGCTGCCAGAGCAACCTGGATTGCCTCATGACCTGCCCCTGAGATTTGGAAGAAGATCTTGTTCTGCCGCTTCAGGCTGATTTCACGGTCGTCCATCCTTCTGGACGTGACCATCGTACGGTACATCCGGAGCAGCTCCTCCGGATGAAGGCCCCCTTGCGAGTTTTCAGGCCCCACTGTGCCCCTCCTGGTAGGAGATGGTTCCAAGAGACGACGGAGATTCGGTGCTGGATGGCTCAGAAAAAGATAGCCCTTTCGATGGTTTCGCTACCCCCTCATCCGATTCTCTCCTGTGAACGCCCAACATCAGACCCCTCAAAACCCTGACAACTTCCCCTGGGCCCCATCCAGCTCCCGACTCAGGTCCTCGGTTTCGTGGAGAGGGAGTGAACACGTGAAGTCACGGCACACGAAGGCTGTTGCCCGCCCTCCCACTGCTTCCCGTCCTTCCAGGAGGGGAAGGGGCGGGAGAGAGTCGGGGCTTCCCCCTGCCACCACCCGGGAGGGAATAAAATCCCGATGGGTCGTTGCCAGGAGGTCTTGGAATTCAGGACTTCCCGGGTCACCCAGGAGGACGACCTCGGTAGGCGGTACCACACTGAGTGTCAGGGCTGAAAGAAGTCGGCCGAAGGCGGACGGGAACTGAGAGACCCCCTCACTTTCCCGAACCAGGACCCGCTCCGCCACCCTCCGAAAGTCCTCCCGTCCATAGAACGAGGACAGACGAAGGAAGAACTCGACAGCAAGGGAGTTTCCTGACGGCGTGGCGTTATCCATGATTTCCCGGGCGCGGACCACAAGCTTCTCCCCGTCCAGGGGAGAGTCGAAGAATATGCTCTCTTCCTCATCCCAGAAACGCTCCAGAATGAGATGGGCCAGCTTCTCGGCTTCCTCCACCCAACGGGATTCCAGCGTCGTCTCGTATAGGGTCAGGAGAGCGTTCCCCAGCCCGGCGTAGTCTTCCAGGAACCCGGGGATTCGGCTGTCTCCGTCCTTCCAACTCCGGAGGACCCGGCCGTCCCGGAAAAGCTCCTTGAGCAGGAAGTCCGCGTTCTCCTTTGCGGCGTCCACATACTCCCCCCGGCCAAGGGCGCCTCCAGCTTCCGCCAGGG
>CAYOVN010000013.1:0-38305 GCA_964407425.1 uncultured Gemmatimonadaceae bacterium
TCACCCCACGATCCGGCGAAGGCCGTAATCGCCTTCACCCGTTACAAGTTCGACGACTTCACTCCCCATGCCTACCTGACGGAAGACTACGGAGAGAGTTGGAGGCCCATCGCGAACGGGATTGGTGCCGATCACTGGGTTCGAGTGGTTCGGGAGGACCCGGTCCGCCCTGGGCTCCTGTATGCGGGGACAGAGGGTGGGATTTACGTCTCCTTCGATGACGGCGGGGCTTGGCAGCCGCTGCAACTGGACCTTCCCCTGACCCCGGTCACCGATCTCCAGATCCAGCGGCAGAGAAATGACCTGGTAGCCAGCACGTCGGGATGGGGGTTTTGGGTCCTGGATGACCTGTCGGTTCTCCAACAGGCTGAAGATGCGACGGGAAAGCCGGTCCACCTGTTCCAGAACCGTGACGCCTACAGGGCCGCTGGCCTCGGGGGTGGTGGGGGAAATGGGAACACGGGGGAGAATCCACCCAATGGGGCCGTCCTGGATTTCTACCTCCAGGATGCCCCTGAGGATACGGTGACCCTGGAGATCCTGACCGCCGAGGGAGAGCTGGTTCGAACCTTTTCCACGGAACCGGACTCGGAAGCGGGAGAAGAGGAACTTGATCTGAAAGAAGGAATGAACAGGGTCGTCTGGAACCTACGGTATCCCGACGTCTACAAGGTCCCCGACCTCTATGCATTCGGGTCCCTTCAGGGTCGGAGGGTGGTCCCGGGCACCTACACCGCTCGCCTCAGGGTTGGGGATACGGAAGAGACCGCCGACGTTCGGGTTCTCAAAGATCCCAGGCTGGCCACCACCCCGGCCGCATACCAGGAGCAGGACGACCTGCTGCGGTCCATCGTGCGTGAGACCGAGGCCCTCCACCGGGGGGTCGTGCGCCTTGGGGACGTTCGGACGCAGGTGAAGGCGATACTGGAAAAAGCTGAAGAGATGGACGGAACCGAAGAGGTCAAGAGCTTGGGGACGGCCCTGGCGGATTCCCTCGCTATGGTCGAGGACTCGCTGGTTCAGAGGAAGACTTATGATGGTCAGACGGTCCTCAACGCCCCGAGTCGAATCAACTTCCAGTACATCTACCTGATGGGGTCCGTGGAGGGATCGGACGACGGGGTCAATGAAGGCGCCCGGGAAGTCCTGCAAGACCTCAATGCCCGATGGCATGTCCTTCAGTCCCGCATGAACGACCTTTTGGACCGGGGTGTTGCTACCTTTAACGCCGCGGTCCGAGCCGCCGGAATACCCCCGGTGGGCAAATCACAACGGCCGGGGCCCTGACGGACCCTCGACGAACAATCACAATATTCGGAAGAAGAAGACGTGTCTGACCAACCATTCGATGAGTTCGCAGCAGAATACGACAGCTGGTTCTTGAAAAACCGAAACGTTCTTCAATCCGAGGTGGAGCTCCTCGCTGGGGTGCTTCGGAACCCCGGTAAGGCCTTGAGCGTGGGGTGTGGAAGCGGATTGTTCGAGATGATACTCCGGGATAGCCACGACATCGATGTCCACTTCGGCGTGGAACCGGCATCTGGGATGGCGGAGATTGCGGAAAAGCGGGGCATGGAGGTTCGGATCGGGCCGGCTGAGAAGCTGCCCTTTGAGGACGAATCGTTTGACACCGTCATCTTTAATGGTACGCCGAGTTATATCGGTGACCTTCCCATGGCTTTTTCCGAGGCCTATCGGGTGCTTCGGCCAGAGGGCCACATCGTCGTCGCGGATGTTCCCGCTGAAAGCTCCTACGGCACCCTGTACCGGCTGGCGGCCATGGTGGGAGATTGGGACGATGAGACGCTGAAGGTGATCGCCCCCGAAGTCCCGTATCCCATGGAGTTTGCCGCCCTGGCCAACTGGCGGACCACCCAGGAGAAGGTTGACTCGATGGAAGAGGCTGGGTTCCTGGGCATGGAGACGAGTCAGACTCTGACCCTGCACCCGAAGTTCTCCAATGATGCCCCTGAGACACCGGTGCCTGGCCATGACCGTGGGGACTACGTCGCGATTCGGGCCCGAAAGTAGGAGGGTGGATTGAAGTACCAGCACCACGTCATGGTAAATGCGCCGGTGGATCGGGTCTTCGACTACATGGACGACGTCGCCCGGGAGAGGGAGTGGCAGCCGGGGATCATGGAGGCCTCCAAGGAGCCTGCCGGGGACACGTCGGTGGGAACCCGGAAGCGCTATATCAGCGAGTTCATGGGTCGGCGGATCGAGAACACCTACGTCACCAAATTGTTCGAGCCGAACAAAAGGGTTACTTATGAATCCACCCCCGACTCGGTCATCCGGGCGACGGTGGATCTTCGCTTCGAATCCCTGGACGGAAGCACGAAAGTGACCATGGCCGTCCAGGGAAAACCAACGGGCGTGTTGCGGTTCATCCCCCAGGGGATTCTTGAAGGTGCTTTCCGCAAGGAGCTCGAAGGGTCCCTGGGTCTATTGAAAAAGCAGCTCGAAGGTAGGCCATAGTTTTAGATCCGTAGCCTGTGAGGTGGACATGGGAACCGCGACCTGGCACCTGATCAACCTTCTGTTTCCCCTGACCATTATTCTTCCGGCTCCCGCCGGGCCGGGCCTTTTCGCAAGCCATGAACCCCTGGAATTGGTCCTGGCCGCCGACTTCGATGAGCTCCGCGGTGACCGGGATCAGGAGAGTCCCGAGCGGCCCGGTACGATCAGGATCGAGGGCTCCGATGGAGTAGTGCGGGACATCCCCATCAAGGTGAATACCCGGGGAAAGTTCCGCCTTCAAAAGCGAACCTGCCCCGACCCCCCGCTTCGCCTGAATTTCCCCGAGTCCTCCCCTCAGGGAACCGTCTTCGACGGTGAGGACAAGCTGAAGTTGGTGACCCACTGCCGGGATTCCGACCGCTATGAGCAGAACCTCTTGGAGGAGTATCTGGCCTACCGAATCTACAACCAGCTCACAGATCTGAGTTTCGAGGTTCGATTGGCCCGGATCACCTACGAGGATACAAGCGGGGAGGATGATCCGGTCACCCGATTCGGTTTCCTGATTGAAGATAAAGACGGCCTTGCCGATCGGGTCGAGGGCAAAGTGATCGAGGCTCAAGGTGGGAATCCGAGTGATTTTGTCATGGATCAGCTCGGCCTCCTCTACCTGTTCCAGTTCATGATTGGGAATGTGGACTGGGGAATAGGGTCCACTCACAACGTGGAGGTCCTGTTAAAGGACCGAGCGTATTTCCCGATTCCCTACGATTTCGACTGGTCGGGCCTGGTCGATGCGCCCTACGCTGGGCCCAACCCAATGACAAAAAACCTTCACAATTCGGTCAGGGAGAGGGTCTATTGGGGTGCCTGCGTACCTGGACTGGATTATCCGGGCCTGTTCGCCCGCTTCATTCAGGATCGGGACTCCATCATGGGGGTGCTTGAGGGTGAGATACCTCTCTCCGAACGGAGTGAGAATTCGGCCCGGGAGTACCTGGAGGAATTCTATGATATTCTTGCCAACCCCAGGTCTGTGGACCGGCAGATCGTTAAGGCCTGTCGGCCGTTAAGAGAGAACTGACTGAGGCTGCAGCCCTTGTCGTGAGCAGGCTTCGGCGGTACCAATGGTTCGTTCAAACCAAGACTCGACCGACCCTTCGACCACTTATTCTGGAGGAAATTCATGAAACGGCTCATGGCACTCATGCCGTTCGCCCTGGTTCTGGCTGCATGCTCCGGCGGAGGTGCTCCGGCCGCACCCCCGGCGCCACCACCCCTCGATCCCGTGGGCGTCTATGACTGTTCCCTTGATGTGGATGGGATGGAGATCATGGCCACCCTCAGCATCGAAGGTGAGCCTGGGGCTTACACAGGTACCGTGGACTCGGATATGGGAGCCATGCCCGTGGGTGACATCTCCGTCGAAGGCGACGACATGACCTTCATGATCGACACGCCGGATATGGCTGTATTTTTCGCTGTGACTTTTGATGGGACCAACTTTGCCGGCGACTTCGACGCCGGTGGGATGGGGGGCGTCATCACAGGGACAAAGCGGTAGACGGACAGGAGCAAAAAAGAGGGGGCGTCCAATTGGGCGCCCCCTCTTTTTTTTCGTTTGGCCGAAAGCCTGTGACTACCCGCCGATTCGTTGAACCCTTTCGAACTCATTGATGGCGTTGATGTAGTTGATGATGGCCCTGAGTTCAGAGAGGCGGGAGGAAGTCAGATCATCCTGGACCTGGGTCACCTCATAGTTTGTGGAGGCTCCCACATTGAATCGGGTCAGCTCGATCTCCGCGCTCCGCTCAGCAACCTCCCGGCTTCGCTCTGCAGCCTGAAGCTGTAGGTACCGATCGTTTACGTTCAACCCGGCATTCGTGACCTGGGTGACGATGGCCAGTTCCTGACTCCTTAATGCCAGATCGGTCTGCTTCATCTGAAGTCTGGCCCGTTCCAGATTGGCCCTCGCACCCCGGTTCAGGAGGGGGTATGAGAAATTCAACTGGAGGTTCCAGGTCGGGCTGTCTTGGTTCGCAATCCCCCGGAGACCGTCTGTGAAACCGCCCGGTTCAAGGAGAATGGGATCTCCGCCCAGCTGAGCTCGTTGGTAGGAATCTCCACCCACGCCCATGACGGAATATCCCGCGGTCAGGTCGAGGGAGGGCAAGAGGTTGTTCTGAGTGACCTCCAGGTTCAGCTCCGAAATGTCCTTTTGTTGGCGTTGCTGCCTGATATCGGTCCGTTCCTCCAGAGCTATTTCGATGGCTCCTTGAAGGTCAACCACAGGCTCCTGGGTGATGGGGAGGTCCGTGGGATTGACGATCTGAAAAAGGAGGGGGTCATCGGCTCCTCCCAGGAGCAGCCGTTTGAACGCGAGTTCCTGGTTCCGCCAAAGGACTTCCGCATTCAGGAGGGACTGTTCCGCGGAGGCGACCTGGGATTCGGCTTGGACCACCTGAAGCTCGGACATGGTCCCCAACTCGACCCGGATGCGGTTCTGGGCCAGAAGCTCCTGGGCCTGTGCCAGACTCCTGCGTTGAATTTCGATCTGTTCGATGGCGGTCCGGAGACCCCAGTAGGCCACCTTCACATTGTCGGTGAGGTTGGCAACCTGGGTTTGAAGCTGGATGTCAGTGATTTCCAGTTGGATTTCTTGGGTCCGGACGGAGTTCCGTTGGTTGTCGATCTTGAGTCCGGCCAGGATAGGCTGGGTGTAGTTGAAACTCAAGCTCGATCGAAAGGACGGGTTGAGTGTCGCGAAGGAGTTGTCCGTTTCGGTCCGGCTGTTGTTGAAATTCGCGCTCAACCGTCCGCCGTAAAAAGGCATCGGTTTCGCGATGGAGCCGTTGAACGTGAACCGGTCGGTGGTGGTTTGAGAGCCCCCGTCCAACTGGCTGGTGGAAAGACTGGTGGCGTTGTTTTGCCCGAGCGTGGCGTTGAAGGTCGTACCAAACGCAGCCTCCGCCGCCGCCAGATTGTAGTCCTGGATGTCCGGATTCAGACGTGCGGTCTGGATCTCCAGGTTCATTTCCAGGGCTCTGGCAATGGCCTGGTCCAGGGTCATTTCCACGAGGACACTCCCAGGGACGGTCGGCGGAAGCGCCCGTCCGACCTGGTACTCCTCCTGCTCTTCTTGGGCCTGGAGGCCGGTGGGGACAAGTAGCGTAAGAATGAGACTCGCTACGCTGACGCCCAGGCTGCTATTCCTCCACATGATACTTCCTCTCCGCTGTCTTTGAACCGAACTCGCCGATGGTCATCCTGATCGGGGTCTGCTGATAGTGACACTTGAGGTGACCAGAACGTTAGGAAATATCTCACTTCGACCACCAAATCCAGAACCGTTCCACCCTCGCCGGAGTATTACACCCCGGGCACGCATGCGGGTTTCCTCAAAACCATGGCATCCGGGGCCTGCGCTGGTATAATTAATCCGTTGGGTAACCATACTTTTTTGATCATTTTCTCTTTTTGGAGGTGCAATGCGAAAGATCCTGCTTACCCTTGGCGCCATCGGGGCCCTTGTTGCTCTGCCGGGGGCGGCGTCAGCCCAGGCGTATGTGGGCCCTTATGTGGCCTTTCATGACGATGCGGATTTTGGCGTCGGGGGCTTTGTCGGGATCCCGGTGACCGAGATTCATGAAGATCTGGCCTTTTGGGGGGACTTCGGGTACTTCTTTCCGGACAGTGGGCACGAAGACCGGGACGTGGACTATTGGGAGCTCAATGCCAACGCCACCTTCCGGTTTCCGTTGGAAACCCCTGCCTTTACACCTTGGGTGTTGGCTGGGTTGAACCTTGCCAATGGGTCGGTCGGCCACGACCTGGGTGAGTCCGGGAACTCTTCCGACAGTGACACTGAAATCGGATTGAATCTCGGGGGTGGGCTTAACTTCATGGGTGGTCCGGTCCAGCCCTTTGTCGGGGTGAAATTCGAATTGGGCGGAGGGGATGGCGCGATGATCTTTGCGGGGGTGTCCTTCCTCCTTCAGGTCGCGAATCAGTAAGTTTCAAGCGTCCCCCAATTGAGGGACCGGTAAGACAGGATTCATGAACGCCCGCACGGGGATACCTCCGGTGCGGGCGTTCCCCGTTCCCTATCGACCCCTCATGAGCGCGTTGACGATCTCATCCAATCGCTGAAGGAATTTGCTCCGGTCCGTCTTCCCGAACGGCGCCGGTCCGCCGGTGATGGCCCCGGCCTCCCGGAGGTCTGCCATGAACTCCCGGCTAGCCAGGGCCTCACCGATGGTATTGGGGGTGAACTCCCGCCCTCTCGGGTTCAGTGCCCTCGCTTCTTTTTCGAGACATCGAGAGGCAAGGATGATGTCTTCCGATACGACGATGTCGCCGGCCTGAACTCGGTCCACGATCCAATCGTCGGCCGCATCGAGTTCGCCATGTTCCTTCACAACCTCCATGTGGATCCAGGGCTCCCTGGGCACTCGAAGCCAGGAAGCGGCAACCACGGTGACCTGCAGGTCGTATCGCTTCGCCACCCTGTAGATTTCCTCTTTCACAGGGCAGGCATCGCCATCGATATAGATGTGCAGCATCTCAGGGTCCTCTCTGCTCCCTCAGTTCCTGGGAGGGGGGGTCTTCCGGCCGGTGGCCTTCAAGATGCCCAGGCTGATGGCTACCGCCAACCCGGCACCTCCCGCCTCCACCTCTCGACTCCTTCCACTTGTCTGCCTAGAGTGTGAACTAGACTTCGCTCTTGAAGCCCCAAGCCAGCGGTCAGAAACGAGGATCGATGTCCCAGCACCAGACGGTGGTAGCCCGGGAACTCGGCGCCACCGTACAGCAGGTTCAAGCCACATCCGAACTCCTGTCCGGGGGGGCCACGGTTCCCTTCATTGCCCGCTACCGAAAGGAAGCCACCGGGTCGTTGGACGAGGTGGCCATCGCCCGGGTCCGTGACCGGATGGCCCAGCTGGAGGAGCTGGACAAACGCCGGGAAGCCATACTGGATTCGCTCTCGGAGCGGGAGCTTCTGGACGATGAGCTTCGACGGAACCTCCTTGCTGCCGAGACCCTCCCGAGTCTCGAAGACATATATCTGCCCTTCAGGCCGAAGCGCCGGACCCGGGGGACGGCGGCCAGAGAGGCTGGACTGGAGCCGCTTGCCGCAGACCTTCTTTCCCAGTCCGGGGAACGGGTTGATGCGAGATCATACGTGAATGCAGAGAAGGGGGTGGTGGACCAGGTCGCCGCTTTGGCCGGGGCCCGGGACATCATCGCCGAGGACGTTAGCGAGAAACCCGAAGTTCGGCAGGAGCTCAGGGGACTGTTTGACCAGCGGGCAGTTCTCGCTTCGACGGTGGTCAAAAAGAAGCAAACGGAGGCCGGGAAGTTCCGGGACTATTTCGATTGGTCCGAGCCTCTGTCCCGGGCGCCTTCCCATCGGATTCTCGCCATTCTCCGGGGGCAGAATGAGGGCTTCCTGCGGGTACAGGCCCGGCCCGAGGATGCCGATGCCCTCGTGCGCCTGACGCGCCGGTTCCTACGGCGGGGGAGTCCCTCTTCCCCCGAGGTGGAACAGGCTTTGGAGGATTCGTACAAACGCCTGCTTCTCCCCAGCCTGGAACGGGAGGCTCTGAAGGAGGCGAAGGCACGGGCTGACGAAGAAGCCATCCGTATCTTTGTGACCAATCTCCGTGAACTCCTGATGGCGGCCCCCTTCCGGAACAAGCGGTTACTGTCCATCGACCCGGGTTTCCGAACCGGGTGCAAGGTGGTGGCCCTGGATGCCCGGGGAGGGTTCCTCCAGAACACGACGATCTTCCCGACCCAGGGGGAAGGTCGGAAAAAGGAAGCCGAAGGCACCGTCCGGAAGTGGGTGGAGCGTTTTTCCCCCGAAGCCGTAGCGATTGGAAACGGGACCGCGGGACGGGAGACCGAGAGTTTTATAGGGGATCTCGGTCTTGGAATTCCGGTGATCATGGTGGATGAGGCCGGGGCGTCCATTTACAGCGCAAGCGAAGTGGCCCGGGAGGAGCTTCCGGACCATGACCTGACTGTTCGGGGTGCCGTTTCCATCGGGCGTCGTCTTCAGGATCCCCTGGCAGAGTTGGTGAAGATCGATCCCAAGTCCATCGGGGTCGGCCAGTATCAGCACGACGTGGACCAACCGGCGCTAAAATCCGCCCTGGACGATACGGTGGTGACTTGTGTCAATTCGGTGGGAGTCGAACTGAACTCCGCCAGTCCGTCCCTCCTTACCTATGTGGCGGGGTTGGGGCCGGTTTTGGCCGGGAACGTGGTCCGGTGGAGGGAAGAAAACGGGGCTTTTCGGACCCGTCGTGATCTGCTTAAGGTTCCTCGCCTTGGGAAAAAGGCGTTTGAACAGGCAGCGGGCTTTCTCCGAATCCCCGATGGACCCGATCCATTGGATGGGAGTGGTGTGCATCCGGAGCGCTACGGTCTGGTTGAACGAATGGCGAAGGATCTGGGGCGGACCGTGCGGGATCTTCTTGGGGCCCCCGAAGTCCGGAGTAGAATCGAGAGGGACCGTTATCTGGGGGAGGGTGTCGGGCGTCCGACGCTGGAGGATATTCTGGAGGAGCTCGACCGCCCGGGACGAGATCCCCGGCCGGCTTTTACGGCATTTTCCTTCGCCGATGTCCATGCCATCAGCGATCTTCGGCCGGGGATGGTTCTGCCTGGTATCGTCACCAACGTCACGGCCTTCGGAGCTTTTGTCGACGTCGGCGTTCACCAGGACGGCCTGGTGCATGTGAGTGAGCTGGCGGACCGTTTTGTGAAGGATCCCAACGAAGTGGTTCGGGTTCGCCAACAGGTTCAGGTCCGTGTCCTGCAGGTCGATCCGGAACGGAAGAGAATCGGACTTTCCATGAAGAGTGAAAAGGGAGGAAAAAATTGAGCAGCGAGAAACTTCACAAACCGGTTACCGGCAACGGCCTGCCGGATCCCATCGGGCCATATTCTCCTGCCGTCCAGTTCGGGCAACTGGTTTTCGTCTCGGGTCAGGGCGCGACGGTTCCGGGTACGGGGGAGTTGGTTGCCCTCGATGTTGAAAGCCAAACGGAGCAGGTTTTCAGGAATATGGCAGCCATCCTGGAGGCAGCTGGATCGAGCCTCGATCATGTACTCCGGTGCGGCGTCTTTCTGGCTGACATGCGGGACTTTCCCAAGATGAACGCCGTCTACGAGCGAATGATGGCAGGAAACAAGGCGGCCAGGACGACGGTCCAGGTGGCCGGGCTTCCCGTGAACGGCCTTCTGGTGGAGATCGACTGCATAGCCTACGTGCCCTGAGGGCTGGCTCGGAACGATCGGGTTGAGAAATCCCTATTTGAAACCATCAGATGTTTGGGACCGTCCAAGCTAGTGTCTTCGGGCGGCACCCCACATGACCCCTCGAGGTTTTCTCGCCATGTCAGCTGTTTTTCAGGATTTTCGCTACGCCCTTCGGGCCCTACGGCGGGACCGGGGCTTCTTTGTCTTCGCCGCCCTCATTATTGGCCTGGGGGTAGGGGCTAACACGGCGGTCTTCAGCGTCATGAATCCGTTGATGCTGAGGCCACTCCCCTTCGAAAACCCCGAAGAGCTGGTGTGGGTTGCCAACCAGTCCGGAGGTGGCATGTCTTCCGAGACTTCCAGGACATCGAACCTCCGGGATTTCCGGACCATGAACCACTCCTTCCAAGCCCTCACCGGCTACTTCGCCTTCTTCGAGTATGAGAGCTACAACCTGGCCGGAGACGGGCCGCCCGAACGGCTGGTGGGTGTCGGGGTGGCCCAGGACTTCCTGCCTACCCTGGGCATCGAGCCGGCCATCGGTCGAAACTTCGTGGACGAAGAGAGCGTTTGGGATGGGCGCCCTGCAGCCATCCTGACCCACGGTTTCTGGAACCGGAGGTTCGCCGGAGATCCGGGAATAGTGGGACGATCCGTCCTCCTCAATGACCAGGCCACGGAGGTAGTTGGCATCCTTCCGGCATCATTCGATTTTGCCTCGACCTTCGCTCCGGGCTCCCGGGTGGATTTCCTCAGACCATTCCCCATCAGCGACGAGACCGATCAGTGGGGGAATACGCTGTCCATGATCGGACGGCTTCTCCCCGGGGCGACGGTGGAGGGGGCCCAGGCCGACCTGGACGTGATCGTATCCCAGCTTCAGGAGGCCATACCAGATCGAGGGGGCCTGGATGCCACTGTGAGCGGATTGCAAGAGCAGATATCCAGAAACTTCCGGTCGGCCATGTTCCTCCTGGCGGCGGCGGCTGGGGCCGTGATGCTCATCGCATGCGCGAACCTCTCCAACCTCCTCCTGGCACGGAGTCCGGGGCGTACCAAGGAGATGGCTGTGCGGAGCGCTCTAGGAGCGAGCCGGAACCGACTCTCCAGGCAACTCCTACTGGAAAGCCTGGTTCTGGCGCTTTCAGGCGGGATCATCGGGGTCCTCATTGCCTTGGGGGCAACCCAACTGGTTGCTGGGACCACAGCCGTGGAGATCCCCATGCTCTGGTCTGTTTCGGTGGACCGGACAGCCCTCCTGTTCACCCTGGGAATGTCGCTTTTCGCCGGCCTGTTGATGGGTGTTGTGCCCGCCTTTCAGCTGTCCCGGGGGCGGGAGGCGGAGGCTATGAACGACTCGAGCCGAGGCTCCAGTGAAGGGAGGCGGGGTACCCTGGTCAGGGAGATGCTGGTAGTGGCCGAGGTTGCCCTCTCCTGCGTGCTCCTGGTTGGTGGAGGTCTGATGCTCAGGAGTTTCGTGAGGGTCATGGATGTGGACCTGGGGTATGAGCCTGCAGGTGCGGTGGCGTGGCGGGTGGACACCAACCAGTCCTTCGACGATCGAACCACCGCCATGGCCTTCTACGACCAACTCCTCACCAGTGTCCAGGCTGTCCCCGGGGTGGAAGCGGTGGGGCTGAGCGATTGCTTGCCCCTCGGCCGGAATCGTACCTGGGGAGTCCGGGCCCAGGGAGTGGTCTACGATGAGGGTGGGGCCCCTTCGGTATTCCCGAGAATCATCGATCACCGATACCTCCAAGCCATGGAGATTCCCCTCCTCGCTGGGAGGTACTTTGGACCGGATGACACGGACCAGAGCCCCTTGGTTGTGGTGATCAACGAAGCTGCGGCAGAAGAGATCTTCCCGGACAGGGATCCAGTCGGTGGGATTCTCCTGTTGGGTGACGCGGAAATGGAAGTGGTGGGTGTGGTCGGGGATGTTCGGCACCAGTCGTTGGAGCAAGGATCCGGTTTCGAGATGTACATGCCTATGACCCAGCAGTGGTGGCCGACGTTGGAGATGGTGGTTCGATCTCCTCTTCCGCTCCAATCCCTGAACGGCGCTGTTCGAGCGGCGATTCAGGCCACGGATCCCTCCATGCCCACCAGCGATTTCCAGGCTCTGGACGCCGTTGTGGATCGGGCCGTCTCCCCTCGGCGTTTCATCCTCTTCCTCTTGAGCGCTTTTGCCGGTGCAGCGCTCCTTTTGGCAGCCCTGGGGATCTATGGCGTCCTATCCTACTCGGTCAGTCAGCGGATTCCGGAGATCGGGATTCGTATGGCCCTCGGGGAGTCAGGGGGGCAGGTGCTGGGCCGGGTCGTCACCAGGACAATGTTCCTGGCGGGGGTGGGGGTTTTCATCGGGGGAGTGGGTTCCTTCCTGGGGGGGCGGCTCATCTCGTCCCTTCTGTTCGGGGTGGAGCCCACGGATCCCATGACATTCTTCGCCATGATCCTGGTTCTCCTGTCTGTGGCGGCCCTCGCTGGATTTCTCCCGGCCCGGCGGGCGTCCCAGACCGATCCCATGGTGGCTCTCCGGGGAGATTGAATAGAGAGGAAGCGGGAGGGTAGACTGGCTAGCCCCTCTGCATGCGGCGTAGCTTGTCCTCCATCCCGTACCCCAAAGAGGACCCCCAGTCATGCTTCGACTCGCCGTGGTCATGCTCCTTTTTGCCGTCGTCCCTTCCTGTGCCCCTCCCGAGGAAATCCAAGAGGTCGAGGCTGAGGCTTATCAGGAGGCGGAAGCCTACCAGGTGGATCCGGACCAACGACCGAACGTCATCGTGGTCGTGGTGGACGATCTGCGGTGGGATGAGTTGGGCGTGGCGGGGCATCCTTTCATCGAGACCCCCAACATCGATGGGTTAGCTCAAGAGGGAGCGTATTTCGAGAACGCTTTCCACTCCGTCCCTCTTTGCTCACCGAATCGGGCAAGCATCCTGACGGGGCAGTATCCATCCCGGCATGGCGTCATCGACAACGTGGCCAGAAACCGGTTGAGCCACCGCCTGAATACCTTCCCTCAGGCCCTCCAGGCGGATGGCTACGAAACGGCCTTCCTGGGCAAGTGGCATATGGGGAACGACCCTACGCCCCGGCCGGGTTTCGACTACTGGGTTGCCATTCCCGGCCAGGGCCGAACGACGGATCCGGAGCTCTTTGAGGATGGCCGGATCCATGAGGTGCCAGGATACATCACCGATGTGTTAACCGATCGGGCTGTGTCTTTCATCCAAGCGGACCGGGACAAGCCCTTCTTCCTCTACATCGGACACAAAGCCATCCATCCCGATGCGGTCCAACTGGACGACGGGTCCGTGGACCTGACCGTTCCCCGGGGATACATGCCTGCCCCACGCCACCGTGGACGGTACGAAGATGAGTCGTTCCCTCCCAGGGAAAACGTCGTTCCCGGACCTGATCAACTGGTGGGGAAGCCAGCCCTTCAAAGGGCGCTGAACAGGAAGTACTCTCCCGAAATCATGGCGGAATTCGGGGAGGATGAATTGGATCCGGGAAGTAGTCACGAGACCATCGTCCGGAGGGCGGAGATGCTCCTGGCCGTGGATGACGGACTTGGGCGGATCATGGAGACGCTGGAGGCCCAAGGGATCATGGACAACACCTTCGTCCTTTTTACCAGCGACAACGGCTTCTTCTACGGGGAGCACAACCTATCCCTTGAACGCAGGCTCCCGTATGAGGAGTCCATTCGGACCCCTTTGATCGTGCGCTACCCTCCGGTAACCGAAAGGGGTGAGAGGGTTGATGGTCTTGTGGCATCGGTGGATCTGGCACCAACCGTATTGGAGATCACCGGGACACCCATCGGGGATCACATACAGGGACAATCCTTCGTGCCCCTCCTCATGGGAGACACAGATCAGGCCAGGGAGGCGGTCCTGGTGGAGTTCTACACCTATGAGAATCCCTTCCCATGGCTCCTGGACATGGACTACCGGGCTGTCCGTACCGATCGCTACAAGTTGATCCACTGGGTTCGGTACCCGGAAGATGGGGAACTCTACGACCTGCAGGAGGACCCCTTCGAAATCAGGAACCTCATCGACGATCCTGCCATGGCGAGTGTGTTGGCGGAACTCCGTCAGATAATGGAGAAAGAGGTTCTTCACGCTCTGGGCCTCGGAGGCTAGGGGCAGGAGCGCCTGCTCCCCTGAAACCCATCGAAGGTCCCCTTCGTACTACCCTATGTAGAAAACTGCAAACCAGACGGGAGTTGCGAGTGGGATCGGTTCGGATGACCCAGATTACGGCCCTGGTGCTCAGAGTGGTGGCGTCCGGACATCGGTACGGTTTCGATGTCATGGAGGCCTGCGACCTGCCGAGCGGCACGGTGTATCCCGCCCTCCGACGGATGGAGAAAGCCGGTCTCCTGAAGTCCCGCTGGGAGAGAGCCTCCGAAGCCCATGCTCTCGGACGCCCCCGGAGACGAACCTATGAGTTGACCTCGGCGGGGCGGGAGGCCTTGCCTACGGCGGAACGGAAGCTGTCGGAAGTCAGGCGATTGCTGGGAGAGCACTCCTCACCGGTTCCGAAAAAGGCGTGATGGGTTTCCCAGGAATCTGGGTCCGGATCGTCTCGACCCTTGTTCCAGGCGTGGACCGTCGGGACTGGGTCGAAGAGTGGGAAGCAGAGCTGGTTGTTAATGGCGGGAGGATGATCCACGCCTGGGGAGCCCTTTCCGACGCATGGTATCTGAGAACGGAAGGTTGGACGATGGATTCGATGTGGAGAGACGTGCGGGCGGCGGTGAAAGGCCTCATTCGAAGACCCTTCTTCACGGCCCTTGCCGGGATGACCCTGGCCATTGGGATCGGCGCCAACACCGCGATCTATTCCGTGGTTGATGGGATCCTCATCAATCCGCTGCCCTTTCCTGATTCGGACCGGCTCATCAGCTACAACCATGAGGCTCCGGGTTTGGGGATAAACGTGCCGGTGATCCCCCACTCCCAGGGTATGTACCTGCATTACCAGGAGCATGCCCGGGCCATCGAGTCCTTCGCCGTTTTCGCCGATGACAATGTGAACCTCATTTCCGACGGAGAGCCTCGGCAGCTGACGGCCAGCCAGGTGACGCAGGAATACTTCGATGTGCTGGGCGTGCAGCCTTTCCTTGGGAGAGCGTTCCTGGAAGGCGAAGACCGGGTGGGCGCCGAACCTGTGGCCGTCATCGGCTATCCTCTTTGGGCCAGTGCCTTTGGGGAGGATCGATCTGTGGTAGGCCGGGTGGTGGAAATGGATGGGGTACAGCGCCGGGTGGTGGGGGTGATGCCCCAGCATTTCCAGCTCTCCGGGGAGGACCTCTGGATTCCCATTGAGATCGACGTGGCCTCCCCCGACCTGGGATCCATGCAGTACATCGGGGCCGCTCGCCTCGCCGAGGGTGGAACCATGGAAATGGCCCAGGCCGAGATGCAGGAACTCCTCCTTCGGTTCTCTGATGAGAACCCCGACGAACTCGGCGCGGAGGTCATGGAGCAGGCTGGCCTGGCCGCTAATGTGAAACTTCTCAAAGACGTGTATGTCGAGGACATGCGGCAGGCTCTCTGGGTGCTTCTGGGCACCGTGGGATTCGTGCTCCTCATCGCCTGTGCTAACGTTGCCAATCTTTTCCTCGTAAGGGCAGAATCTCGGCAACGGGAGCAGGCCCTTCGAACGGCTCTGGGTGCCAGTCGGGCTGATGTGATACGGCAATACCTCGCTGAATCCGTGATCCTGGCGATTGGGAGCGGGCTCCTGGGGTTGGGGCTGGCCGTGGTGGGAGTCCGAGGGCTTCTCGCCCTCGCCCCGGCCGATCTTCCAGCCATCTTCAACATCGGGATCGACGGGAGCGTCCTCCTTTTCACTGGGGCCATCTCCGTTGGGGCGGGGATCGCCTTCGGTGTGCTGCCCGCGCTCGGATATGGGCGCGGAGACATCTCCGATTCCCTCAAGGACGGGAGCCGTTCCGCTACGACGGGCCGGGAACGGCACCGGGCCCGGAGCATTCTGGTCGTGGCTCAGGTGGCACTGGCCCTCGTGCTTCTCGTGGGGTCCGGCCTCATGTTCCGGAGTTTCGTGGCCCTGAGAAACGTCGATCCAGGGTTTGAATCTGCGGGCTTGCTCACCTTCCGCTTCGCTCTCCCCGGGGCTGAGTACACAGACGCCAACCAGGTTCTGGAATTCCAACGCCAGCTCACCGAGAGGCTTGCTTCAACGGCCGGAGTCCAGGAAGTGGGAATGGTGAATGGAATCCCCCTCATTGGGCAGAGTTCGGCCGGGGCCATGGAGCCCGTCGAGAACCCCGTCCCGGAAGGCGAACTGGGACCGATCGTTGAGCGGAGGAATCTCACGCCTGGTTACCTGGAGGCCATGAAGATCCCAATTCTTGAGGGCCGGGCTCCCGCATGGGATGATCAGGCGGACCAGTTCCGGGGCCTGGTTATCAGTGAAACCCTGGCCCGCACCTTCTGGCCAAATGAGAGTGCCGTGGGGCGCCAGATCCGGAGTCAGGGCAATGACTACTCCTGGGAGGTGATCGGAGTCGCGGGGGACGTTCGGTTCGACGCGGTCGAGGAGGATCCCCTTCCCATGGCATACTTCCCGGCCCTGATGGGAAGCCCGGAAGCGCCGGTTCCCTCTCGGATGATGGACGTGGTGGTCCGGGTGGCCGGGGATCCCCTAGAGGCCATATCCCTGGCCCGAAGCGCCCTCAGGGATGTGGACCCCCGCCTGCCCATCATCAATCCCCGGACCGTTGAGGCCGTGGTGGACCAGTCCATGGCTTCCAACTCTTTCACCGTGATTCTCTTGGGGATTGCCGCCGGCATCGCACTCCTTCTGGGGACAGTAGGGATCTATGGGGTGATTTCCTACATCGTGAGCCGGCGCACTCAGGAGATCGGGGTCCGGATGGCCCTGGGTGCTCCAGGTGAAGTGGTTCTCCGCTCCGTGGTTGGGCAGGGCATGAAGCTGGCGGGGATCGGCCTGGCTGTCGGTCTTCTGGGCGCCTGGGGGCTGAGTCGGGCCATGGCCTCCATGCTGTTCGGTGTTACTACCACGGATCCCCTTACCTTCGGTGGGACCGGGGCTCTCCTCGCCCTCGTGGCTTTGGCGGCGGTCTGGATCCCGGCCCGCCGGGCCTCACGGGTGGATCCGGTGGAGGCGCTGAGATCCGAATAGGGTAGGATGGAGTCCGAAGTGAAAATTGATACGGGGACGGCTTCTCGGTCAGAAGCCGCCCCCGTGTTGATTTCTCGAGCGTCGCGGCCCTCAGTCCCCTACGACCCTGACATCATCAGAGCCATAGTAGACGGTTCCGTCCTTCGCCACAGCTCTCAGTGAGAGGGTGGCTGTTCCGGGGCCGACCAGTTCCTTAACCGCGTCGAACTCGAACTTGCCTACCAGGTCCCCACGTGCGTCGGAATAGATGTACATAGCCGGGATTCCGTCCAAGTCGACCTGGATGTCACTGGGATCGAACAGGCGGAAGCTCACATCGGCGTGAACCGTGACTTTGACGTCTCCCTTGGCTTTCCAGTTCAGGAGAATGGTACTGGGGGAAACCTGAATGCCGATTTCTACTTCGTCGGCCGGAAAGGGAGCCTTGGCAGGATGAGCCGCCATGATTGAAAAAAGGAGTACTGTGGAGAGTAGACCCAGGGTGGCCTTTTTCATCGGGGAACCTCTTTTGGAGAAGGGTTGAACCAACGTTTCTGTCGTGCCTCTGAATCAAGACGGGGGAAGGAGGGAAAAGGTAACGCGGGGGTGTGAAGGGTTCCGGAAAAAAAAGAGAGCGGGTGGGCCGAAGCCCACCCGCTCTATCATCTCTTCGAGAGGTGTCGGGTCCTCATTGAACCCGCCGCCGCTCAGCCCCGGTGGAGGCTCTAGTGATGGTGGAAAGAGAACTGCATGACGAAGGAGTCCTCGAACATGCTGGAAGTTACGTCGGACCCTGGGACTCCCACCTGACCCATCTCGTAGGCGGGATTGTACATCGGTCCGGAAACTTCGTTCTCGAAGGCCCGGTAATAGGCCGCGCTGAGGTCCACGCCATCCACAAGCTCGACTCCGAAACCAAGGGTGAGGTGGTGCTGAATCACGGCCGGTGCCGACACGTTGAAGAAAGAAGCATCTTCGGAGATGGGGTTGTCGGAGTAGTTGTAGCCGGCTCTCAGAGCGAACCGATCCGTGGCCTGGAACTGGCTTCCCAGGGCGAAGACCATGATGTCGTCCCAACCGAAGCCTGCCACGGCCCCCGTCTGGGTGAAGCCATTGGCCTCGAAGCCCTCTGTGGAGGAGTACATGTAGTACTTGAGGTCCGCAGCCATGAAGAGCTTATCGGTGGCTTGGAGGGAGAGACCACCGGCAACAATGGCCGGGGCGTTCAGTTTGAAGGAGAACTCCCTATGAGTTCCGAATGCCGGATCGCTGGGATTGGCATTGGTGCTGTTCCAGGTGAATTCGTTGAACCACTGCGTGCTGGTGTAGGCAAGACCTAAGTTCATTTTCTGCGTGGCCTTGTAGATCAGACCCGCCTGGAACCCGAACCCGAAGGTGGTGGCGGAAGAAGTGGCGCTGGGATAGAAAGCCCCGTCCGGGGAAGCGGCGGGGAAGGGATCCACAGCCAGGGAGGCCCAGTCGATGTTGGCGGCCAGACCGATCCAGAGTTTCTCGGAGGGCGAGAAGGCGACGGCCGGCGTCACCTTCAGCAGGGAGAAGTTACTGAACACGTTCCCGAAGCCGCCCATGGACTCGGGGGCCAAAAGTGGGTTGTCGTTGTTCTGGCGATAGTCCACCCCGAAGCCTCCGACACCCAGTCCACCGAACCCGATGACGAGTTTGTCTTCGATTACTTCTGAGCTCCAGCCGAAGGCCGGAATGGGGACGAATTCGCTCTTGCTCTGCTGGGAGCCGGAAAGGACACCCTGCTGGGTCGTGAGCGTGGATTCCATGGTCCGGTTGGGCTTGAAGAGCTCCATGCTGAGGGCAGCGTGGTGGCCGTCGATAGCCATGAGGCCGGCTGGATTGTGATAGAGAGCGCCCAGGACATCATCCTTGGCGCCTGCGACACCCACGCCTCCCATGGCGGAGTTGATAGCTCCAACGCCATGAAGGAAGTGGCCGTCCGTAGCGGAGACCCCTGGGGCCCACGCCAGGCTGAGAAAAAGGGCAAAAACTACGCCCGTTAGAGACTTCTTCACCCTACACCTCCGTTAGTTACCATTGTGAAAAGTTCCTCCCTCAAAGCCCGTTCAATCTCATTGTCCAGGGGGAACATCTCCCCAAACGGGCCTGCCGGGGCTTCTCCCACAGGGATATTGTGCCCGGCTTGAGTCAGGAAAAAACGTTGATAATCCATCAAATCGTGGGGGCGATACTTCTCCAGAATGAGGGCCCCCGAGCGAATTGCCGCTGTTGATGCCAGCTTTTCTTCCTCACTCTGATTCCCCACCACCCTTCCACCCTGTTCCATTACTCTCCTCACCAGTGGGAAGGAGATTTCACGAAGCATGGAGTAGACCGCCTCCTGGCTTCGTTCAGGGCTTGGCGGTGCAGAAACCACCAAAACATTATCCGTGGTGTTCTTAGAAGTTCCACCGAAGATTCTGCCCTCTGCACCGATGGCAGGGACCAGGGCAACGACTCCGCCGGACATGCCCATCTTCTGGAGTGTGGAAGCCATGGCCGGACCGTAACCCTCAACCCAGGACCTCCGGAGAGAATCCTGTATTTGGGCTCGTGAACCGGACCCCTCCTGCCACCAATCTCCGAAGAACAGGTCCCACTCCGCTTCAAGGGCGGCAACAAACTCTCCGAGGACGGTTCGTTGACTCTGGGTGGTCAATACCGAACCGACCGCTGCCAACCCGAAGGCCGTATTTGCAGATTGGGCCCTGGGGATTCCCTCCCTTGTGCCAACCAGGAGTTTCATGGCGGAGAAGAACTCCGCCCGCCCGGCCCGGTGAAAGTAGAGGGGGACAAAATGGAGAACCTCGAAGGCTGGATCTCTCCGGAAAGCATCCCTGAAGTAACCTGAGCGAGTGTCCAGCGCCGTGGGTGCCAGGTCGGCTTCCGCCTTGGCCTGTTGGACCTCACTGGGATAGGCCGGGTCATACAGGGGGTTGGGGCCCGGGCCGATGGGATCCACTACTGCCATCCCGTGAAACCAGAGGTCCACCTGGGGAATGGATGAAAACACCCAACCTCCAGAGGACTCCTGTGCAGACCCGGGATTTACCCCGAGGCAGACTCCAAGCAACAGGACAAGGGCCAGGAGGGGTCGCTGCCCCTTCCGGCCAGTCCTGACCAAGTGCTGCATTGATGCTTCTCCTAAATAAAGAATGTCTGGGCCCCTTCAGCGTGCTGGAAGAAGTCCATTGCGCCGATGACCTCTTTTACCTCGGGTATCAGATCCTTCCGCTCGAGGTCGAACATGTCCATGGCCATCTTGCAGGCATATAGGTCGGTTCCAGCCGCATCCAAGGTCTCGACGAGCTCCCGGATGTCCGGGATGTCCAGACCCTGGATCTTCTTCTTCATCATTGAGGTCGCGAAGGTCTCCATGCCCGGAAGACCGGCAAGCATATGCGGCAGGGGGGCCGAAGGATTCCCGACCATTCCCGCTTTCAGCTTGTCCACCTTCTTCTCAGTGATGATATCCAACCCCCAAAAGGTGAAGAATACCATGGCCTCGATTCCCATCATCCGGGCGGCGTTGGCCAGAATCAGCCCTGGGTAGGCCATGTCGAGGCTACCCTTGGAGCAAATGATCGCCACTTTCCGAGGCATGCCGTGATCGTTTCCGTTTTCTTCAGTCATTTTCTGATCCTCCCGATCAAACGCAGCCCTGAGGTTTCCCGTAGCCAGCCAGCTTGGAAGCCAGAATGCCAGGGCCCTTGGGGAAGAGTTTATAGATTTCCTTCATGGAGACGTCTGTGAGTTTGGTAATGCGCCGGACTCCAGGGGGCTCTCCCTGATCCACAGCGTCCTGGCGAACAAAGTCCAGCACGATCCAGTGGCGGTCGGTAAGCGCGAGCCCTACCTCTTCAGCGAGCCCTGCGGCGACCTCTTTGGTCCATTGGCCGGGGTCGGTCATGAAACCATCGGCGTCCACCGATACCGTGGCCCCACCGTAAGTCTTTTCTGCCATCGTTCACTCCTTTTCTTCAACGAATGGGCCAACTTGGCCCCAGTAATCAGCTATCTGTATTTCCGATCTATTCGGCGTCCCGCCCCAGGGAACGGAGCAGTTCCAGGAGAACTCCCGTGCCCTTCTTTACTTCGGGATCCCTCATGGCCCTCAGGAGGCCCAGGGTCCCGACCGGGGTCGGTGTTGTCTTGTCTTTCAGCGCCGTGGTGGCTCGATCCGCCAAGTTCAACACTTCAGGTTGGGTGAGGTTGCGGACCGTCATGAGGATATGGACGATGTTGTCGCCAAGAAGCTTGACGTCTTCCGGCGTGAAAGCTGTGCTCACCTGCTTCATGACCTTCACGCCCTCCCGAACGAAGTCCAGGGTGCCGTCGTCCTCGAATTCCTGAAGGCGGTCCGAAGTCAGGTGGAGGATGCCGTTGGCCATGGGCATGAGGTCCTGACCCAGCTCCATGACCATCTCTTTGTCCCGCTTCAGTTCCATCAGGATTTCTGTGGCCCGATCCAGCTTCTGGCACGCTTCGAACAGCTTGTCCATCTGGGGGCCGTCGTCGTTGGATACGTCGGACCCGGAGTCCCCCGGTACCGTCAGCTCGTTGCTCATGAGCCCCTCCACTTTCCTGCCCAGGACATCTGGGCTTCAATTCCCGGAAGCTCCGAACCCCGGAGCAGCAGATTCCAGTAGACCCACCGGAAACCCATCTTCCCCCAGTGGTTCATCTCGCTCTCGCCCAATAGGCTGAACGGACCCACACCAGGGAGAGGATAATTTCCGGGAAGTGGTTCGGTGTCGTAGTTGAAATCGATGAGGACGGCTTTGTTGAAGCCCGTCTCGATGAAGCAGTTGGCGTGGCCGTCGAAGCCTTCCCAAAGTTCCCGGTTCTGGATGGCCCGGAGGACGTTCTCCAGGAGGATATCCCCTTCGAAGTGGGCCACGGATCCGGCTTTTGAGGTGCTCAGATTGGTGGCGTCTCCAATGACAAAGATGTTCTCCCAATCCCGGGACTGGAGCGTGTTGGGGTGGGTGGGGACGAAGTCCGCATGATCTCCCAGGTCCGAGCGCCCTATTACTTCCGAACCTTGGTGGTAGGGGATGGTGACGAGGAGGTCATAATTCAATTCGTCGCCATCCCAGGTGGACATGACGTTTTTGCCGGGATCGACCTCACCGGTGCTCCAGAGGGGTTTGACCGTGATGTTCTTCTGTTCGAGCATGTCGCCGAGAAGGGCGGATGCCTTTGGCTTGGTGAACGCCCCTTCCAAAGGGGTGGCGTAGACGATCTCCGTTTTGTCCCGGATCCCCTCCTTCGTAAGGAACCAATCCGCGAGGAAGACGAACTCCAAGGGGGCCACCGGGCATTTGATGGGCATCTCGACAACATTCAAGACCATCCGGCCGCCCTTGAAGTGCCGCAGGTGGTCAGCCAGGGCGGTCGCCCCTTCCAGCGTATAGAAGTCGAAGATGTTCTTTTGCCATCCGTCCCCCATGAGTCCCTCGGTTTCCGTGGGGACAATGCGGGTACCCGTGGCGATGATGAGGAAGTCGTACGGCAGCACCTCGCCCCCGGCGAGCCGGACCTCCTTCTTTTCCGGATCAACAGCGTCGATCTCGGAGATGACAAAGTTGACGCCAGGGGGGATGAAGCGGCCCCTCGGTTTTTTGACGTCCCTTGGCTCGTACACTCCGAAGGGGATGAAGAGGAGGCCGGGTTGGTAGATGTGGGTGTTGTCCTGGTCCACAACCGTGATTTCCCACTCGTCCAGTTCGAGGGCGCGGGACAGCTTTGCGGACATCATGGTCCCGGCCGTTCCACCGCCAAGTATCAGAACTCTTTTCATTTGTTCTCCACATTTCCCGGGTTATGAACCCGTCTCGATCCGCTTTCAACTTATGCACGAGCCGTGCCGCGTTTGTTGAAACACCATAACATCAAGTCGGAACGGGTGTTAAGAGGGTTTAGTCTAGAAGGACGTCCCGAAGGAGGAACGAAACGTTGCAACGTTATGGAACGAGTCGTTCCATCGTCGGGAAAAGGATGAAACGTGCTAAGATTTCTGGGGTGGCGTGAAGGCGAACCAATCTGAAAAGCCGCCCCGTTGGTCGGGCGGATTCTCGGTGGGTTCGCGGCGTCTACATCCGGTATTCCTTCATCTTTCGCCAGAGAGTGGTCCGGGACATTCCGAGAAGGGATGCGGCCTCCTCCCGGCGATAGTGGGTTCTTTTCAACGCTTGCTGAATCCGATCGAGTTCTTCCTTCTCCCCCGGGGAGAGGTGGAAGCCGGAGTCCTCGGCAGGATCCGCAACCCCACCCTCGGACCTGTCCAATTCACGTTCCCCGTTTCCCCCGGGGGAGGTGTGGTCCGCGCCGAATGAGTCGTCTCCATTCCTTTGACCCACCTCTATGGGGAGATCACCGACGTGGATGGTCTGCCCTTCACAAACGGTAGTTGCATACTCCAGAGCGTTCTCCAGCTCCCGGACGTTTCCAGGCCACCGGTAGGCCAGAAGCATTCGGATTGCTGAGGGGGCGAGGCGGAGAGCCCGACCCCGGGCCTTCCCAATACGCTCGAGGAAGTGACGGATCAGGAGCTCTAGATCCTCCCGCCGCTCACGGAGCGGTGGAATTTCGATAGGTACAACGCGGAGCCGGTAGTAGAGGTCTTCCCGAAACTCCCGCTGGGATACGGCCCTCCCCAGGTCCACACCTGTGGCTGCAATGACCCGGACGTCGACCTTCCGGGTTCGAGTGTCGCCGACCCGTTCGAACTCATGCTCCTGCAAGGCCCGGAGTAGCTTGGCTTGAAGGTTCAGGGCCAGGTCACCGATCTCATCCAGGAAGAGCGTGCCGCCCTCAGCGAGTTCGAAGCGACCAGGCTTGTCCCGTATGGCACCTGTGAATGAACCACGGACATGGCCGAAGAGTTCACTCTCCAGCAGTTCGGATGGAAGGGCAGCGCAGTTTATGGCGACGAAGGGCCCCTCTTTCCGGTGGGATTTCTTATGGACGGCCCTTGCAACAAGTTCTTTTCCGGTCCCACTCTCTCCCGTCACCAGGACCGTGGAGTCGTTGTCGCTCAGAAGGTCGATGACACGGAAGATTCGCTGCATGGAGGGCGATCGGGCGAAGATTCCACCGAAGGAGTTCTGGTCTCTCTCCCTCAGTTCTTCCTCCGTCCGGACCATGATGCTGAGACGGGCGCCGGAGGCCCCGCAATGTGTCGACTCTGAGATTGGGCCTACAGAAATGGAGACAGTATGGTCTTCGCCATCTGCTCCCTGAATTGATGCTCGCCAGCCCTCTTTTCGCTGTTCATCCAGTACCGCCTGACGGAACTGGCTTCCCTCACCGAACAGCTCTTCGCCGAGCCACTGGGAGACTGGGGTGGCGTGTAGGCTTTCGGCTGGGACGCCCAGCAACTCCGGAAGCGCGCCGGAGAAACCGACCACACGCATCTCCCCGTCGGCGATGATGAAGTGCCTGCCGAGGGCTCCAAGAAGGGTATCGAGTTCGGGAGGGGTCCCTCCAGTAGAGCGCCTCACTTCGCCTACGAGTTCGACGGTCTCCAACGCTCCCACGACACGATCCCCGTCCACGAAGGCCCGGCCTGATTTCCTGACTTCCACAGTGGTTCCGTCCGCCCTGTAGAGGGTAAGGGGAACGTCCTTCACCTCTTTGTCCTCAAAAACCCCGCACCCTTTAAGGCACTCCCGACATCGGATCATCGTGAGGCAGGACCGCCCCATCACATCCTCAGCCCGAAATCCGGTGATCTCCTCCAAGGCGGGGCTTACAGCAACGATGTCCCGGTTTTCGTCCACCTGAAAGAACGCCAGGTTTGCCACCTCCGCCAGAACACTCAGTTCCTTTGGGTTCGGCACCTTCCTGCCGGCCTTTTTCTTCCCCGCCATAGTTCCCCCTGAGACGTTGCAACGTTTCGTATCAACGTGTTTGAGGGAGGCGGGTTCGTCAACCCGGTGGTCAGTGGGGGGAGGGCGCCGAATCCGTTTCGAGAAGGTTGAGGAGGGGTTTTCCGGCCAGGTACCTCCGAAGGTTCTCGCAGAACAGGTCTGTGATGCGCCCGTTCTCCCGATCGCTGGTGCTGGCGGAATGAGGGCTGACAAGGACGTTGGGCATGTCCCAGAGAGGACTGCTCAAGGGGAGAGGTTCCTCGGCGAACACATCAAGGCCGGCGCCGGCAAGATGCCCGGAGCTCAGGGCCGCCGCTAAAGCCACCTCATCCACCAGGGCCCCCCGAGCGATGTTGATGAAGACGGCGCCTTTCGGGAGGAGGGCCAACTCCTCGGCCCCGATCAATCCGTCGGTTTGGGGAGTGTGCGGTGCGATGAGTACCAGGTGTTCGGCCCGGGGAAGGATTTCATGCAGCTCTGTGATGGGATGAAATTCATCGAGGGGTAGGGAATCCTGGTCAAAGAGGAACCCGTGTAGATCCAGGCCGATGACTTTCATCCCGAGGTGTTTCGCGACCCGGGCAACATGGCTTCCCACCGCGCCCATTCCAACGATGGCCAGGGTCCGGCCCTCCAGGTCCGTGCCTGCGTAACGCTCCCAGTGCTTCCTCCCCTGGTCCCCCAGGATTCGGAACAACCCCTTTCTGAATAGAAGCATCACCATCAGGCAGAACTCCGCCAGCGGCTGAGCGTGGACGCCGCTGGCTCGGGTGAAAACCGTGTTCGGCATCCGCTCGGGGTATCCCATCTTTTCCACGAAGGGGCCGATGCCGGAACTGGTGGATTGGATCCACCGAACGTTCGGCGCCAGTTCCGGAAGATCCTCCAGATGGGTCTGGTCGAAGTCGAAAAGGACGTCGGCCTCTTCGAGTAGCTGGCGCCACCGGGCTTCCTGTCCCGGGGTCCGGTCCGTAGGCGATCCCTTGTGGTCGGCAGCATACCTGGGGGGTCTGAGAAGGTCCGGCTCGTAGATCACCTCGAGTCGAGGGTCCACCTCCCGGATGCGTTCCACGTGCTGGGCCTCGATGAAGGAGGCAATGAGCACCCTCAGAGACTCGTCCATTGGCACGCCCATCAGACGACCACCACTTCACCCTCTTTCCGGGCGGACTCATAAAGGGCCTCGATGACCCTCATGTTCAACGCGGCCTCCTCGGCCGAGTACCGCAGTGGGCTGTCATTCAGGACGCACTCCGCGAAATGCTCGACCATGAGCTGGTATTCGTCGGCTCCCTCGACAGTGTGACTGGTCAGGTTGTTCCCATCGTCGAATTGTTCGATAACGGCTTCTCCGGTCCCCGGAAGGAAAGCCTCCTGCACTCTCAGATGCCCGTCGGTCCCGAATATCTGATAGGCCTCGGACCTCTCCATTGTGAGGGCGCAATCGAAGTGGGCCAGCAAACCGTCGTCGAACCGGAGGGTGCCAGCCATCTGCTGGTCCACACCGGGGGTGCGGAAACTGGCCATGGCCCGAACCTCCACCGGTTCCCGTCCAACCATGGTCCGGCTCACGTTGACGCAGTAGCAGCCCACGTCCATGAGGGCTCCTCCACCCAGTTCTCCATCCCATCGAATGTCATCGGGCCGGTCGAGGAGAAAGGTAAAGGCGCTGCGAACCTGCTTTAGTTCGCCGATGGCCCCCTCCTCGAGCATCTCCTTGACCCGCTCGGTCCTGGGGTGAAACCGGTACATGAAGGCTTCCAGGAGCTTCACGCCGTTAGCTGTGGCGGCTGCCGACATCTCCCGACACTCTGCTGCATTCAGGGCCAGCGGTTTTTCGCAGAGGATGTGTTTTCCAGCCTCGGCTGCCCGGATGGTCCAGTCTTTATGCAGGCTGTTGGGAAGGGGATTGTAGACCGCGTCGATCCTTTCGTCCCCCAGCAATGCCGCGTAGCTGCCGAAATACTCAGGAATTCCTTCCTTTTCGGCGAAATCTCGGGCGGCTGACTCGTCCCGGCTTGCTACGGCCACGAGTTCTCCGTTCGTGGAGGCCCTGATGGCCGGAATCACGGCAACTCGGCCGATATTTGATGTGCTGAGGACCCCCCAACGGAGTTTCTTGTCTGACATTTTATCCTCTCCTCGTAATGGCGTTCTCTAGCCCTTTGGCGGTCACCCGGGGGCAAAGCCACCAATTTCCGGTGGCGAGAAGGCACGATTTCTTCCTGCCAGGCCACCCCTTCTTCAGGAAGGAAAATCCGGCGGAAAGGGGACGGGGGCAAGGCGGCACCGATGTCGGTCAGGCCAGAAGCTTCTCCGTTATCGACCCGAGGTTCGTTCGATGAAGGCGTCCAGGGTTTCCTTCCATTGGGAAAGGAGGGTCTGCTCTACGTACATCATGTGCCCGGCCTTGAAGTCGGCCCGCTGGATGTTGCCCCGGAGGTCGGCGGGAAGTCCCAAGTGGTCCATGGTCCAGACTGCAGCAAAATAGGGGGTAGCGAGGTCGTAGATGCCGTTGACCAGAAGGACCTCCAGGTTCGGGTTGAACCGGATTGCCGCGGCCAGATCGGGGCCCACGTTGGGCGTTCCCACCCCTCTCACGAAACTCTCCCCTCCGTCCCGCTGCCAATTCCAGTCCCGAGTCCCGCCGCTAGGTGTGTACTCCCGGGTGCCATCGTAACCCAGTTCCTCTCGGAGGTAGGTGTTGAAGGCAGAGGTGTAGGCCGAACTGATGGCGGTGGATTGGGGATCGTGGTCCGGCGTGACTTCAATAAGATCCCCGGAGGGGCCGGTAAAGCGCGCGTCCAGGCGGCCCACCACGAGGCCCTGGCCACGGAGTACCTCTTTCTCGAATTCCGGCGCCGAGACCCTGAGGTCGGCCCGGTCGATGAAGTCCCTGCTCAGGCCGGTGAACTCATGCATCTGATCGATAACCCGCAGACGGTCGGCTTCCTGGAGGGTGCTCCCCCTCAATAGTGCAGTGGCGTACTCGGTGACCGCCCACTCCTCAACCTCCTTCATGAATGCGTCGTGATCGGTTGGCGGACCACCGGGTAAAGCGTCCAGGTATGCTGAGACCACGGCGTAGGAGGGGAGGTTCACCACGTAGGCGAGATCATCGCCCGGGGGGAACTGAATGGTACGAAAGTCCAGGACCGCGCTCACCAGGACGATCCCGTTCAGATCCATGTTCGCCCGCTGTAGATGCCGGCTTAGAACCGCGGACCGGGTGGTGCCGTAACTTTCCCCCAGGAGGTATCGGGGGGAATTCCAGCGTTGGTAATGGCTGAGAAAGCGTCGGATGAACTGCGTGAGGGATGCGGCATCCTCGTCTATTCCCCAGAAGTCGGAGCCCGGCGTATCATCGAGGGGCCGACTGAAGCCGGTGCCCACCGGGTCGATCATTACGATGTCGGCCCTGTCCAACAGAGTGTACGGATTGTCTTCCAAGCTGTAGGGAGGGGGAGCCTGGTGCCCCACCACCGGGGTCACCACCCGCCGGGGTCCCATGATTCCCATATGGAGCCAAAAGGACGCTGAACCGGGCCCGCCGTTGTAGGAGAACATGATGGGCCGGGGGGTCTGGGTTTCCATCCCGGTACGGAAGTAGGCCGTGTAGAAGATCTCGGCAGTGGGAGCGTCTGCCTCATCCCTAAGGATGATACTGCCTACGATGGCGTCATACTCCACCGTCTCGCTTCCAACCTGGACGGAGTGGTGGCTCTCGTATCGGGCCGGCTGAGGATTGATCCGTGGGTGGGCCGAGTCTTGCGCATAAAGGGTAGAAGAAAGGGTCGGGGGGGCGGTGGTCGCTGCCGCCGAGGCCAGGATTAGCAGTGTGAGAGCAACGCGGTTCCTCATGGGTCCTCCAAGTCTGGGTCGTCCATTACCGCCCCACGGCTTCTTTTAAGGTGAAGCTGTCAACTTGTGTGCAGAGGAGGCATTCAGGAAAGTGCTCTCTGATTGGAGGGCTTCGCGGGGGTCCCAGATTCCAACCCGCGGAAAGAAGCCCGGCAAGGAAATCCTCACCGGGCTTCAAATCTGGGACGTGTCCCGAGTAGGGGGTACAGGCCCGGGCTACTTCACCAGATGTACCTCGCTGTGGGCGGCGCATCCGGCGCCCGCGAAGTCAAAGCCACTCACCTCAGCGTCCTTGTCACAAATCCAGTATTCTCCCTCGGGGCCTACGACGATCTTGATGGGACGAGCGCTGTTCTTGATGATTCCGCTTCCGACCGAGTTCTTCCGTGCCTCTGTCATGGTGCCCTCCTGAGGGTAGTGTGTGTTGCCTCGTGTCTAACGATGGTATAACTTATGTTCAGGGCTTGTTGATGTCAATGCTAATGTGAAAGTTCGACTTAACGCGATGAAAAACCCCTTGCTTGGCTGGCTCAGGAGGCGGGCGCTGTCCGCCAGATTCGGAAGGACCTTGATGGCCCTTCCCCTGATCCTCTTGTCAACGGTCGAGGCCGCCCAGGGGCAAAGCGCAGTGGTCACGGGGCAGGTCCTGGACGTGGAGACACAGGCTCCCTTACCTGGAGTGGTCGTTACGGTTCTAGCTCAGGGACTGGAGACCATCTCCGATTCCCGGGGACGGTTCCGGATCGAGGAGGTGGCCCCTGGAATGATTCGGCTGCAGGCGATCACCTTAGGGTATGCTCCAGCGATTGAGCCGGAGGTCATGGCTCGAACCAGCAGGCCGACATTCGTGTCCATTGAGATGAGGGCTGTGGCCATTGAGGTGGAAGGAATCGTGGTCTCGGCCGATGTGTTTCAAGGAAGGGAAGACGCCCCAACCTCCACCCAGCGTCTCACAGAAGTTGAGATCCGTCGGACGCCGGGCGGTTTCGGGGACATCTCCCGTTCTCTCCTTTCCCTTCCTGGAGTTCTGGGTGGAGTGGACAACCGGAACGACCTTCTCGTTCGGGGTGGGGGCCCCGGTGAGAACGCCTACTATGTCGACGGAATTCGCATTCCCCAGATCAACCACTTCGCGACCCAAGGGACGGCAGGGGGAGCCCTGGCTCTGGTAAATGCGGACTTCATCGAAGATGCAACCTTCTTCACTGGCGGTTTCCCGGCCCGCTACGGAGATGCTCTTTCCAGCGTCCTCACCGTTCAGAACCGGCCCGGTTCCCCGGACGGGATTGCCGGTGACGTGACCCTGGGAGCCAGTGAGGCCGGGGTAACGCTGGATGGTCCTCTCGGCGACGAAGGGAATTTCCTTTTCAGTATCAGGCGATCGTACCTCCAGTTTCTCTTCGAGGCTTTAGACCTCCCCATCCGGCCCGACTACTGGGATGGCCAACTGAGCCTGAACTGGGAACCCACGACAAGGGACCGGTTCACCCTCACCGGAATCGGGGCCATCGACGAGTTTGGAATCGTCCAGCCTGGCCCAGGCGCCGATTTCGAAAACCAGGAGATTTATCAAAGCGTCCTGGACAACGATCAGCGGGCCTTCACGCTGGGCGGGACCTACCGGCGCCTTGTGGGGGATGGGGGAATCTTCAACCTCCGGGCGAGTCACTCGTCCACCGACTACCAGTTTTCCGATGAAGACACCTCAGGGGAGACCGTCCTTACCAACTCCAGCCTGGAGCGGGAAACTCGGCTAGAGGCTGAGGCTGAGGTGGCGGTGGGTGGCGAATTCCGGGCAGCTTTCGGCGCAGAACTGGTACGGGCTTCCATCGATGCAGACGTCTTCCAGCGGGCCCTCCCCGGAGGGACCTTACCCGAGGACGTCGAATACAACTCGGCGGCCGGTTTCTGGAAACCAGCCCTCTGGGGGCAGATGACCTGGAGGATCGGCCGACTCACGGCAACCGGGGGACTCCGGGCCGATGGCGTCTCGGCCTTGGACGAGCCGTGGGCTCTGAGCCCACGGGCTAGTTTCCGGTACAGGGCGACGTCCGACGTGAGCCTGACTCTGGCCGGGGGTATTTTCCATCAGTCCCCCTCGAAACTCGCCCTGTCCGTAGAGGAGGATGGGGAGCCGGTGAATGACGGTCTAAAACAGATCAGGAATTGGCAGGTCGTGACTGGCGCCGATTGGCGGGTCAATTCCGGGCTCCGGGCACGGGTGGAGGCGTTCTTCAAGTCGTACGATCAGATGCAGGTTCTTGCCGCTGACCCGAATATCAACATCGCCAACCTGGGCGCTGACTATGGGTTCGTTGGGGCATCACCCCTTCTTCCCGAAGGAGATGGACTGGCTTACGGGGGTGAACTCTTCCTCCAACAGAGACTTACCGGTTCACTGTATGCTTTGGGGGCGTACACACTCTCCTGGTCGGACTTTGCGGGGTCGGATGGGGTTCTGAAACCGTCCGCATGGGACCGACGACATTCACTGGATCTGACGGTTGGATACAGGATCGGTGAGGCATGGGAGATCGGATCGAAGCTTCGTCTTCTCTCCGGAGTGGCCAATACACCCTGGGACCTTGAAGCCAGTGCCATGACTTATCCTCTCACGGGGCGGGGGGTGAGGGATTGGAGCCAGGTGGGAGCGGATCGTTCCTCTGCCTACGCCCGTTTGGACATCAGGGTGGAGCGAGAATGGTTTTACAACGGATGGGACGCCATCGTCTATCTGGATTTCCAGAACGTCCTCAACCGATCCAACCCGATTGATGTGACGTACACCCAGGACCCGGCCTATCCCAATAATCTTCGGCCGGTAGAGGGTGTGTCATTCCTGCCGACCTTCGGGTTCAGTGTGGAATTCTAAAAAAGGCAAGAAAAGGGGAAATGATGCTGGAGAACACCGATACTCTTCTCGCAATGGCTGAGATCGCGGCGGCTTTCGCGGGATTCGCCGCCCTGGTGAGTGTCATCCGGCGGGCATCCGATCAGCCCGCAGATGCCGTTCACGACCTGCTACGCCTTCGCCTGGTGATCTCCAGTAGCGTTGCCGGCGTGGCCGGTGCCCTGATTCCCGTTGGCCTGGCGGGGTATGGTTTAGATCCCGACCTGATCTGGCGTCTGGCCGCACTGATGTTCCTGATTCTCGACAATGGGATCATTGTCTCGTTCATAGGGAGTTACAAACCGGTTCGAGGGAGCTTTCCGCCCGACAAGTTGGCCGTTGTTTTGGTGACGGTCTTGGAAGCGGTTGAGCAGGTAAGTTTGATTGCGGTGGTCCTGGGATTGGCCTTCGGAAACGCACCGGCCCTCTACGTTACGGCTCTCATCGCCAACGTCTGTCAGGCCGGCTTCATCTTCGTGAGGTTCGTGGGTTCTGCTTTCCGCCACGAATACGAACTCGGATCGGAGTAATCCCCACCCTCCGACTAAAACCGGTAGGAGTAGTTCAGCTTCACCGTGCCGCCCCGGGAAAGGGTGATGAACTCCCTGTCCTCGTCCAGGAGGGCCTCCCCGAGGTTCTGCCAGTTATGGGTGTAGACGAAGTAGATGTCGTTTCCGGGTTTCAGGATCCAATGGGCTCTGGCGAAAAGGCCCACGATTCCCGACACGTTGTCGTACTGGATGTTCCCGATCATGGAAACCCAGGGGGATGCGTCCCAACCGCTTCCGAACCGCAGAAGGTTGGTGGTGAAATCGCCTCCGGGTAGTTCAACATCGTTCCGTTCCACGTTCAGGTTGACCCTGAACCCCGGGACAGGTCGGACGGTCAGGCCAAGGCTCACCTGATTTCGGTCTCCGTCCCAGAACCCTCCGGCCATCACCTGGCCGGACAGCGAGGCGCGGCGCTTCTCGGCGGTTTTCCCCTGAAGAGCATACTCCCAGTAGGTGTACTGCCCCGGCGGAATCACAATGCCATCGCTCACCTCGAAATCCCGATCCAGATCCTCGTACTGGCGGGTCGCCTGTATTCGGAATCCGTCTCCGCTCTCGAACTCCATCCCGAAGAGTCCGAGGCGGAGTTGTTTTTCCTCGGCGACGCCGGTGTTAAGGTCGGCCAAGTATCTGTACTGGGCGGAAAACTCAAGCCGCCGGAGCCATTCGGCGCTGCTCCTGGGTCTCCAGGTGAGGTTGGGTTCCACACGGCGAAACCCGTTCCTCGTCACGAACCCCACTGCCGGGCGGTAGTCGTGGCCGAACTCCCGGTAGGAGACGTGGGCCTGCCAGACGTCGTTGGGAAAGTTGATCCTGAAGCCTCGGGCCGTGAGATCGGAAAGGGATCGATCCGTGGAGGGGGTGGGATTGGAATTCCAGACGAAGAAGGCCTCAAACTGAAGGTTCTTGTCGCCGAAGAGGGTGGCGGTCTCCATGTCCATGTCCACGCCTGCCGTGTGCCGGTCCTCGAGTTGAAGATCCTCCGGACCGGGAGCGGTGGCCCGGCGTGTGTAGATGGCGCCAATTGAGGACTGGGAGAAGATGGACCGCTTCACCCGGGCCACCGTGAAATCCTCCTGGGGTACGGTTCGGTCCTGGTTCTCGAGTTCTTGTGACCCGGTCCGGACCTGGAAGAACCCCAACTCGTAGGCCCCGGCCTGGCCTCCCAGCCGGGCACCATACGTGATGGGAATTTGCTCGCCACCCTCCAGGCCGATTCGACGGCTGAAATAGGGCGATGGACCGCTTCTTGGGGCGAAGGAAAAGACCCCCGAACCTTCCAGGAAGAAGTCCCGCTGCTCCTCGAAACGGAGGGGGAATCGGGTGAGGTTCACCCGACGCTGATCCACCTCCACCTCGGCGAAATCGGTATTGATGCTCAGGGCGGCCCTAAGGCTGGGAGTGATGCTGTAACCCAGATCCAGACTGACGTCCCCCGGGTATGTGGTGGGCTCTTCCTCTTGGGGGAGGGTCCGCCATCCGCCAACCGCTGAAGGTTTTACCTCGAAACCGACACCTTGGGACAGGCCATGGAGACCGGTAAGGCGGCCGGCGTGAATCGGACGAAGGAGGCCCTGATTACGTCGGTAGCCTCTCCAGAGGAGTTCTTCATTCCGACGCCGAATCGTCCGCTGGAAATTGATGCCCCAGCTGTCCAGGTCAGGATTGAAGTTCAAGGTCTTGAATGGGATCCTGACCTCAGCAGTCCACCCCTCGGGCCCTCGGCTGGTCCTCACCTCCCAGATTCCGTCCCAGGCCTTTCCTCCCCCTCCCCCTCCGCCCCCCAGGAGGGCATCTCCCATGAGGCCGGCGGCGTTGATCTCGAAGACATAACCCGTCCGGCCATCCAGGAAGGTGTCCAGCATCCACATGAAACGGTCATCCGTGGCCAGGCTGGCGTCCCTCGCCTTTTGGTAGGCCAGGATTCCTTCGGGATCATCATAAATGGTGGCCCCGATGTAGAGGTTGCGGTCGTCGTAAGCCACGCGCACCTCGGTCCGCTCGGAGGGCTCCCCCCCCTCGGCGGGTTCCTGTTGGGTGAAGTCCGAGATGGGTATGGCCAGGGCCCAGAAGGCCTCTGTGAGATTGCCGTCGAGGCGAACGTCCGGGTCTCCAGAAATCCGATGAGCCACCAGGGCCCCTGGCTCGGCTGGGGGCTCCTGAGTTTGGGTTTGGGCCCCCAGAGCCGAGGGAGCCAGGGAAAGTGCTGTCAACAACAGGAGCGGAACGCGCGCACCGATTTCTATCATGACATGCAAATCATGGGTTTCGTAGATGGGGTTTTCCGAGGAACTGAGTGGCTGAGCGGGTCCCTCAGCCTCCTAGGATGAAGTCCCTGATGTCTCCCGCCACGGCTTCCCGGGAGGGGTCGTGAAGATACATCATGTGCCCCGCCTCGTAGTAGGTCATGGTCACCCGGTTCATATCGATGCCGTGGCGGACCATGGTGTACTCGGCGTCGAAGAAGGGAGTGGCGTAGTCGTAGTAGCCGCACGCCACCAACACCGTGAGGTCGGGGTTGTAGCTCAGCGCCCAGGCCAGATCAGGGGCTGTGTTCACATAGCGAGGCTCCCCTCCGGAAGAGAGGGAGCGATCCCAAACCCATCCTCTGCCGACATCCGGGCCTGATGTGTGGTAGGGCCGATCCAGATCCACCCCCAGGAAGTTGCTGAGGTGTTGATGGAGGGCCGCCGTGTAGGGTGCGGAGATGGCTGCGCTGGCCGCGTCGAAGGAGGGCCTCTCAGAAATGTCGTCGACGTCGTCGGCAGTGTAGCGTCCGTCCAGGCGGCCAATGGCCAGCCCCTCATCCCGAAGAAGCTCTTTGACGAACCGGTTGGAGTTTACCCGCAGCCGAGAACGCAGAACGTAGTCCACGTCGAGGCCGATGTATCCAGCGTAGCGACGGGCGATTTCCTTCTCCTCTGCGTCCCCAAGTCTACTCCCCTTGAAGAGGGCAGGCAGGTAGTCCTCAATGGCGAACTCCCTGACCTCCTCCAGGAATGACTCCAATGTCCGACCGGCCCGGTCCACCTTCCCATGATACCAGGCCGTAGCGGCCAGAGTCGGGAGGTAGGTCACGAAGGCGATGAGGTTGTCGTCTACGTAGGGGCTGCTCCCGGTGTAGTCCATGGCCTGGGAAATCAGCATCACACCCTTCACGGCGATGGGCTCCGAGCCCCGCATGAGTTCGGGCAGCATGGCGGCCGCCCGGGTGGTGCCGAAGCTTTCCCCCGCCAGGAAGATGGGTGAGTTCCATCGGTTGTTCTGGCGCACCCACTCCCGGACCACAGAAGCCACGGTCCGAGCGTCCTCCCGAAGGCCCCATACATCTTCGGCCTTTCCGTCCCCCACCAGCCGACTGAACCCGGTACCTGGGGGATCGATGAGGACGACATCGGTCACATCCAGGGGGCTGAGGGAATTGTCCACCACGGCATAAGGGGGTGATCCGGCGTGTCCAGCATCGCTCGGTACGTCCACCCGCCGGGGGCCTACGAGTCCCATGTGTAGCCAGACGGAAGCGGAGCCAGGCCCTCCGTTAAAAACGAAAGTCACCGGCCGGGTGTCTTGATTCGCCACGTCCTCTTTGAGATAGGCCGTGGTGAAAACACTGGCATAGGCCTTTCCGTCGTCCCGCTTAAGCTGGACGTCGGCGACGACGGCTCTGTACTGAATGCTTTCCCCATTGAACGTCCCCGAGTGGCTTGATTCGAACCGGACCGGCTCGGGGATCGGCTTCTCCTCCTGCTTCTCAGGCTCTTCCTGGGCTGCCACCCCTGAAGGAAGAAGGCCGGGGGTACAGAGGGCCAGGAGAACTGGAAAGACCAGAGCGACGGGTCGGGGAAGCTTAGCCATAAGGAAGTCCACTCTTCTACACGTCTCGGGTACGGTTTTTGGCCAGGTTGAATGCCTGATGCCAGGTCGAATCAGCGCCTCCCCCGGTCCGGGCCACGCGGACGTCCAGGAGGAAGGGCTCTCCGGCCCGGGTGGCATCGATCCCTCGCCTCAAGGCCGGGCGAAGGTCCGCCGAGTTCTCCACCAGGGCGCCTTCCACAGCCTGACTCTGGGCCAGCTTCACGAAGTCGATCTCCGGGTCTCCGAGATACATTCCCGTGAACCGGTTCTCCTGCTGCATCTTCCCGCCGTAGCGTACGTAGGCGTTTCGAACGGTTTGGTAATTGAGGTTGTTGCACACCACCGTCAAGATCGGGACCCCGTACCGGGCCTGGGTCCAGAAGCCCGAAGCGCTGTACATGACGGAACCGTCGCCGATGTTGCAGACCACCTGGCGATCCGGTTGGCCCAGCTTGGCGCCGATTGAGGCCCCCACTCCCCATCCCAGCCCGGCTCCGGAGGTAGAGAGCCACATCTTTTCGTCCTCTCGGAATCCCGTGCTGTAGAAGTTGTTGGACCCGCTCAGGTTCTCCGAGACCAGGATGGCGTCCTTGTCCAGTTCCTGCTCCATGGCCCAGCCCAGCTCGTCGGGGTGGATGGGCGACATCCCGACCCGGCTCTGCTGAATCTCTCGCCGCTGGTTCCCCGGCCCGGTCCGGGAGGAGGCGATTTGGGAGATGCGGGTAGCGGTAGCCTGGGATTTGACCGAGTCGATAATGGCGCGCATAGTCAGTTTGACGTTGGCCACCATAGCCATGTCGAAGGGGCGGGCCGTGCCCATGACGGTGGTGTTGAGGCCGATGCAGACCACGGTGGTGCCGGAGGGATCCGAGCCCATGCTTGTGTCCGTGGCACCCACATAAACGACCAGGTCCTTCCCGTCGCTGGAATGGCGCCCCATGAAGAGGGGATGCTGTCGGGGGAAGTTGTGATAGGCCGGAAGACCCTGGTCGGCGGCAGGGATCTGGAGGAGCTCGGCTAGCTCAAAGACCTCCGCTTGGGCGCCGGCCCGGCTGATCTCGTCGCCAAGAAGGAGGGCGGGGGATCGGGCTTCCAGGAGAAGGTTGGCCACATGATCGACGTCGTCTGAGTTGGGCGGAATCCCATCGGGAAGGATGAAGCCCTCCTTGGGGAAGATGGTCCCCCGAACGTTCTTCTTCTCCAGGACGTGGTCCGGTACCGCCAGATACACGGGTCCCCCCGGCGAGGTCGTGGCAACCTTGAACGCCCGCCGGAGCATGGTGGGGATTCCGGCCGCGTCGTGGCACTCCCAGGAGATCTTGGTGAACTGTCGGTTCACCTCTTTCTGGTCGAATCCGGGCCGGGCTCCCAGGAGGATCTCGTCATCCCCCCGTTCGTTGTCCAGAAGTCCGGCCGTCACCACGATGGCCGATCCATCCCGACTCGCGTTGTACATCTGCCCGGCGGACTGGGCCGTTCCTGCGATGACGTGCACGTTCACGAAAGCAGGGTCCCCGGTGACCTTGTTGTATCCGTCGGCCATGGAGATGACGATGCCCTCGTGCAAACCCACGATGAGTTGCATGGGCTGATCCAGGAAGGCGTCGAAGAGGCCGACCTCGAAGGATCCGGGGTTGGTGAACATGTACTTCACACCCGCAGCCTTCATCTGCTCCACCAGGAGTTCGCCCCCGGTTCCGGTGAAGTCCTGGCCGGTACCAAGGCTGCCGGCTGTGATGGCCTCGGCAGACCTTACGGTGGTGCTGATACCTGCGGCACTGACGCCGATGGCCCCGAGGGAGTGCATGAAGGAACGGCGGGAAAGGCGCTGGCCGATAAATCCGTCGACGAGGTCTCGCATGGTGAGGCTCTTTGTCCTGGGTGGTTCTTTGGGAGCGCCGGGAGGCCGCACTTCCGAGGCCTACCGTTCGGTCGAGTAGGCCTCAAAGTGGGGTGTTGATGGAATTTGGTCCAATCGGAGCGGAGAGAGGGGGATGGGTGTGGGGGTGGGTTTTGGACCTGTCTTTCTCACTCCCTGCAAAAGGGAAACGATCGAATCCCCGGAAACCATGCGCCTGGGGATTCTCAGCTCTCCGACGAGCCCGACTCGGGTGATGGACCGGCTGGGACGGTCACGTCCCCCTTCCGCCGCACCTCCAGCCTGGGGCCCGTACCCTGGGGGAGGTCCGTTCTGTTGTCTGTCCCAAGAACGCCCACGACCTTCACCTCAGTCCCAGCCGCAGGCCAATCACCGGCCACGATCCCGGTTCGGGAGTCCACGTAAACCGGAAAGTCCGTCCCAGATGCGTCCCGGATGGTCACCTTCTGGTTCCCGTATGCCAGCTCGGTCAAAT
>CAYOVN010000014.1:0-38055 GCA_964407425.1 uncultured Gemmatimonadaceae bacterium
GACGGTTCTGAGACAGCCAACGGTTCTGAGACAGCCAACGGTTCGGAAGCAGCCGACGTCTCGGGAGGGGCCCCTTCGCCGGAACAAGCGAGGATCGGTGTGAAAAAGCCGATTGACAGCGACAATACCATGAGCTGCCTAGGAAAGATGAATCCGGAGGACATGAGCATCCCGACCTTCCCGTTCTGGAGTGTCCGTGGAGAAACCGGCGACCGGATGTGGGGCCGAGCCTCCCAGGTTTGGGTCTTCGACCAGAATACTGCCCCTGGATACAACTGTCGACGGTGGGGCGGTATCGGTGGCCGCCGAAGGCCCCGACGGAATCGTTACGAAATCAGCCGATACGCAGTATTGTCTGGAAGCGGACGGCCCCGAACCTATCCAAATTGCCGCCCGTGGGAGGATGAACGACATGAGTAGATCTCTCGTCCGCATCAGGTCCTTCTTCAGAAGGGCCCCTTCCGTAGCAGCAGTGGCCCTGTGCCTTGCCGTCCCGTCCTGTGAGGGTGGCTCTCCCTCCGACCCGGATGAGCCCGATCCATCTCGTCCGGCTGCCATCGTCTTGTCCGCCGTGAGTCTGGAGTTCTCCTCCCTTGGCGACACCGAATCAGTCAACGCCACAGTCAGTGATCAGTACGGTGCAGTCATGCTGGGTGCTGGGGTGGCCTGGTCTTCATCCGACGATCAGGTGACATCCGTCACTCAGGGTGGGTTGGTGGGAGCGGTTGGGAATGGGTCTGCTACCGTCACGGCCTCGAGCGGCAGCATATCAGCGACGGTTCAGATCTCCGTTCAGCAGGTGGTGACCTCGATTGGCTTCGGAAGCCGGGTCTTTACCACCACCACGGCGGCCGGTCAGGTTCCGCTGGAGCCGTTCGGGGAGGACGCCAATGGCTTTCGCGCTCCTTTGGGTTCCCTCGACTGGAGTTCGAGCGCATCCGGCACCGCGGCAGTGGATGCGACGGGTAGCGTGACCGGGGTTTCTCCAGGCTGGGCTCTGGTTCTGGCCACCGGAGCTACCGCTTCCGGGAGTGCTATCGTTCACGTCGTCAGCCCGGGGTTCCCAGGGCCCCCGCCGGACGTGCGGGCCCTCCACCTGGGTGGAAACTGGTTGGGGAATCAGGTTCACGCAGGTGTTCCCCATGAGGACTATGACCGGTTTATCGAATCCCTCGATGTGAACTGGGTGGGCGTTTCCGTCGCTCTCCATTACGGTGTGGCCACGGACCCGAATGTGCGAAGGATCTACGATGGACAGTTTATTAAAACCTTCACCGATGAGGTCCTTCGGACCATCATCCGCGAGTTCCGCTCCAGGGGGATCGACGTTTACGTCACCCTGGCCTTCGAGACCGAGGAAGATCTGGAAGCGAAAGTGCCGAGTCGATGGATGTTGGGCCTGCCCTGGTTGGATGAGGGTTTCAAGGCGGAGGAGTGGCCCTGGCTTCCCGGGCATCCGAACCACGCGAACTTTGTGGCGGAGTTCTGGAGTTCGTACACCGCCCAGGCCGTCCATTTTGCGAGCATCGCAGAGGAAGAGGGGGCGGCCCTCTTCTCCCTGGGCACCGAGACCGATCATCTCTTCCGGACCCGCACGGAGGGTCAATATGTCAGCGAGTTCAGGGATGAAATCAGGAACATGGTGTCAGAGGTCAAGAGTGTATTCAGTGGCGCGGTGACCTATGACCAGCTCGTCTGGTTCCTCCAGGATCCCGACAACTATGGATTTGCGGCCCATTCCCTTTGGGAGGACGGGGGCTTTGACGCCATCGGCCTCAGCGCCTGGTACCGGCTCGTGGAGGATATGCCCACCTCAGTCATGACTGTGGAAGAACTACAAGAAGCCTGGGAACTGGCTTTTACCGATCTCTTGGTTCCCCTCCAGCAGGCCAACCCTGGGCGCCCCATCTATTTCACCGAATTCGGCTTCGTGGACGATATTCGGGCACCGGCCGATCCTATCATCGACACCTATGCCCCGAAGGTCTTCATGGACCTGAACGACAACGGCCTCGACGACGGGCAAGAAGCCCAAGCCAACATCATTGAAGCTTTCTACCGAACCCTCGAGACCTACCCGGCCGTCCGGGGGACCTTCTGGTGGGATCACGCGATGGATAGCGATGCGGACGTGGAGAGTCTCGCCCACCTTCAGAGCCAGATAACGAGGGGGAAGCTGGCTGAGTCGGTGCTGCGGTTGGCTTATGGGGGGGGAGGATAGGGAGAGTTTCCGTCACCCAGGGAACCGGTTTTCTGTTCAGGGTTAAAAATGCTGCTAGTCAGCTTTAGCCCGCCAGGACTTTTATGAGCCGAAAGCAGATCCAAGTGGGGCTTCACCAGATACGCTTTCCCGGCGTAAATGGCTTTCTCCTGGAATCCAAATCAGACGGCCTGATCCTCATCGATACTGGTGTCGAAGGGAGCGAGAGATTGGTGCGCGGTGCGGTGGAGTTCCTGGGCCTGGGCCTGAGAGATATCCGGCACATCCTCGTTACCCATTGCCACCCGGATCATGTAGGGGGCCTTGCCGCGCTGAAGGCCCTGACGGGGGCTACGATCTATATGCACAAGAGAGATGCACTGCTGGTGGCAACAGGGCGGGCCATGAGGCGAATGCCTCCGTCTCCAGGGCTCCTGAACCGCATCTTATACCAAATAATGATTGCCCCGAAGCCCAAGACGATCCGGCCGGTGAAGGCGGATGTGCTGGTGGGGCACGGAGACGAGATCCCGGTTGCGGGTGGCATTTCGGTGATTCACACGCCGGGCCACACCGAGGGGCACCTGGTCTTTCTCGCCCGAAAGCAAAGGGCCGCATTCCTGGGGGACGCCGCGGCGAATCTCTTCGGACTCCGTCCAATGATGGCTTACGAGCATTATCGACAAGGAGTGATGAGCCTTCAGAACCTATCTCGTTACGACTTCGAGGTCGCTTGCTTCGGTCATGGTCCAACCATCCGGAGTGGGGCTGGAAAACGGTTCAAGGATCTTTGGGGCGGGAGGATTGCCAGAAGGGCCTGAAGGCCGGCCTCCCAGGGGAACGACCCAGGACACCCACTGTACAACCCTGTTGACCGAGCGCTCTTCACCGGGGGGATGGGCGATGCTCGAATACCAGCGAGGGTCCATCTCAGGCCACTGCCTTCCGTGGGGGTGTGCGGTGGCGTTTTCCCTCCTGGCCCTCCCCCTCTCCCTCGCCTGCCAGACGATCCAGGGGGTGGTTCTCTCTGGTGAAGATCTGTCCCCTATTGAAATGGCGACGGTCCATCTGGTCGATCTCGCGACGGGTGCGTCCGAGACTCGGCTGACTGATGAGTCGGGCCGTTTCGTGGTTCGAGATGCCCCAGGATCGTCTAACCGCATAGAGGTATCTGCGTTGGGGTACCTCACGCATGTGGACTCGGTCTTCTCCTGGGTCCCTGACGAACCCCTCGTCCTCGAGATACGCCTGGGCGTGAATGCCATCCCCCTGGATCCCCTGGTGGTGGTCGGTTCCATGCGGCCCATGTGGCAGAACACCGAACCCCGCTATCTCTGGGAGTTTTTTGAGAGGCAGGAGCACTTCGGCCGCCTTGGTGAGGGCAAGTTCTTCGACCGGGAGGCGATCACCATGAGGCTCGGGGAGGATAGGACTCTGACCGAACTCGAAACCCTATGGCCGGCAGCCTCCTATGGGACCCGGACCGCCAGCGTCAGGAGACGATACTGTGAGGGCAAGCACATATTCGTGGATGGGATCAGGTTCGACGGGCCCCTGTCCGAGCTAGTCTACTCGGTTGGGGCGCTGTCCGGGGTCGAGCTTTACGACGGACGCACGTCGATCCCCGCAGAGTTCTGGACCAAACGAAAACCTCCGTGTAAGGTCATGAGCATCTGGACCCGGAGGCCTGCGGTTCCCCAGGAGAGTACTGGCTTCGCCAGAGGGGCCACCTGGTTTCTGGCGCTTCTCGGCTTTGCGGCGGTCATGATCGGCCGTTGATGGGAAAGGAGACAGAGGTCCGCACTTGATACGCTTTCTTTCCTTCTTTCTTCTTCGGCCCCTTCTGACCTCTCTGCTGTCGATCTGGGTCGCCTGCCATCTGGTTGTTGCGGCGGTTTTCTCGGTTACGGGCGGGATTTCACAAGCCCTCTGGCCCGGACCCAGTGCATCGGTCATCCTGGTCCCTTTGATTCCATTCCTTTTCTTTCTCGATCTCCGTATCAAGAGACTGAACGTTTTCCTAGCCAATCTGGGCATCTCCCGCCGCTTCCTCTTTGTGGGTGCGCTCTTCTTCGCCTTGGGATTGGAGGTCCTTGGTACCGTGATTGCCGGTCTCTTCCTCAGCGGTCCGGCCCTCTGATGAAAGACGCTCTTTTTGTCGCCGATTCCATCGGTGTGTCTTTCGGAACGACCACGATCCTGAAGGCCGCCACCTGCTGGGCCCGGCCGGGGAAAGTGACTCTTCTCATGGGAAGGAATGGATCAGGGAAGACCACTCTGCTTCGGGCTGCTTTGGGCCTCGGCCCCCTCCACCAGGGGACGGTGCGTTTTGGTTCGGAGGTGTCCCTTCGACCTCGGCTTTCCACCTTCGCTCGATCCGGGATGTACTTCCTCCCGGCTGGAGACTCTCTCTCCAGAGGCCTCACGCTCCGGTGGCATCTGAAAGCCCTTGAAAAGGAATTCGGTTCTTCCAGTGGATCCAACCTGATGGACAGCCTCGGGCTTTCCCCGTTTCTCGGCCATACGCCGTTCGAGATGTCCGGGGGGGAGGAAAGAAAGGCTGAAATCGTGATGGCCTTGGCCCGAAATCCGATTTGCCTGCTCGCGGATGAGCCGTTGAATGGAATCGCCCCAAAGGATCAGGAAGTAGTGGCTACTGCGATCCGGGATCTAGCCGATTCGGGTGCGGCGGTGTTGGTGACAGGACACGAGGTGAGGGCTCTTCTGGAGTTGTCCGACGACCTGATCTGGCCGACCGCCGGGACCACCCACGGCCTGGGGACCACAACGGAAGCGTTGGGCCATGACCAGTTTCGAAGGGAATACCTTGGTGCAGGGTATGGGGAATAACCTGAAGCTCTGATCCAGATCCTCCACCTGTGGAATTTGTGGCCAGGCGGACCCCCCCGGGCTAGTATCAACCTTCGGATTTCCAACGTCCCTGGGGAATCCCGCCGGGCGGGTTTCCCCGAAAAAACCAACAGGATTATTCTGGTGTCGAGTCTAGAAGATTTTAGGTTGAGGCTGAGCGCCTCACAGCTTTCCGCCGTCAGAGTGCTCTGTATCACCCTTGGGGCGAGCCTTCTCGGCTGTGGCACCGGCGCGTCCCAGGCTGTGACCCTTCAAAGGCACACCGTGGAGGTGGACGGGCATCCCATGGCGGTCTGGGAGAAAAGTCCTACCGAGCCGATTGGGACCGTTGTCCTTCTGCATGGCCGCACCTGGAGCTCCCTCCCGGACTTCGATCTGCAAGTGCCGGGGGAGGGTCTCTCCCTAATGGATGGGCTCGTTGCAGAGGGGTTCTCGACTTATGCGTTGGATGCCCGGGGGTATGGGGGCACGCCCAGGGACGAGACGGGGTGGCTGACACCGGACAGGGCTGCTCAGGACGCCACGGCCGTCCTTCGTTGGGTTGGAGAACGCGCGGGCCATCGGCCGGCCCTTTTTGGATGGTCGTATGGTTCCATGGTGGCTCAACTCACCACTCAGCGGGCCGGGGAGTTGGTGTCGGCTCTCGTCCTCTTCGGGTACCCGGTCAATCCAGACGCCGATTACTCGGCATCCCCACCGGGCCCGGACGAGCCGCCCATGGTCCCGACCACGGCGGAAGCCGCTGCAAGCGACTTCATCATCCCTGGGTCCATCAGCAAGGTCGCCATCGACGAATACGTTCGGCATTCCCTGGAGGCCGATCCGGTAAGGGTGGACTGGCGGGATGTGGCAGGCTGGCAGGAGCTGGATCCGGCCGGGATTCAGGTTCCCACTCTCCTGCTTCAGGGAGAGAAGGACCCCCTGGCTCCCACGCCTCGGCAGGCGGTCTTCTTCTCGAGACTCGGGACCCCGGATAGGACTTGGGTCACTATCGCCGGAGGAGATCACGCAGCCCATCTGGAAACACCTCGGGCCACCTTTATTCATGCCATGGTGTCGTTTTTGAAACGGCCCCGATGATTGGTTGTACTATTGTGAGCTTGAACGTCACCTGACGTGCCGTCTTTCCCATTCTTTTCCAGGGCCAAGGTAGATGAATGACCCTCTGATGTTCTCAAAGATCGACGCCGACCGGATCCTAAAGCGGGCAGCCGAGATCGAAGGATCCGAGGACACCAGGCCCCTCTCGGCGGCCGAACTTCGGTCCATTGCCGGAGAAGCAGGTTTCGGACCCAGGGCTGTCGAACGAGCGATCGCAGAGGCCAAGCGGGTTGCATCCGCGGAAACCCGAAGGCCTCCAGTTCAAAAATCCGGACTGATTTTCTCGCATCTCTCCACGGCCCGATCGGTTCCGGTTGAAGTCAGCTCAGAGGAACTGATGAGGGCGGTGCGGCTCTTCCAGCCGTACCGTGAGGGCCCTGCCCAGGTCAAACTCGAGGAACACCAAATCGCCTGGCGGGACGGGAAGGGCCTCCGGTTTACGGTCACTTCATCCGAAGGGGGGACGGAGATCAGTGTTTATGTCTCAAGACCTCTCTTGCGGAAGGGCCGATGGATGGGGTGGGTGAAATCTGCGGCCGACCGCTTGGAAACGCTGGTATTCATGGTGGCGACACAGGGAGAATCCGGGAGCCAACTCCTGGCGCAACTTCCGCCCAACTCTGGCGCCGATACCGACTGAGAAATCCAATTGGCGGAGTCTCCAAAACCGTCCGGAGCGAAACGGCGCAGCCCGCCTGAGGTTGGGCCTGCCGGTGGTCCTGGGGGCGGCCATGAGGATCGCCCTACTGATCGTTTCGGAGTTGAGCTCGGCAGCCGTTCCGCCCCCAAGGAATGGAGACCGGTTCAATTTCATGGCCGCCGAGCCTTCGAGCTCGGGGCCGGGGCCTTTTTCCTCTTCTACACAGTCCTAACGGCAATTGATGAAGTGGGGCCTGGGTTCACCCGGTGGCTTCTTCCAGTGGTTCTCGGGATAAACACCATCCACTTCTTGAGGCGAGCTCTGGATCCGCGACCTCGACTTGCTCTGGAGGAGGAAGGGATACGGGATCGAACCTCTTTATGGTTCCTTGGAGCTTTTTATTCCCTGGGAGGAGGTCGAGGGGGTGCAAATCTCTCCTGGCCGGGGAACCGTCGAGGTGAGGGTCCGGGACCCTGTGAAGCTGCGACGAACGACCGGTGTCGTCCGCCGGTGGTGGATGTCCGTCGGAGGGTTATGGGGAAAGAAAACCGTATCCATCAGCCCGGGATTCCTCGGCTTGAAGAAACCGGAACTGACGGATCTCATCGAGGAAGCCCTCATAGCTTATGAGCGCTCGAAGCTCGGTTTTGGTTCGGGGGAGCCTCCTGGTCTTCATCGACAACTCCGACCTGGATCCCCGGAGTGCCGCACTCCGGATTGCCGGAGAATTTGACCTCGGCCTGAATCCACTCGCCCCCTGAAAGGGAGCGCCCTTGCTGATCGATCAAGAAACCGTCCGGGACCTGGAGATCTTCAGAACTCGAAACGGGGAGCCTGGGATTTTTCAAATCCTGGACATGACAAAAACCCAGGGGGGGCGAAGGGCTCTCCGATTTCGGTTCGAGAATCCCATGTCCGATCCGGAACTCATTTCCCGGGTGCAGGAGGGGGTCGAGTTTCTGGCAACCGAAGAGATTGGGTTCGACCCGAATCCGAACCTGATTCGGGATGTTCGGGTCTACCTGGACTCATCCTGGGATGTGGCTTCCAGGGCCGGGGGTTTCCGTTTCCTGATGGAGGCCGGCCTAGGTGCTTTGAGTCACCGGGACCTGTTCCGGTTCGCACGCCGGGGAGTTTCTACGGCTCAGGAGATGATCTCACAGATCCTTCCCTTTCTTAAGGATCTTCAGCGGAGGGATCCACCTTCAGAGGTTATGCGGCCCGTCGAGAATCTACTGGCACTGGTGGACCGTCTTCGGCTGGGGAGGGTCAGCGTAAGCCGGTTTCCTTGGGCCCTGGCCAGGGCGGACCGGTACCTCAGGGTGGAACGGAAGGCCGACTTCCAGAGGTTCTTCGAACTCCTGTCAGATCTGGATGCCCTCATTTCCATGGCCTCGGCGATGAAAGCCAAAGGCCTCGTTTTTCCAGAGATCGTGGAGAGTCCCGAGTTCCTTCTGGAAGGGGAGGGGGTTTTTCACCTTTTTCTGAAAAATCCGGTGGGCAATCCCGTTAAGATCGGTGAGGGTAAGTCCCTGGTATTCCTGACGGGACCGAACATGGCTGGAAAGACCACCTACCTGAAGGCGGTGGCGGTTTCCAACTACCTGGCTCACCTGGGCATGGGAGTGCCGGCAAAGCGACTCCGCTTTGTACCCCTGGACAGGATCTATTCTAGCCTTAGACCCGAGGAAAGCTTGCGGGATGGGCTCAGCTTTTTCATGGCGGAGGTTCTCCGCGCAAAGGAGATAGCAAAGGCTGTTGCCGGCGGGCAGAGGGCCCTCGTTCTCTTCGACGAGGTATTTCGGGGCACCAACGTGAAGGACGCCCTCGATGCTTCCCTTCTGGTGATCCGAGGTTTCTCGAAATTCAGGGGCAGCGGGTTCCTGTTTTCTTCCCATTTGGTGGAGTTGGCGGAAGATCTGCGCCGGGAGGATTCCGTTCTGCTCTCATGTTTTGATGGCGAAATCCGGGACCAACAAGCCAGGTATGACTTCCGTGTCCGGGATGGCGTTTCCGACCAGCGCCTTGGTATCCAACTCCTTGAACAGGAAGGCGTGGTGGAGATCCTCTTCCCTAAAAATGAACCCGATAGATGAGCTTTATCTCCCGACCGGGAAGGGGGGCGAGTTCTTTGATGTAGGAGGTATGAACTCGTGCTTCCTTGTTGGCCAGATTTGTGGTTTGAAGCACCAGGTCGTGGACGACTCCCCCGGTGAATAGGCGGTACCCGAAGGAAGCGTCCAACATGGTGTATCCAGCAGTCTCCTCTTCGAAGGGTGATATCCGGGTCTGGTCCGCCACTTGGGTAACCCCGAAATCCCCTCTCAACACCCCGCCGTCGTAGCGAAGGCCGCCCCCGATCCTGAAGGGAGGAATCCGGGGAAGGTACTGATTTAGATCCGTGAGTTCAGCTCGCACCATGTCGCCCCACCCCTCCACGAGGAGGTGGTGTTCTCCCCGATGAATGAGGTCGAACTCGAGGGCTGCTTCGGCTCCCCAGAAGGTTGCATCACTTTGGTTGAATACCTGGACCGGAAGCTCGTCCTCCTCCTCACCGGTGAAGGCCTGGAAAATGAAGTCGTTGAAGATATTGAGGAACGCGGTGAATTCTCCCCGGAAGGTCCCCTCCGTCAGCCGGAGGGTACTGTCGAAGGAATAGGCGGTCTCGGGATCCAGCTCGGGGTTTCCAATCTCGTACGAGAAGGTTGCGGCGTGGGGTCCATCGGAGAAGAGCTCCTCGAGGCCAGGGAGTTTCACTGAACGGGCCACAGTCAGAGACAGGCCTGCGCGTTCGGAGGGGGTCCAATTCAGACCAGCTGACAGGGAGACGCCCAGGTCGCTCTTATCAATTCCTTCGGCGGTCTGCTCCATTTTCTGGCCTTCGATTCGCCCCCCTACCTGATACCTGAGTTCGTCACGGTCTATCTCCTCATAGAAGAATGCGGCCCCGGTCACACTATTGGAGGGCGGAACGAAGGCCTCATCCCCTTCGGCGAAGAAATCCCTTCCCATTACCTGGATTCCAACGGTGCCGTTTGAAGATTCGGCATGGGAATGCTGGAGCTCGAGCCTTCCCTCCCAGGTTTTGTTGTTGAATCGGGTTCCGACTTCTTCACCCTCGAATTCGGTGTGTTTGTAGTCGGCGAATACGAGTCGGCCCTTCAAACCTTGAAGGAGGTCCCCGGTAAACCGCCAGGACCCTTCCAGGTCGAATTTGCGTTGTTCCATTCCGATGACGATGCCTGTTTCTTCCTCTTCCTCTTGATGGGGATCCTCCTCCTCTTCATGGCCATGGCCATGGACTGGAACGCCGTAGTCGGTATCAAAGGCTGAGATGGAAAAACCCAGGTATCCGGACTGACCGATCCAGGAAAGGCCGGCGGCCCCCCGGGTGGTTTTGACGGCGGAATTCTCCAGAATTCCCTCGGGCTCATCCCCCTCTTCCCCCGTCCCCCCCTCGTCATGTTGGTGCTCGGCGAACCCCGGGATATTGTAATCATCAGTGGACCGACGAAGGCCGCTCAGGTGCCAAGCCCACGGACCTCCCGGCGCCCCGTTCAATTCCAGGGCTCCGGTGAGTTCGTCGGAGACCGTTCCACCCAGGGCCGTGAGGGATCCCTCGATAGGGGCGCTTGGCCGCTCCCTGGGAACCTGTTTGTTGATGATGTTCACAACCCCACCCACGGCGGAGCTTCCGTAGAGAAGAGTCGCGGGACCTCTCACCACCTCTATGCGGTCTGCTGCCAGAGGCTCCAGACTCACCGCATGATCGGGCCCCTGGTTCGAGACGTCGCCGGAACCCACACCACCCTCCAGGATTCGTACCCGGTCACCCCCCAGGCCTCGGATAATGGGGCGGCTGGCGCCCGGCCCGTTGTAGCTCGAGGTGACGCCGGGTTCCCCTGCCAGAGTTTCACCAAGGCTGCTCTGAGCGGCTTTGGTCAACTCCAGGCCCGTCAGGGCCGAACTGGGCTGGTAGGTCTCGGATCTTCTGGCAGAGAGAGGGCCAGCGCTGACCACTAACTCGTCGAGGCGGAAGAGGGGGTCCATTTCCAGACTGATGGTGGTGGTGCTTCCGGCCACGATTACCACCCGCTCCACAGCCCGGCCGAAGCGGGGACTGGTGGCCTCAACCAGGAAGCTCCCGGGCGGAAGATCCAGGAGGGCGAACTGCCCACTCTCTCCAACGGCCACCCGCCGGCCCAGGTCCTGCAGTCGGACCTGGGCATCGGTTGCCGGTGTTCCGTCAGCTGCTGTTACCCGGCCGGTGAGGGCCCCGGTGGCCTGGGCCCAAAGGGCGCTCGGCCCCGAGGCGATCAGCACAGCCAGGGCAAGTAGGTAACTCCCGAGGAGGCTCTTGGCTCTCATCATGATCCCGGGCCCATCCGCTCTTCTATGAAGTGTCCATGGAAAGTCTGAGCTTCATACCCTGATAACTTGGCCGGATCCTCCTCCTTCGGGCAACCCGGTTACGGCTTCGGTGGATTTGCCCGACGGCCCTCTTCGACTACGTTTCTATCTCTCATTCCACAGTCGCTGCACCCGAATCACCCGACCTCCGGCCTGGCGTGGCCTGCCGGGTGCGGTTGATGTGCAGTACCTGGTCTCTTTGGATTCAACGGAAGGAGTCTGTATGTCCCGGATTACTGTTACCCGGAAGATCGCCGCGCCCGTCGACAGGGTATTCCAGACCGTTTCGAACATCGAGGGCTTCTCCGAGGCGGTGCCCGACATTTTGAGTGTGGAGTTCCTTTCCGAGCAGAAGATCGGGGTCGGGGCCCGATTCAAGGAAACCCGACTGATGCGAGGGCGAGAGGCTTCCACGATTCTGGAGGTGACGGAGTATGTGGAGAACGACCGTGTCCGCTTGGTAACTGACACTTTCGGGACGGTTTGGGATTCGGTTTTCACCGTGAAACCGGATGGGGAAGGGACGGCTCTGGAGTTGATCATGGAGGCGAGGCCCTACAAGCTGATCCCGAGAATTCTGAATCCTCTGATGAAGGGCGGCATGACCAAAGCCCTCTCCAGGGACATGGATGCGGTTAAGGTCCATTGCGAAAAGTGACCGATCAGGTGATTTCAGGTAGTCTGGAAACAATGCCCCTACGATGCCTCGGGAGGATTCCCATGAGATTCAGGATGCCCGCCGTCCTACTGGCGCTTCTTTTCCTCTCTCCGCCTGTATCATCCCTGGCCCAGGGAACCGACGTGGCGGAGGGCAAGAAGCAAATGACCATGAGGGAATCCCTTCTCCTTCCCGCCTGGGGCAGCTACAGCCTGTCACCGGATAACACCAAAGTTGTTTTCACGAAGAGGGAGATGGACCCGGAGGAGTGGGAGAGCGTCACTCACATCTGGGTCCACGATCTGGAGACCGGGGATTCCTTCCAGCTCACCAACTCCGCCAAGGGAGAGAGCGGGCCCCGGTGGCTTCCTGACGGTCGGGTGCTCTTCACCTCTCAGCGGGAGGAAGGGGAGGAAGGGGAGGAAGCCGAGAGTAGGCTATGGGTGATTTCCCCTTCGGGTGGGGAAGCCGAGGCTTTCTTCGACGACGACGAGGCGCCTTCCAGTGGGGACTTCACTTCCGATTATAAATATGTGGCCTATACGGAAACGTCGGACCGGCCTGACAAGGAAGAGTGGGAGGAGCGAAAGAAGGAGAAGGACGACGGGTACTATGCGGAACAGAAATTCACCTTCTCTCACATCTGGGTCTACGATGTGGAGGCCGAGGAAAAAACCCAGATCACTGAGGATGAGTTCGACTACCAGGGGCCCCAGTGGTCTCCGGACGGGAACTGGATCGCATTCACCTCGAATCAGACCGGGACCCGCATGGGGGATTCGGATCGGAGCGACAACTCCGACGTATTTCTGATCCCTGCCGAAGGGGGAGAAGCCCGAAATCTCACTTCCTTCAACGAGGGGCCCGACCGTGGTCCGGTCTGGTCTCCGGACGGAGCGTTTATCGCTTTCACGGGAAGCCTGGAGGAGAACAGCGGTGCCGGCCAGAGTGATCTCTTCGTGGTCCCGGTGGACGGAGGCCTTCCCCATAATCTCACGGAGAACCTGAACTATTCCGTTTCGGGGCCGGAGTGGACCTCGGATGGCCGAGAGATCCTCTTCAGCATCGCCAACGGCCTGTCCGGTCAGCTCTACCGCATCAGCATGGAGGGTGGCGAGGCCACGCCGGTCCTCCCCGATGACGACTTTGTCTACGGCGGGGCCCAGCTATCGGAGGACGGATCCAGGCTTCTGTTTACTGGTAGCTCTTTGGCGGCCCCGGGTGAGGTGTTCTTGGCCAACTCCGACGGTTCGGACATCCGGAGGATCCTGAGTCCCACAAATCAGATGGAAGACTTCGATGTGGCCCCGGCGGAGCTGTTGAACTGGGACGGGGCCGATGGATGGGAGATCGAGGGGATTCTCACGTATCCTCTGGGCTACGTGGCGGGGCAGCGGTACCCCATGATCCTCCAGGTTCACGGAGGACCCCACGGCCGGTTTTCCAAGACCTTCAATTCCTCAGCTCAGATCTGGGCGGCTCGGGGATACGCGGTTCTTCAGGCGAACCCCCGAGGTAGCTCGGGTCGAACCCTGGAGTTTTCAAACGCGAACGAAATGGACTGGGGCGGGGAAGACTTCAACGATCTCATGAAAGGCGTTGACGAGGTCATCGGGATGGGGGTCGCCGATGCAGACCGGATGGCCATCATGGGCGGGAGCTACGGTGGCTTCATGACCTTCTGGGCCGTGACTCAGACCGATCGCTTCAAGGCGGCCATCGGCCACGCCGCAATCTCCGACTGGTTCTCCTTCTACGGACAAACCGACATACCCTACCTTCTGGAATTCGGATTCGGGGGTCTGCCCTGGATGATGAAGGGCACCTTCGAGCGCTGGTCTCCCATCGAACATGCAGAGAATGTGGTGACCCCTCTTCTCATCACTCATGGAGAGGAAGACGCACGCGTTCCCATTCCACAGGCCGACCAGTACTACCGGACTCTCAAGAAAATGGGTAAGGAAGTGGAGTTTCTGCGATTCCCTCGGGAGGGCCATGGGATTCGCGAGCCTCGGCACCGCCTGTTCCTCGATGAAGAACAGGCCAAGTGGTTCGAGAAATACGTCCTGGGGAAGGAGGGGTAAGGCTCACTCCTCCCTGAGGCTCTCCATGGGGTCGACGCGGCTGGCGGTGATGGCGGGCACGAGGCTCGCTATCACCGCTACGCCGAACAGGACCAAAGCAACCGAGCCATAGGTTAGCGGATCAGTTGGTACAACCCCATGCAGGAATCCCCGGATGAACCGGGAGAGTCCGAGGGCCAAAGCCAGTCCCAGAACCACGCCGATACCAGCCAATCCGACGGATTGACCCATTACCTGGCGTACGACCAAAGACCGTTTGGCTCCCATGGCGATGCGGATTCCGATCTCTCGCGTCCGGGCTGCCACGGACCTGGATACCACCCCATAGATTCCCACTCCTGCCAGAACCAGCGCCACCCCTGAGAAGATGGCAATGAGGAACATGTTGAATTTGGGTTGGACCAGCTGACGCCCCACGAGGGATTCATAATCCGATGGGGCTCTTACCTGGATATCGGGATCCACCGAGTGGATACGGTCCGGGACCTGGCGGAGAAGGGATCCGGGATCCAGTTCGGTCCTGACGATGAAGAAGGTGACGGGCCGGGTGTACTGTGCTTGGGGCCAATACATCTCAGGGGTAACCTGGGCATCCGGATCCAGCGGAGGGACGTCACCCACCACGCCAATGACCTGGCGGGTCCCCTCGTGCATCTCCAACCAGATCTCCCGGCCCAAGGGATCCTCTCCGGGCCAAAGCATGTTGGCCAGCGTCTCGTTGACGACCACCACCTGAGGGGCGAACCAGTCGTCCTCCTGAGCGAAGGTTCTCCCTCGGAGAATTGGAATGCCCATGGTTCCAAAGTAGCTGGGGCTGACGTCGAACCAACGGGCCTGCCTCCCCATTCCCTCGGTTCCCGGTTCTTCCCCGGGGTAGACTTGATCGGGTTCGAATCCACCGAAAAGGGGTCCCGAAGACGATCGGGCGACGGAGAGGACGCCGGGGAGGGACAGGAGTTCCTCATCCAACGTTCGGTAGACGTCGATTATGGCTTCCTCGCCCTGGTACGCCCCGGTTGCCACCGAAACGGATGCCACCAAGAGCTGGTCCTGGTCGATTCCTGGATCCCACCGGTTGTAGGCAGCAAAGCTTCGGATCAGCAGTCCGGCTCCTACCAGGAGGGCCAGGGCCAACGCGACCTCAGATACCACCAGCACTCCATTGATCCCTCCCAGGGGCTTCCGGCCCTTGCCGTGTCGGCTCCTCCGAAGGGCTTCCATTGGCCTGATGCGGCTAGCCCGAGCCAGGGGCGCCAGGCCGAAAAGGAGGGTCGCGAGGACTGCCAGGCCCAGGGTGAATCCAAGTACCTGGGCGTCGATACCGACTTGCGCCAGACGGGGGATTCCCGCGGGTGCGAGGGTTAGGAAGAGCGGGGTTCCGATCCAGGCGATGAATAACCCGAGACCACTTCCTAAAAGGGCCAGAACCAGGCCTTCGGTGAGCAGTTGGCTCGTGAGTCGGGGTATTCCGGCCCCGAGGGCTGTTCTGATTCCGAGCTCCGATTCCCGACTGGAGAGGCGGGCCAGGATCAGGTTGGCGATGTTGGCGCAGGTGATGAGAAGGACGAGGCCCACCGCTCCCAGAAAGAGGTAGAGAGTGTTTTTCACCCGGCCCACCACCCGGTCGTGCAGAGTCGACACCCGCAGGCCCCAATCCCGGTTGTCTTCGGGGTATTCCGCGAGTAGCCCCTGCTCGATCACTTCCAGTTCCTGGCGGGCAACATCCAGGGAGGCGTCGGGGAAAAGCCGGCCGACTGCGTAGAAACCCCTCCAGTTACGTCGATCGTTGGCCCGGGGGTCGAAGTGCAGAGGTAGCCAAATGTCCCCCGAACGCTCTCCGGACATTGCCGGGGGTTTTTGACCCTCTTGAAGCACTCCCACTACCTGGAAGGGCTCACCGGATAGGTAGATCGTGCTGCCCAGGATCCCGGGGTCCGACCCGAACCTGGCTTCCCAGAAGTCATGGTCCAGTACAGCGACATGCCGGTTCCCTTCAAGCTGGTCCAGGGGCTGGAGAAGCCGGCCGACGGCGGGTTGGTATCCCATGACCTCGAAGAAGTCGGGGGTGGCGATGAGACTGGAAACCCCAGCCGCTCCATCGGGTGTCTCGAGGATGTGGCCCCACCAGCGGAAGACCCCGATTCCCTGGAAGGAACTGCTCCGCTCGGCCCAGTCGGCCACATTCGGAGTTGAAGCCGTTACGCACCTACTGGGATCGTCAGGGAAGGTCTCGCAAAGAGAAACCAACCGGTCAGGGTCAGGGAAGGGGAGGTCTCGGAAGAGGACTCCGTTCACCACGCTGAAGATGGCGCTGTTGGCCCCGATCCCCAGGCCCAAGGTCAAAATGGAGACAATGGCGAACCCCGGATTTCGGCGTAAGGATCGGAGTGTGTGCCAGGCGTCGATTCTGAAGTTCTGGACCATGCCGATTCCCCATGACTCTCGAGCTTTTTCTTTGTGATACTCAGGCTCCCCGAAATCTCGCCGAGCCTTCTTGAGTGCCTCTCTTGGGGGCATTCCGTCGGCCATGAGCTTTCGGGCCTCCATCTCCATGTGGAAATCCATCTCCTCCCTCATGGCCTTTTCGAGCCGGTCCGGAAATAGGGTGGCTCGGAGGCGAAAAACCCATTTGGAGATGAATCGCATTTCCCGTTCCTCAGGAAGTGGCCATGACTCTGGATACGGCAGCCGCAAGGCGGCCCCAATGGGCCTCTTCTACTTGCAACTGCTTTTGGCCTGCCCGGGTCAGGCGGTAGAAACGGGCCTTTCGGTTGTTCTCCGTCAGACCCCAGTAGGACTTGATCCACCCTTCCTGGGTGAGTTTGTGGAGGGCCGGATATAGAGACCCCTGATTCACCTGGAGTTCGTCCTCGGAAATGAGCTTGATCCTTTCGCAGATTCCCCATCCGTGCATGGGATCAAGGGAGAGGACCTTCATGATCATCATATCCAGGGTGCCCCGGATCATGTCGGATTGTTGTTTGCCCACTTCTCTTTCCTCTTCTTTTCGGGTGTAGGGCCCTGATCCCGTCTTTCCCTAGAAAACCGACATCTAGAAAAACTAGAGGTAATCATGAACTAGGACGTGTTCAGGGGTCAGAAGGTTTCCGCCATGGCGGTTCATGGCCCGGGCCCTCAACTTTAGGCCGGTTTTGATCCAACGACTGCGTGCGGTGGCCTTGGACGGTGACCGAGGATGGTGACCGAGGATGGTGACCTGGCCCCGGAGATCAAAAAACAAACGGCCCAAGGGAGGCTTCTGTTGCGACTAGCAGACATGAATTGGATGCAGGTGGAGGAGTATCTCAAGACAGATGACCGGGCGGTGGTCCCCCTGGGCAGCACGGAACAGCACGCGTATCTGAGTCTGATGGTGGACACGTTGATCCCGGAGAAGTTGGCCAAGGAAGCGGCTGCGCCATTGGGCATTCCGGTATTCCCTGTACTCCCCTACGGTATCAGCCCCTACTTCACGGCCTTTCCCGGGACCGTTTCCCTCAGGGTGGAGACCTATCTCGCCCTGGTTCGGGACGTCCTGGACTCTCTTTCCCGGGCGGGTTTCCGGCGGATCGTATTCGTGAATGGTCATGGGGGAAACGCACCGGGGGCCTCTTTGGCGTCGGAGTGGATGGCCGATAACCCGGGGCATAAGGTGAAGACCTTCAATTGGTGGATTGCGCCAAAGACCTTGGCGAAGATCCGGGAGGTGGATCCGGTGGGCTCACATGCCTCCTGGATGGAGAACTTTCCCTGGACGCGGCTGGAGGGGGTAGCCCTACCACCGGAGCAGAAACCGCCCTTTGACTACGAAAGGAAATCCGTTCTCGATCCCGCCGCTTTCCGGGAGGTTCTCGGGGACGGGAACTACGGTGGCTTCTACCAACGTCCGGACGAAGAGATGATGGCTATATGGGATGTGACGGTGGCCGAAGCCCGGGAGCTCATGGAGGAGGGGTGGTCTTGAAGCCTACCGGAGGCATGGAGGGAACGCCGGTGGTGATCTGGGGGGCCGGCGCCATGGGTGGGTGTATCGGGGGGTCTCTCGCCCAGGCCGGCACGGACGTGCTCTTTGTGGATCGGGCAGACGATCACGTCAGTGCCATGAACAGGGAGGGATTACGGATCACCGGGCCGGTGGAGGAGTTCACGACTCCGGTTCGGGCGGTGGTGCCCCTCGAGGTGAGGGGCCGGTTCCCTCTTATCCTCCTCTGTGTGAAATCTCAGGATACCAAGGAAGCCCTCGGGCAGTTGGAGCCCCATCTCGCGGACGATGGGGCAGTAGTCTCCATCCAGAATGGCCTTTGTGAGTATGAAATCGCCGACGGAGTCGGCTCAGGGCGAACCATCGGAGCCTTTGTGAATTTTGGTGCGGACTATCTGGAGCCCGGCGTGGTACATCGTGGAAACCGCGGGGCCACGGTGGTGGGCGAGGTAGATGGAGCTATAACTGAACGAATTCGAAGGGTTCATTCCCTTCTTCAGGACTTCGAGCCCGATGCGGTCCTCACCGAGAACATCTTCGGCTACCTCTGGGGGAAGTTGGCCTACGCTTCCCTTCTTTTTGCCTCGGCCCTGACCAACGACTCCATCGCCGACGTCCTTGCGGATGTGTCTTTCCGGCCTGACCTCATCGGGTTGGCCCAGGAAGCCGTCGCCGTGGCGCTGGCCCACGGCGTGAAGTTGGAGGGCTTCGACGGGTTTGACCCTTCTGCGTTCCGCCCCGGGGGATCCCCGGACCTGGCCTCAGCCTCTCTGGATCAGCTGGTGCTTTTCAACCGTGCATCGGCCAAGACCCATAGTGGGATCTGGAGGGACCTGGCAGTGAGAAAGCGGAAGACCGAGGTGGGGGCCCAGCTGGGGTGGATTGTCCGTATCGGCAAACGGGTTGGGGTAGCCACCCCTCTCACACAGGCCTTGATTCATCAAATCCATCAGATCGAATCAGGGGTTCGGCCCCTGGATCGCGAAAACATGAGGGAGTTGGGGGCACAACCATGAAGATCGATTTTTCCGGGCAGACGGTTCTGATCACGGGTGGGGGGCATGGGTTGGGGCAGGCCATGTGTCGGTCCTTTGCAGGGCTCGGTGGGCGTGTCTGGACCTGTGACCTGGATCCGGGGAAGCTGGATGAAACGCGAGATCTTTGCGGAGGTCCGTGCGAAACCCGAGTGGTGGACGTCCGTGATCGGGAAGGCGTGGCGGCCTTTGTGGCGGAGGCTTCGGCAGCCTCGGGTCAGGTGGATGTCCTGGTGAACAACGCAGGGGGTGTGGCGGGGCAGGTGGGCCGGCCCCTGGAGGAGGTTTCGGAGGAGGACTGGCAGGTGATCTTCGATGTGAACCTGAACGGCGCCTTCAACGTTTCCCAGGCTGTGGTCTCAGGAATGAGGAGGGCGGATCGGGGAAGGATCATCAACATCTCCTCGGGAGCTGGCCTCCGGGTGAGCCTCACGGGGATCCAAGCATACGCTTCGGCCAAAGCGGGCCTCATAGGACTGACCCGTCAGCTCGCCCATGATTTGGGGCCTTCGGGGATCACGGTGAACTGCGTCGCCCCCGGGTTCATCCGATGCAATCCGACGACGGAAAAGCAGTGGCAGGCCTACGGTGAGGAGGGCCAGGGAAGGCTGGTGGCCTCAATCGCCACGCGGCGGCTGGGAGAGCCCGAGGATATTGCCAACGCAGTGATGTTCCTGGCTTCGGATTACGCCTCCTGGATCACCGGCCAGACCCTCTCCGTTGATGGCGGCCGTTGACCGAAGGGCTTATGCCGACGGGTGAGTAGGCCTCAGGCGGTGGGGGGGCCTTAGATCTCGAAGGGAGGGCGGGAATAACCCGCGTCGGTTCGGCTGATGCGTCGCTCTGCCACCAGGGCCTCCAGCACCAGTTCACATGCGGCAGCCCGGAAACCCGCGGGCTTAGCTGAAGGGGCGAGCCCCACCCACTCCACCAGCTCCAAAAGGCCGTCGACGACCCCGAACGCCTCCACGCAGGCCGGGCCCGTGGCGTCCTCGGAGACTTGAAGAGCCCCACCACCCTCGAAGTACCCGACGATCGCCTCCACGTCGGCGCCCCCGGCCCGCTCACTGAAGGTCATTCCGGCCGAAGCGCTGATGAGCTCCTCTGCGATCTTCCTGGACCCGTGGAGTTCCCCTTCGTACTCCAGCTCCAACTTCCCTGTGATGGAGGGGAGGGCGGCATATAGGTCTGAGATTCGCGGCACCACCTCCTCCTCGCCCCGGAGGAACGCCCGGCGTTCGGCGCTCGAAACAATCGTCTCCATCAGTGTGATGGGTAGCCGCTGGCTCACCCCTGAGCGCTGGTCGATTCGTTTGTCGCTCCGGGCCAGGAATGCCACTCTCTCCACCACCTCCTCCATAAAGTCCGGGATGCTGACGGGAGGACCTCCCCGCTGGGTCCAAGCTTCCTGCCGTGTGATGGAGATGCCCGTCTCGACCTCGAGAGGATAGTGGGTGCGGATCTCCGCCCCGATCCGATCCTTCAGAGGGGTGATGATTTTTCCCCGAGCCGTATAGTCCTCCGGATTGGCGGTGAACACCATGAAGACGTCCAGGGGAAGGCGAACCGGATAGCCTTTGATCTGGACATCCCCTTCCTGGAGGATGTTGAAGAGGCCTACCTGGATCTTTCCTGCCAGATCAGGCAGCTCGTTGATGGCGAAGATTCCACGGTTGGCTCTTGGGAGAAGGCCATAGTGGATGGTCAACTCGTCGGCCAGAATGTGTCCGCCTCTGGCGGCCTTGATGGGATCGACATCTCCGATCATGTCGGCAATGGTGACATCGGGGGTGGCCAGCTTCTCCACGTACCGGTATTCCCGGGGGATCCACTCCAACGGTGCGTCGTCCCCCATCTCCTCGATGATGAGGCGGCCCTGCTTTGAGATGGGGCCGAGGGGTGAATCATTCACTTCGCTACCGGCCAGGATTGGGAGGGCCGGGTCAAGAAGTTCCATGAGTTGCCGGAGGATTCTGCTTTTGGCTTGCCCCCGCAGGCCAAGGAGAATGAAGTCGTGACGGGCAAGAACGGCGTTTACCAGTTGGGGAATCACCGTGTCTTCGTATCCAACGATTCCCGGAAAAAGCGCCTCACTACCTTCCAATTTCGCGATGAGGTTCTTCCGGAGTTCGTCCCTGACAGGAAGTGGCTGATAGCCTGAGGACTTGAGTTCGCCCAGGGTGGACGGCTGCGATGAAGACATCAGAGGATCTTCCTTCTCAGGTCAGGCGCCTCCGCCACGGTTATGAAACCGTGCAGATTCGTCTGGTTTTGGCTAAGGTATTCCGATTGGGGCTAATCCTTACCCCGGTTTACTGGGGGGGGTCCCCAGAGACGGCAGGGTTGGTCACGGGATAGACGGCTTCAGGAGGAATTGCAGATGGCTTGGATCCAGCCTCTTCTGGTGGGACTGATTCTCCTCGGAAGTATCGGGGCCTTTGGGTACATCTTGTGGACACGAAGGGTGGCCCAGGCCTGGCCCAAACGGGGAGAGGTCGAGATCACGAACCCCAAGGGTTTCTTCCCGGGTGTGGCTGAGGTCCTGACCCAGAACGTTGTCCTACGGAACCGACCCTGGGTTGGGTTGGCCCACCTTCCCCTCTTCTTCGGACTCCTGGCTTTCCTCTTCAAGAGCCTTCTCCTGATCTTGGCTGGGCTGGGTCTGGAGGTGGCGGCCCCTGAGTGGTACAACCGCCTATTGGACGTAGTGGCCATCATCGTATTAGTGGCCATCGTGTTCCTCGTGGTTCGCAGGTACTTCGTGGAACGGAAGAAGATGACCCACCTCTTCGAGTCCGGGGTAATCCTCGCCCTCATTGCCCTTCTCATGATCACCCACCTCCTGGAGGGATCCTTCGCCGCTGAATCGGCGGCGGAGGTAGGGAACTGGTGGGCCCACTTTCTGGTCCTGGCTGCTTTCCCCGGCGTCATCGCTTTCGGGAAGCACCTTCACCTGGTCTTGGCTCCGGTGAACGTGGTCTTGAAGCACATGACGGAACTGCCCTCCGATCGGCCAGTGTTCGGGAACGACCTGGACATGGACATGGAGGACGAGGCCAAATTGGAAGCTGAGTATGCCCGCCTGGGGATGGCGGAAGGGGTCGGGGATTTCAGCTTCGGTGCCTTGTTCGATCAGGCGGCCTGTATCCAGTGCGGTCGGTGCAATGATGCATGTCCGGCAGGACCGGCCCTGAAGCCCCGGGAGCATTTTGTGCTGGCCCTCCAGAACCCTGCCCTTACGGCAGAGCAACTGGCTGAGGAAATCGACGCCGACCTCACGGCCACCTGCGTGCAGTGCAGGGCGTGTGAGATTGCTTGTCCGACAGGGTGCAGGCCTGGCCGGAATGCCCTGGAGATTCGGGGGCGCCTCATGCTAGAGGGGTTGTATCCGCCCCGGGCCCTCCGGGACACGGCCATGAAAGCGCTGGCTTCCTCCGGCAACATCTTCGGTGTGGATGGGGAGCGGAGCCGTTTTATCAAAGAACACGACCTCCCCATCTACGATCCGTCAGAGCACGAGCTCCTCTTCGTTCTGGGATGCCAGGGAGGAAACAGTCCCGAGGTTCAACCGGTGGTGCTGGCTACAGGGAAGCTTCTGGATGCGGCTGGGATCAAATGGGGTGTTCTTGCTGAGGAGCAGTGCTGGGGCGAAGGCCTCCTCCACGGTGGCGGCCTCATGGAGGACTGGCCCCTTTGGGCTCTAGACCGGATCGAGTTCCTGACCGAGGCCCTCGGTGGAAATCAGGATCGAGCCATCCTCACCATCTGTCCCCACTGTCGGGATACCATCGAGACCCAGTACAAAGCCCACGGCGCTGATTTTTCCAACGTCCGTCTCCACACTCCCTACCTGGCGGGACTGGTCCGGAATGGCCGGTTGGAGCTGGAGTCCAAACCCATGACCGCCGCCATTCATACCCCCTGCAAGGTCTTCCATAACGATGAAGACGGGGAAATGAAGGGGCTTTTGAAGGGCGTCGGGGTCACTCTCCAAAATCCGGAGAGCAGCGCCGCTGCCTTCCCGACCACGTGCTGCGGAGGTGGAGGCGGAGGCTTCCTCTGGGACTCCCCGGCCAAGGTCAACCAGAAGCGGTGGGAGCAGATTCAGGCCACGGGCCTGAAGGACGTGGTGACGGGGTGTCCGGGTTGCCACCGAATGCTGGGGGTAATGAAGGACGAGGAGAGTCAGATTTTCGATGTGGCGACTGTTCTGGCGGAAAGACTAGCAAAGTCCTAAATGCGGAATCGGATGCCGTTCTCGGCTCGCTCCGGGACGGGGAGGCGTCTGGGGACGGGTCTTTGACCGAGCTGCTCCATTGCCTCATGAGGAGTTCGGTAAGGCAGGAGTTCCTGAAGTGTGAAGAGTGTGGGGAGAACCAGGGGTAGAGCGCCCTCCTGATTCAGGGCGATGGCTTCGGCAGGGGCAAGCCAGCGTTCTGCCACCATCTCCTTCTCATGGGGAGTCACGAGCACGTTGGATCCCACCTCGGTCATGAAGAACCGGGTCTCATAACGCCTGGGCTCGCATTCGGGTGTGAGCCAGTGTCCATGATATTGGAGTGTTCTCAGATCCAGCTTCAGTCCCAGGCTTCTCAGAATATCCAGGAAGGAACGCTTTCCTTCTAAAAGACTGTGCCGGGCCATGGCCAACTCACCCGAGTCGGCAGATTCCACTCCACCGCTGATCATTACTCCGGTCTCCTCGAAGGTCTCCCGGACCGCGGCAGCCCAAAAAGCGAGGGCGGAGGTGGTTCCGCCTTCCAGGGTGAGCGTCTCCCGGGCATCTTCTTCAGTGAGCCCGTCGATGAAGGCAAGAAGGCTGGAGTCACTGTCCTCCGGATCGACCCGGCCTCCGGGAAAAACCCACGCCCCGGGGATGAAACCGGAACGTGGAGTCCGCTCGAGAAGGAGAACCTCAAGCTTCGCGTCGCCTTGCCGAAGAAGAATCAGGGTGGCTGATGGTACGGGCGCAGAGGGTGGTTCCGGGGGCTCGTCCAGGAATCGAAGGAACCCCTTCGGCAACCTGCTGAAGGGAAGGACCCAGGCCTCCCGACCGCCTTCTTCCCGTCGCTTCACCAGCTTCCCTTCTCCCGGCCCGCTTCCTTCCTCCGGGCCCTCAATGGCCGGCGGCCATCCCGTCCTTTCGAGAATCCGATCCCGCGGCCCAACCTTTTGGTAGACGGAACACGACCTGAGCGCCACCGAAGGAGCCGCCGCTGGAAATTGTGTGGCCCAACTGTTCGAGGGCTTCCCTCACCTGGTCCGTTACCGGGGTTTCCAGAACGATCCGACTTCCTCCCATGTGGCGGACTCTGGGGGCGTCGATGGCGTCCTGGAGGTCCATATCAAAAACCAGAAGGTTCAAGAGAAGCTGGGCGTGCCCCTGGGGTTGCATGGATCCGCCCATGACCCCGAAGGCCATCAGGGGCTCTCCGTCCTTGGTGACAAACCCCGGAATGAGTGTGTGGAAGGGCCGCTTTCCGGGAGCGATCTGGTTCGGATGCCCATCCTCCAGGGTGAAGCCCGCGCCCCGATTCTGGAGAACGAACCCGGTACCCGGGGCCACTACACCGGAACCGAAGTATTCAAAGATGCTGTTGATGAATGAGACCATGTTCCCCTCCTTGTCAGCTACAGAGAGGTAGATGGTCTCTCCACTGTTGAAGGGTCGGCCCGGATCCGCCCGGTCAGCCGCCTTGGTGGGATCGATAAGGCTTGCTCGCTGGGCGATGTACTCGTCGTCGAGAAGAGCCTTTGGATCACCCTCGAGATATTCCCGGTCCGAGATGTACCGATCCAGATCGGCGAAGGCCAACTTCTTGGCTTCGATGATGTGATGGAAATACAGAGGGGAGTTGTGACCCATTCCGGCCATGTCGAAAGTATTCAGGATCTTCATCATCTCCAGAGCGGCGATCCCCTGCCCTGCCGGAGGAAGCTCCCACACCTGGTGCCCGTGGAAGTCGGCCGAGATTGGCTCCACCCATTCGACCTCATGGTTCTCCAGATCTTCCAGGGTCAGGAACCCGCCTTGAGCCTGTACCGTCTCCACGATCTTTTCGCCCAAAGCTCCCCCGTATAGGGCCGCGGGCCCCTGCTTGGCAACCATCCGGAAGGAGGCGGCCAGGTCAGGGTTTTGAAACCACTCTCCGGCTTCCGGGGCCCGGGTGCCATCCAGAAGGTAGGTGGCGGCGGCGCCGGGATCCCGTTCCAGGACTCGTACGTTGCCTCTCCACTGGCCTGCGATGATGGGGGTTACCGGGAATCCCTTTTCCGCGATGTCGATAGCCGGGGCCAAAGCTTCGGCCAGGGTGAGCGTCCCGTATTCGTCCAGAAGTGCGGCCCATCCTGAAAGGGCTCCCGGGACCGTAACGGCACGAGCTCCTCGGTACGGTACGTCATCCAGTCCAAGGGCCCGGATCGTATCCGGGGTGGCCAATGAGCCCGATCTTCCGCTGGCATCGAGACCCCCGAGCTTCCCTTCCGCGGCCGACCAGAAGAGGGCGAAGACATCCCCCCCCATCCCTGTCATGTGGGGCTCCACCACGTTCAGAACAGCCGCCGCAGCCACCGCCGCGTCGAAAGCGTTCCCTCCGTCCTGGAGAACCTTCAAAGCCACTCCGGTGGCCAGAGGTTGGCTCGTGGCGGCGACACCATTGGGCGCGTACACCGTCGACCTGCCCGCCAGCGTCGTAGGACGGGGCGAAGAAGTCGTTTGACCCCCCAGGGGGCCGGGAAGGGTGGTGAGGAAGGCGAGGAAGAGAGTTTGGAAGAGTCGGATTGATGGCGTTCGGAGGTTCATGTGGTCCGTTCGAGAAATTCGATGGTCCCTGAGAATTGGTCGGCCAAAGCCCTGAGCTCTTCTACGCCATCCTTGTTCTCCTCCCAGTGAAGAGGCACGAGAACCTGGGCGCCACACGCTTCCGCCATTCTGATGGCGTCTTCGGGACACATGGTGTAGTCGGATGAACATGGGAATAGGGCTACGTCGCACCGGATCCCGGCCATTGATTCCAGGGGGTCGGTGTGGCCGGCGTGGAAATAGGTAATGTCGTCGAGGGTGAAAACGTATCCAAGCCAACCGGAGTCGGGAGGGTGGAACTTCCTCTCGGTGTTGTGGGCAGGTACGGCGAGGATATCTATGCGATTAAGCTGTATGAGGTCCCCGGGGCGGAGAAGATGATCCAGGCCCTCCAATTGCTTTCTCATTCCAACGGGGGCAACCACGACGGTTTCGGAACCTCTTACCTTCGCGATGTCTTCTTCAGAAAAGTTGTCGTAGTGGGGATGGGTCAGGAGGACGTAGTCGGCGGCACTTCTTTCGGTCACACCCCAGGGGTCCACATGGATCTCCAGGCCGCCCCTGCGGATGCGGACCGACGAGTGTCGAAACCAGGTGACTCCGTCCAGAAGGTCGTGCATGGCACCCCGGAAAAAGGTGGCGGGTAGTAGATCAATATGAAACTTAGGGTAGGGTGATGCTTGGAAAAAGGTGGGCCGAATGAGTCAGGGTCCCGCCAGTTTGACAGGGTTCCTGCTTTTTCGGCACGTTTCGGTCGATTTGGGGTTGGCAAGAATCCTGCTTGGATGCAAGAATCCCGTCCTGTCGGTAGGATAAAGCGGTGCAGGGCGGTTCACTGAGATAAGATGGGGAGAGGACTCATGGGCGAGCGATACTCACTTCCGGTGCTTCCTCTTCGGGATACTGTGGTGTATCCCGGAGTTGCAGTTCCGATTTCCGCCGGGCGAGCGGGGACCGTTGAGGCGGTACAGGAGGCTTTGGAAGGTGACCGGCGACTCTTCGCCGTTGCCCAAAAGGAGAACGTGGATGATCCCCATCCCGAGATCCTCTACAATGTCGGCACGATTGTCCGGATCATTCAAACCCACCGGGTCCGGGGAGGCATGCAGCTTCTCGTCCAGGGGGAGGGTAGAGCGCAAGCCCTGACCTACTTCAAGGATGGGGAGGCCATGCTCCAGGCCAACCTCATGACCCTCGAGCGTTTGCCTCCTCAAGCAACTGAGGACGCGGCCTTCCAGGCTATGGATGGAGAGCTACGGGAGCGTGCTGCTGAGTTGGGTACGCGGAGGGGTGTCCCGGTTGAAGCTCTGAATCAGCTGATTCAGGGGGTGGATGATCCCGGGGCCTTTGCAGATCTGGTGGCCTTCTACCTCGAACTGCCCACCGCCGACAAGCAGCAGCTTCTGGAGATTCTGCCTGACGAAGACCGGATGCGGGCCGCTCTGGTGGCCGTTGAGCGTGAGTTGGCCCGGATCGATGCCCAGGAGGATATCCAGGCCAAGGTCCAGGAGGAACTGGGCGAGCGGCAGCGGGAGATGCTCCTGAGGGAGCAGTTGAAGCAGATCCAGAAGGAGTTGGGTGACGAGGACGAGAGGAACGATGTAGAGGAGCTCCGGGAGCGTGTGGCGGAACTCGAGCTCTCCGAGGAAGCACGAACGGAGGTCGAACGGGAGCTCAAGCGCCTGGAACGGACCAGCCCCCAATCGGCCGAGTACCAGGTCATTCGAACCTTTCTGGAGTGGGTCACCGAGCTTCCCTGGGGTGACCGGACCGAAGACAAACTGGATCTGAAGAAAGCTTCGGCGATTCTGGAGGAGGACCACTACGGTCTCGAAGATGTTAAGGACCGTGTCCTGGAATTCCTGGCGGTTCGAAAACTTCAGACCGAAAGGGCTCTGGAGGACGAAGAGGAGCGTCTGGGGATCGATGGCGATATGGATGGCCCAGAGAAACTGGACGACGCCGTACCTGACGACTCCGAAATTGTTGAAGAATTGATCAAGAAGATCGAGGAGGACGAGAGCCGCCCGGACCTGGCGGAAGATGGCATCGGGCGTGGCCCGATTCTCCTCTTCGGCGGGCCTCCGGGAACAGGGAAGACCAGTATCGCCCAGTCCATCGCCCGATCCCTTGGTCGGAAATACGTCCGCATTTCCCTAGGCGGAGCCCGAGACGAAGCTGACATCCGGGGGCACCGGCGGACCTACGTCGGGGCCATGCCCGGTCGAATCATCCAGGGCATGCGGCAGGCGAAGAGCAAGAACCCCGTGTTCCTTCTGGACGAGGTGGACAAACTGGGTGTGTCCTTCCAGGGCGATCCAAGCTCCGCCCTTCTGGAGGTTCTCGACCCGGCACAGAACTCTTCCTTCACCGACCACTATCTTGGGATCCCCTTCGACCTCTCTGAGGTTTTGTTCATCGCCACGGCAAACTATGTGGACCGGATTCCACCACCGCTCCTGGATCGGATGGAGCGGGTGGAGTTCGTTGGGTACACCGAGAAGGAGAAGCTGGAGATCGCCAAGCGGTATCTGCTTCCGCGACAGGAGAAGCAGTCAGGACTGCGGGAAGGGGAGATGGAGTTCGACGACGAAGCAGTCCTCTCCGTCGTTCAGAAGTACACCCGGGAGTCTGGGGTCCGGCAGCTGGAGCGTGAGCTCGGAAAGCTCTCCCGCAAGGTGGCCCGGAAGATCGCCGGCGACGAAATCGACGGCGTGAAGATGAGTGCCGAAAAGGTTCGGGAGCTCCTGGGGCGGCCCAGGGTTCATCCCGAGATCATGGCTCCTGTGGATACGGTGGGGGTTGCGACGGGCATGTTCTACACACCCATGGGCGGGGACATCATGTTCGTAGAGGCTTCCGTCATGCGGGGTAAGGGAGGCCTGGTCCTGACGGGCCAGTTGGGTGACGTGATGAAGGAGTCCGGTCGGGCCGCATTGAGTTACGCAAAGGCCCAACACGATCACCTGGGAATTCCGAGTGAAGCTCTGGAGGACAGGGACATCCACATCCACGTGCCGGCTGGGGCTGTTCCCAAAGATGGGCCCTCGGCAGGTATCACCATGGCGACTGCCCTGGTTTCGGCCCTCTCCGGCAGGAAGGTCAGGAGGGATGTGGCCATGACCGGTGAGCTGACACTTACCGGACGGGTCCTCCCAATCGGTGGCCTGAAGGAGAAGATCCTTGGTGCGGTTCGATCCGGGATCAGCGAGATCATTCTTCCGAAGGATAACGAGGCTGACCTGGAGGACCTTCCAGAGGAGGTAGCAAAGACCCTCACCTTCCATCCTGTCGAGGATCTCGACTCGGTTATCGAGATCGCTCTGGTGGATGAGGACCGGAAGCCCCGGGCCAGGGCGAAGGGTGCTTCTTCGGGGGGTAAGAGGAAGGCTCCCTCCAAGAAAAAGGCCCCGGGAAAGGAAATCAGGGCCTAGAGTCCTCCACCCTGGGTGTGACCAACACCCCGCAGCTCCCGGGACCTACCGACACTGAGGTCGGAAAGGCCCGCTGAGTCGGATTCTAGAGGATCTGAATCCGGCCCGGCGGGCCTTCTCCCATTTCCCCAATGAGGGCCGCATCGGGAGCCACTTCGGTCAGGTCGGCAAGAAGGGAGGGGAGGGCCTCCGGATCCACGGCCATGAGGAGGCCGCCGGAGGTCTGGGCGTCAGCCAGGAGAAGCCGTTCGGATTCGGGCATGGTTTCAGGAAATACCACGTCCTCTTCCACATCCTTCATGTTCCGAAGGGACCCTCCAGGGAACCGCTCCGTCTCAGTGAGTTCTCTGGCTCCTGGAAGGACAGGGATTGAATCACTGGTCAGGGCCACGGATACTCCAGAAGCCCGAGCCATCTGCCTCAGGTGTCCCAGGAGTCCAAAGCCGGTGACGTCGGTGGCGGCCCGGACTCCGGCCGCCCTCATGGCATCTGCGGCGGGCCCGTTCAGAGCACTCATGGACCGGGATGCAGCCAGGATGGTGTTCTCGTCGGCTTTTCCTTCTTTGATGGCAGTGGCGATGATCCCTGTGCCGAGGGCCTTTGTCAGAACCAGCTTCTGACCGGGCCGGGCCGCATCGTTCGTGCACATAGCGTCCGGGTCGACTTCACCGATAGCCACGAGGCCGAACTTGGGCTCGGCGTCATCGATGGAGTGGCCGCCCAAAATGGGAATGCCGGCTTCACGACACTTGTCCGACCCTCCCCTGAGTATCTCCGCAAGGGATCCCTCGTCCAGGAGTTTTCTGGGGAAGGCCAGGAGGTTCAGGGCGAAGAGGGGTTTGGCACCCATGGCGTAGAGGTCGGAAAGGGCGTTCGCCGCGGCAATCTGCCCGAAGTCGTAGGGGTCGTCCACGACCGGGGTGAAGAAATCCGTGGTCACGACCAGGGCCCGGCCCTCGTCGATGAGATACACGGCGGCATCGTCGCCGGTGGATGCGTCCACCAACGCGTTAGGGTCCGCCACAGGAGTAACATGACGCAGAACCTGCGCCAGCTCGGTCATCCCGAGTTTACATGCTCACCCGGATCCGTGGGAAAGCTGGGTCAGGCGGAGCTTGGGTCTCTGGTCTCTCGGTTCGTCCTTCATTTCACCTTCTTGCCGTATTGATGGAAACCCCGGGGCCCATGAGGGTATGGGTTGCACTCGGTTCGGTCCAGAAGAGCCCAATCTAGGCATCTCGGTTTTCGGAAGTAAGGAAAGAGTTCAGGCGAAGGAAGGTTATGACCTCCCCCAAACACTCCCTGCGGAAGCGATTATTGGCGGAACTCAGCCAAGGGGATGACCAGATCAATCTGGCCGGAGCCGCCCTTATGGTGGCTCGGGAGGAGTACCTTCAGCTCCCGGAAGAGCGGTATCTGAGCCAGCTGGACCTGCTGGCGGAGGAGACCAGGGATCGTCTGGACGACGAGACCGCCCCCCTCCTCGTACTCCAGGAATTGCTGGCCACTCTCTACAATCGGCACGGCTTTCGGGGAAACCGGGAAGCATATTACGATCCCCGGAACTCATTCCTCAACGACGTACTGGACCGGAAGCTGGGTATTCCCCTTACCCTGGGAATAGTGGTTTTGGAGGTGGGCTGGAGATTGAGACTTCCGCTGGAGGGCGTCAATTTCCCGGGTCATTTCCTGGTCCGTTTCCGGGGGGACGCCATCGATCTCCTCATCGATCCCTACGACGGTGGAGCGGTGCGGTTCGAAGACGAGGCCCAGGAGTTGTTGGATCGGGTTTATGGGGGAATGATCAGAGTCGACGACTCCTTTCTTCAGCCGGCAACGAAGAGGGAGATGTTGGTTCGGATGTTGGTGAACCTGAAAAGCCTCTATCTGAATGTCCGGGACCACAGAAGGGCGTTGGCGGTGGTGGAACGCCTTCTCCTCATCCGCCCTCTTCGTTCGGCGGAGATCCGGGACAAGGGTGTGATTCTGGCCCGGTTGGGCAGGAAGAGAGAAGCACTGGAGCAGCTGGAGGCCTATCTTAATGTGTCGCCGGATGCGTCTGACTCGCAACGCATTCTCGGCATGGTGGAAGAACTCAAGAACGGTTCAGGGACAACGGAATAATCGATGGCGAATTCCATCTCGACGGGCCCGGATTACGATGCGGCCCTATGGGGAGCTGCCGCAGGATTTCGTCTGGAGCGGCGGGCTCTGACAGTGACCGGGAAAGCCCCCGGAGACATGTTGAACGGGATCCTCTCCAACAGCCCCCCGCCGCCTTTGAGCGGGGAAGAAGGTGGAGTTTCCCAGGGGATCGTCAGGTATTCGGCGCTCCTCACCCATAAGGGAAGGGTGGTAACCGACCTTCGGTGGCTGAGGGATCCGAAGGATGGCTTTCTCCTGGATCTCCCCCACCTGGGTTTTGAGGGAGCCCTGGCCCATTTCAGGAAGTTTCTTCCCCCCCGGTTGGCCAAGGTCGAGGATGTCTCCTCCCATGTTTCCCACCTCACACTTCTCGGGCCTGAGGTACCCTCCACCCTGGCCAAAGCCTGGCCCAAGGTCGGATTCCCCGGCTCCCCGGAGGGGATGGCGGAGCTGAAGGAAGAAGAGGAGTTGGTCTTCCCCTGGACCGGCAGTGGGACCCTTCGGGTTTCCGGGAATGGCGACACTCACACCAACGGATGGAACCTCATTATCCCCGCCGAATCAGCCGATGCCCTTTGGAAAGAGCTGGATTCGGCCGGGGCGATTCCCCTCACGGAGCGCACGTTGACCGTGCTTCGGGTGGAAAAAGGTCGCCCTGCCTACGGAACCGACATGGATGAGGAGACCATTCTCCTGGAGGCCGGGATTCAAGGCAGGGCGGTGGACGACACGAAGGGCTGTTATACCGGACAGGAGGTGGTCATTCGCATCCGGGACCGGGGGCATGTGAACAAGGAACTCCGGGGAATGCTCCTCGGGGATGCCCCTCTTCCCCGTCCTGGCCAAGAACTCTACGCAGCCGGGGGGGAGAAGAGTGTGGGTTGGATCACATCAGCCGTCGCATCCCCTGCGTTCCGCCAGAACATCGCCTTGGGGTATCTCAAACGGAGTGTGAGCCCCGGGGACCGGATCAACCTGGGGGAGGTGGATGGGCCGGAGGCTGAGGTCAGGGCCCTGGGGGATGACGGGTGGGTCCTGGACTGACGGGCTACCCGGCCCACCCCTGGCAGGGTCAGAAGCCTATCTAGGTCGCCCGTTCCAAAAGAATCTGATTGGTCTCGGACCGAGACTCGCCCACCGAGGTGACGTAGACCGCTTTCCGATCGAAGACCGGGCAGGCGTATTCACAGGCCCCGCATCCGGTGCAGAGAGCGGGATTGATGTGAGGGCGCTGGACCAGGACCTCCTCCCCTTCCCCGTTGATTGCGGCCTCCTCCTTCAGGTAGATGGCCTTGGGAGAAACCGGACACCACTCCTCGCAGACGATGCAGGGTGTCGCCATGGCCCATGGCAAACACCGGCCCCGATCGAAGAACGCCGTTCCCATACGCATGGGCGGGGTGTTTTCGTCTCCTACTTTCTCCTCGAAAGCCAGTTCCTGAATGGCCCCGGTGGGACAGACCTGACCGCAGAGCGTACAGGTCGGCTCACAATACCCGATTTTCGGAATCATGTAGGGCGTCCAGAGCCCCTCGAACCCGGACTCCAAAAGCGTCGGATGCAATGCGTTGTTTGGGCACACCCGCATACACTGACCGCACCTGATGCAGCGTTCCAGGAACTTCTCCTCGGAGAGTGAGCCCGGTGGACGCATGAGGTACGGGGATCGCTTCGCCTCGAAGGCGTCACCGGACCGGAAAAGAGGCACGGCTACCACCCCGGCGGCCAAGGAGCCCAGGACCTTCCGGCGCGTCACGTCGGGGATCGAAGTGCCAGCTGGATTCTCCCGGGTGTCTTCCTGTTGGGGGAAGAAGCGGAAGTGAAGAGCTCCGTCAGGACAGGAAGCCTGACAGTTCAGGCAGAGGTGGCATTCGGATTGGTGCCACTTGCTGCCGACGATGGGGTTGTCTCCGCCCTGGCAGTTGAGGAGGCATTTGTTGCACCCGCCGCAGGCCTCCTGGTCCTTTTGAAGACCGAAGATGGCGAAGCGGGAGAAGACACCCAGCAAGGCACCCAGGGGGCAGATTCCCCGGCACCAGAACCGGGTGAACACCCTGTTCAAGATCAGAATGGCGCCGAAAAGAACCCCGATGAGGATGACCCCGTGGAAGTGTGCTTGCCGATAGGGCAGAATCGTGAAATCCAGTGCGTCATAGATTCCACCGGCTACCGCCTCCAGGGGACCGATCCCCGTGTTTCGGGCCGCAGCCGTCATGGCCAGAGCCCCGGTATGAAGGGTTGGGAGAACGGCTGTGCCGATTGAGCGTGCCAACAATGGGAGAGGGTCCAGGAGGCCCGCTTGTAGGCTCCCCAAGAGTGCGGACCCGGTTACAAAGAAGAGGATGTAGTATTTGATGCGCTGGTAGGGTTTGTACCGATTGGAATCCAGGAGGCGTTTCCCCTTCCGCTCCTTCCGCTCCGATTTGAAAGCGGACATCCAATGGTTCAACGTCCCGAGGGGGCACATCCAACCACAGAAAAACCTTCCCATGAAGACGGTCGGAATCAGTATGACCAGGGACCAGAGGAGCCCTTTGTAAAGGGTCCCGCCGGCCAGGAGGGTCATGAGGGCTGCCAGCGGATCGAACTGAAGGGCAATGGAGACTGGGTAGGGCAGCTGAATCTCCGAAACCTCAGCTGGGCTGAAGTCCACGTCGAAGGTCGTTTTGAGAACCAGCCAAAGGAAGAGGGAGAAAAAGAAGACCTGAGAGCCCCGGCGGAGATTCCTGACGGTCCGTATGGTCATCTGGGTTCGGCCTGCATCAAACGATCTCCTTGTATCCGGCAACCCGGTAGTCCAAGGTGCCCACCCCTGAACGGTCAGCCAGCAGGATATGACTCACTTGGTCAGGGCTGAGACCGAGGAATTCCGCTCCCCTGGCATCAGCCGCCACCTGGTCCGTGGAGCATAGGACTGTATTCTCGATCGTCACGTCATCCAGGGACCCGCCCTGAGGGCCGCTTCGGAATAGGACGCGGGTGCCATCTACGACTGTGAGAGTGGGTCTGACGAACGCCGCCAGGTCCACGATGGACTGGTTGATCTCCTGGTGTAGCCTGTTCCGGCGCCCACCAAGAATTCCGTACAGGTTCTTCATTCCGATGGTGCAACCGGTGAGGTTGTGGTGCTTGATCACCGGCATATTGATGAACCGGTCGGCTTCCACGAAGTGCCGCAAAACCTCCCAGTTCTGCAGGACCACGCCTCCCAGGTCGATTTGCCCGAAATCCTCATCGGCCGGAAGTCTCACCGTGGCGCCTGCTGTTTCCCCAGCCTCTCGGACACCTGAGCGAAGGAAGCTGCGCCGAGGGTCGTTGCAGGAGACGTCGGCCACGGTGACCTGGGCTGCACCGGCGGCCAGGCAGAGCCGGACCATCGTACTGACGAGGGTTGGATGAGTATTCGCACCTTGGGCGGGAGTTCGGTCCCAACCCACGTTGGGTTTCAAGACCACACGTTCGCCTTGGTGAACGAACCTTTTAATTCCCCCGATCCCATCCAAGGCGGCGTTGAGGGCCGCTTCCGGGTCTGAGTTCCTGGCTGAGGTCAGGACCGGGAAGGCCGGATCAGGCGGGACCTCAAAGCTTGCGGGCTTCACCAACAACCTCTGCCTGACTACCGGTTCCCGGTTGTGAAAAACAAAGCCCGTAGTGCCCGTCACCGCGGCCAAGGCCACCGCCGGGCCAGTACGTTTCAGGAAATCCCTACGCTCCATCCTTTTCAGCACCCTTTCCGTGCCTAGATTTCAACACTGGCCCAGTATACGGCAGGGTCGAGGAAGCCAGCAAATACAATTCGAACTCATAGTATTTCTGGCTGAAGGAAGTCCGAGGTCTGGAGCCGAGTCAAACCCTTCTATGGGAGAGTGAGATGGGAGTGGAAAGGGAAGTCAGCCGTCGAGGATTTCTGAAGACTACGGGCCTGGCGGTGGTGGGAGGTGGGGTCGTCTCGGGTGTTGGTCCGGAACCAGGGGCGGGGGAGAAGAAGAAACAGGAAATCAGGGTTCAAGCCCACCGGATTCTCGGGCGCACGGGCTTCCGGGTTTCGGACATCGGATATGGGACCGGGTTCCTGACCAATTCGAACGTGTTGGCCGTTGGGTTGGACATGGGGATCAACTACATCGATACGGCCGAGCACTATATGAACGGTCAGTCCGAGAGGGCCGTGGGCGAGGTCCTGAAGGGTCGGGACCGAAGCTCCATCTTCATAACCACCAAACTCAATCTTTCCATGGGGGGAAGCTCTAAAGAGGAGTTGAAACAGAGGTTTCATGCCTGCCTGGACCGAATGCAAACCGACTACGCAGACTGCTTCATGATCCACATGACCCCACGGGTCGAGCAGGTGACGCACCAGGGATTCCATGATGCTGCGGAAGAGCTGAAAGCCGAAGGGAGGGTGCGGTTTCTCGGACTTTCGAACCATGGACCGGAGCACTCCGTGTACGGTCAGGTGGAAAGCCCTATGGAGAACGTGATCGGAGCGGCGGCCGAAGACGGAAGATTCGATGTGGCCCTCTTCGTATACAACTTCCTCCAGAAGGATCAGGGAGAGCGAATCATCCGGTCCTGCCAAGCACAGGACATGGGAGTGACGCTAATGAAGACCAATCCAGTGGGTGTGGTCACGCGGGCCACTGAGTCGGCCGCGGGATCACGTGCCAGCGGCCGGATGTCGGAGGCCAGGGAAAGGACCCTCCAGGAATATGTGGCCTGGGCCGATGCTGCGGAGGAGTTCAAACAACTCCATGGAGTCAGCTCCGCAACGGAAATCCGGGACGCCGCCATCAAATTCTGCCTGGACAATTCAGGGGTCCACACGGTTTGTCCCTCCATCAACACCTTCGATGACCTGGAAGGCTTCATCGCCCTCTCGGGACAGAAACTCTCGGTAGACGAGAGCCCCATGTTGGCCAGCTACGAAACCCTTTTGGGGCAGTACTACTGCCGTCATGCTTGTGGCATCTGCGAACCCTCGTGCCCTCAACAGGTGCCGGTCAATACCATCGCCCGATACGGTCACTACTTCGATGTCCAGAGCCGGGAAAAACGGGCAATTCAGAAATATGCCGCCCTGAAGGGCCCGAAGGCTGATGTATGCATGGAGTGTGAGGGCCACTGCGAGAAAGCCTGCCCTCACCAGGTTCCGGTGCGTACCCTTTTGTCCCGGGCTCATGAGAAACTGAGCTTCGCGTAGAACGGGGTTTCGCAACTCTAAAAAGGCGCGACTTGATATCAAGGGTTAGAATAGCCCCGTCCGTGGAGCAACGAAGCCCCCTGAAGGAGCTGAGTGATGAATAAGAACCGTCCGCAGGAATCTGAGAAGGTCGGGATCACCAGAAGAAGCTTCGTCAAAACCGGGGGGGCTGCTCTGGCCGGTGGAGCTGCATTGGGTGGTGGGGCTATCCCAGCAGGTGCAGCCAACCTCGACGGGAGCGGTGCCAGGTCCAGGCTCTTCCCCTCCCAACCCCTCCAAGAGGCTCGGGTCCAAGCCTATCGAACCCTTGGTCGGACCGGATTCCAGGTATCGGACGTGGGGATGGGGACTGGACCTCTCAGAGATTCCGGGGTGGTTCGGTATGCGTACGACAAGGGAATCAACTATTTCGACACGGCTGAGAGCTACCAGAACGGAGCAGCTGAGCAAGCCATCGGCGATGCCCTGCCCCACATGGATCGCTCCAAGGTCTTCATCGCGACCAAAGCGTCCTTTAGGGCCAGCGACGACAAAGACGCCGTGCTGCGAAAAGCAAGGCAGAGTCTAGAGCGGCTGAAGACCGACTATATGGACGCCTACTCCATGCACGCCTGTTCCACCATCGAAGCACTCAGCCACCCTGGGTACCATGCCGCAATGGTGGAGCTCAAGGCCGAAGGGCGGGTTCGGTTCACCGGTGTGTCCTATCACGGACAGGCTCAAACAAACCAGACCGGGATGGCCGACCAACTGGTGGCCGCCGCCGAGGACGGTCGCTTCGATATGATGCTCCTTGTTTACAACTTCCTCACCCACGAGCACGGTGACCGCGTGATCGCCGCGTGCAAGGCCAACAATGTCGGCACCACCGCCATGAAGACCTCCCCCGGGTCTCTTCAGTTCCAGCCCTTGGACCCGGAGAACCTCTCCGAGGCTCAGGAGCGAACCGTGCAAAGGTACGTTGGGCGAGGCTCATCTCGGGAGGAGGCGGTGGGGCGCCTACTCGAACAGTCGGAACGGCAAAAGGACGTCTTCGATCGTACGCGTCCCTTTGCCGATCTGTACGGCATCCAGACCGCGGAGCAGCTTCGACTGGGAAGCGTGCACTGGGTGCTCCAGAACCCTGACATGCACACCGCATGTGTAGCCTTTTCCGATTTCGATCTCGTGGACAAAGTGGTCGCCCTCTCAGGGACCAAACTGACCGACGCCGAAGAGGAGATGCTCCACCAAATCACCTTGTCCCTTGAAAACCAGTACTGTAGGCACGGGTGCTTCGAATGTGTAGAAAAATGCCCATACGAGGTCCCGGTGAGTACGGTCATGCGATATGCGTACTACTACCAGGGACAGGGCCGAGAGAAATACGCCATGTCGAAATATGCGGCTCTCGATGGCCGTGGGGCCTCGCTCTGCCTTGATTGCCATGGACAATGTGCCGGAGCCTGTCCGCACGGTCTGGATATCCAGACCAACATGCTTCAGGTCCACGAT
>CAYOVN010000015.1:0-6798 GCA_964407425.1 uncultured Gemmatimonadaceae bacterium
TCTGCGAGGGTTTCCAGGAGGTGGTAAGCGATGGGTATGTGGCTCTTGAAGAATTTCGGCTCGCTGGCGCAGCACTCCGCCATGCACTCGGGAGCCCTCCAGAAAACCGCCCCGGCCTCCTCGGTGATGAGCCAGTAGAGGCGCCTCATGTGCTCCTTGGCCTGGGACCGATCGACCTGGACAACCTCTTTTATGGCCAGACCCATGGCCTCGATGGCCCTCCAGACCACAAGGAGGTCCGTATCGAAGGTCAACGTGATAAGGCTTCCCAGCACCCTCTGTTGTTCCCGGGAGAGCTCAGCGACCTCCTCGAGTTTTCCGTCCAACAGCATCCCGCGGACGGTCTTTTTCAGGGCTCTAAGTGACATTCGGCTCTTTCGTTTATGGCACCGGGAAGAAGGTGTTGCTCACCCAGGTTAGAACGACCAGCAGGAATATTCCGAGGGAGATGCTCCAGATGATGAGCTTCTTTTCCACCGGGAGAAGGGGCTCATACTCCATCTTCTCCATTTCTTCAGCCAGGCGCGGCTGTTCAGGTTCGGTCATGACAAGCTCCTAGCTGCCGACAAGGGGCGGGGTAACGCCGTGGAAGAAGACCCACGAGATCGCCAATCCTACCCAGATGATGAAGCCGAACAGGCAGATCACATAAACCGCTGCCAAACGCCCAATTCCTTCCTCCCAAAGTTTTCGGAAGTTCGAAACGACTCCGATGGCGAAGAAAGTCATGGCAAAAAACAGCTGCCGGAAAACGTTGGCTTCAGTGGCGGCCGCTTTGGCTGTTTCCAGCAAGTCCGGTACCATTACGCAGAGCGTCAGGGTCGCGACAAAGGTCAGAACGTATCCAAGCACAAATTTGGGGAACCGCTCCCAGATCTCCGACAGTCGGACTTTCTCACCCGGCTTCCGGTCGATGACCGTGACCCAGAGAATGGCCAGAATGAATGCCCAAACTCCAATGAAGATGTCGATGAAGACTTTTACCGTAGTGGTGGCCATGAGAATCCACCCTTCGGCCCACTCTACCCCCATCACATCCATGGCCTTCGCTCGTATCAACGCATCGGTGATGGCCCCCGCTGCCACCGCTGCCCCATCCGTCTTCACAGCCAGACCCATCCAGGCCCCAGCGACCATGGGTTCGTGATACAGGAAGGTCTGGGCAGCAAAGGGCAGGACCACCAACTCCACAACAGCGAACACCACAACGAGGGACGAAACCATAATGGCGATCACAGGCCTGGCCCGGATCGCGCCGCCTGTGGCGATTGCCGCCGAAACCCCGCATATGGAGATGCCGGACGCCAGTGGAGCCGCCCATTCCTTGCTGAACTTGAAGTACTTCCTTGCCACGAAGTACACGACGGCCCAGTAGATCAGGTAGGCTTCGACGATGGCGCAGAGTCCGCGGAAGATGATGGCAGACGCCAACCCCAAAGCATCCACGGCCTTCACACCCAAGCCCAAGCCCATGACAACAATGGCGATCTTGATGAAGAGCTCAGGTTTGGTGGCTTCAGCGATCTTGTCGGCGGTCTTGGGAAAGAAGTTTCCCACCACCAACCCAGCCAGGAGGGCCAGGATATAGCCAGCCTCCCCGGTAAGGTTCATGGACCACCCAATCCCGAGGGACTCCAGCTTGTCGGGAGTGGCGGCGATATAGCCGTAGTGTCCCAGAAACCAGCAGACGTAGGAAACCACGAAGATGACCGTGAACCCCGACATGAATCGGGGAATATTCGCCTCGAGCCCGCGAGCCGCAGCGGTCATCAAAAAGAGGAGGAAAAGAAAGGTGAGAACGAGGGAGGGGCCTCCTCCAAGGCCTGAATATCCCTCCGAAACGGGTTGAAGGGCCTGGCTCGCCGACACCCAGACGTTGGTTTTCACCGCCCATCCGAGGACGTCGACTCCAACCAGCAACCCAAGGGACAATGCGAAGAGAAGAAGCCCTACCCACAGGGACATCCAGTCTTCGCTCTTCAGCAGGGACCGCAGACTCGCCATACTGCACTCCCGTCCGAGGCGCGGAGGTACCTGGAAACCAGAACCCCCGCAAGGAAACGAGGTTCAAGAAACCCAACACACATCGATCAGAATGGGGTAGAGCCTAACTCCCCGCAACCGGCGAAAAAGGCGATAATCCGACCCCGTTCCCGACACACAAACGCGAACGCCCACCGCGCGAGTGCCATCACTCCCGCGGTGGGCGTTTCCTGATGCTTTCTTCCAGGACCTGGGGCTATTCCCGAAGTGGACCGCTCAGGCCAAAAGCTTCTCCACCAAGCCGATGAGTTCTTCCGGCTCAATCGGTTTGCTCAGGTATCCCTTCGGTGCCGGGACCGACCGACGACTCGAGATGAACTGTTTGAAGTCGTCGGAGACGCCGGTGATGATAATGACCGGAATGTCCAGGTACTCCTCGGTCTCCTTCAGCTTCCTATAAACGCCGACCCCGGACTTTTCGGGCATGGTGACGTCCAGGGTGATCAGGTCCGGGAGTTCCTCGGCGATCCGGTCCAGAGCCTCATTGCCGTCCCTCGCAAAAACGGTTTTGTAGCCATGGTCTTCCAGGACCGTAATGAAGAAATCCCGAGCGTCCGGATCATCGTCCACCACCAGGATAGTCTTTACGCCATCAGGCATCGATCGTTATCTCCCTCGAAATAGAAGAATCGGGACTCACCGATTCGTTGGATCGAACTCTGGGTAAGGTTACGACGAATTTGGTACCTTCGCCAAGTTTTGAATAGAGGTCGATATCACCTCCGTGGGCCCGGGCAATCTTGTGGGAGATGAAGAGGCCCAGTCCCGTCCCCGTTCCTTTGGTTGAGAAGAAGAGGGAGAAGGCTTTCTCCTGCGTCTCCTGATCCATTCCCAACCCGTCGTCTTCCACCTCGTACCGGATTCTTTCGGAATCGCCGGCTACCCTGACAACCACCTGGTGACCCTCGGTACACTCGGACAAACGGCAAGCATCAAGGGAGTTTTCCACCAGGTTCGCCAGTAGGGCCCTAACCGCCTGGGGGTCACCTTCAAACTCCCCTGCCTCCGGGGCGACTTCCAAGGACAGGTCCGCCTCCAGTTCCACCGCCCGTGATTCCATCATGGCAACCACGTCCTCGGCGATCTCCTGGGTGGAGATCATTTCCCAGCTCGGGACCCGGTCCTTCGCGTAGTAGAGGATGTCCGAAACCATGGACTTGATCCTCTCGGCATTCCGTTGGACCGTCGCCCAGCCTCGCTTGATCCTGCTTTGGTCGTTTTTGGTGAAGCCCGAGTTCACGAGATACATCCCGCCGCTGAGTCCGTTCAGGAGACCCTTCAGGCTGTGTGAGACAGACCCGATGAGGAGTCCCAGCTGAGTGAGCCGGTCCTCCAGTTCCCTCACAGCGGTAATGTCAGCGCTCATCTCCATGACAGCAGTGAGTTCACCGTTCTCTCTGATGGGCGCCGTGGTCACCAGAACGTTTTTTAGTTTCCCATGCCGGGACGTCACAACCTCTTCCCGGGTGTGGGAGATCCCATCGGCCAGGGTCTGCTGGACCGGGCATGGCTCACAGGGGGTGTTTCTGTGCTTGTAAGCTTCATAACAGCGGGACCCAAGGGCCCTCCCGAAGTCTTCCAGAAATGCCTTGTTCGCCTCGATGATGTTCAGGTCCTGATCCTGGATGGAGATGTAGCAGGGCACTTCATCAAAAAGGGTGTGATACCGTTTCTGACTCCCCCGGAGAAGCTTCTGGAGGTTCTTGATATGGGTGATGTCGGTGGACATCTCCATAGCGGCGACGATTTCGCCCGCATCGTTGTAGATCGGCTTGGATCGAACGAGGACGTTGAGGATGTCCCCGGAAAGGGTGATTACCTCCTCTTCGCTTTCATGCCGTTCCCCGTCCCGGAAAGTCCGGGCCACCGGACAGATCTCACACCTCTCGGATCGCTGTTTGTAGACCTGATAGCAGTGCCTGCCCATGTGGTCGCCGAAGTATTTCTTAAAGCGCTGGTTTGCCGCGACAATTTTGAAATCCCTGTCCTGAACGGAAAAAAAACAGGGCATTTCATCGAAGATACTTTGATAGTCCAACTCCACGGCATCCTCCTTGGGGCTCACAACTACCAACCCCGTCTGGGACCCCATCCCGCCGCGTTTGCGGCGGGGGCGTCCGGGGCCTCTTCTTCCGGAGGGGCAGGGCCTCCGGAAGAAGAGCAATTTCTAGGCGTCCTGGCGAACGACCTCCAGAACCTTTCGGACGTTAAACACGAGCCGTTTCTCATCAACCGGCTTATCCACATAACCCTCAGGCGGCCGGACGGACCGATCGTAGATCAACTTCCTGAGCTCCGGCCTTCCGGTGATGATGCAGATCTTCAGGTCTTCCAACTCCGGATCTTCCCGTATAATCTCGAAGACCTCCCCGACGTCCCTTCCGGGCATGTGAAGGTCCAGCGTGAGAATATCGGGTTTTTCCCGCTTGGCCACTTCGAGGACTTCGTCGCCATTGGAGGCGGTAAGGATCTCCGCCCCGGCGTCCTCCAGGACCGTGGAGATGTAGTCCAGCTGATCCGGCTCGTCGTCGGCGACCAGAATCCGACGACCGGCCAGGGGAAGGTCTTCCCCTTCTGCGGCCACACCCACGGGAACCGGAACCTCCTCCACCGGCACCGGAATCTCTTCCACCACTTCCGGCTCCGGCACGGCCTCCACCGGCACCGCCACTTTTTCGTCGATGACGAGAGCGTTGGCCACCAGGTTTACCAGCTGGGTGACCTTCATGTCGATGTCATAATGCTTGATCACATCGCCCAGGCCGTCCACACAGTTGTGGCATGAGGTCACGACGTAAGCGGCCCCGGTTTCCTTGAGCTGATCGGCTTTCACCACCCCGGATTTCAAACGGTTGGGTGTGTACTCGGCCATGGACATGGCCCCACCCCCACCTGTGCAGCAGTAGTTCTCCGACCTATTCGGGTACATTTCCTGGAAATTCTCACAAACCAGGTTCAGCAACTCCCGAGGCTCTTCGAAGAGGCCGCAACTCCGTGCGTTGTTGCAGGAGTCATGGAAGGTGACCAGCTCTGGATTCTTGGATTTGTCCACCTTGATCCGGCCTTCCTTGATGTACCGGAGCATGGTGTTGACCGAGCTCTCCATCTCGAAGGGCACGTCGGTCTTTGCCCAGTTGGGTCCCTCGCACCGGGTCGACCGGAAGCCGTGCCCACATTCGGAGATAACCAGCTTCTTCCCCTTGAGCTCTTCCACGCTCTCGAAGAGGCGGCCCGCCACCGAACCACCCAGGTCGTCATCGCCGGAGAACAGGCCGAAGTTGGTCATGTCCCAACCCTCGCTGGGCATGGTCCACTTCTCGCCGGCCAGATGGAAGATCTTGGCCGCATCGGCGATGCTCCGTGGATCGTACTTCACCTCACGGGGGTTGATGGAGTAGACAACTTCACACTCTGAAACGTCCACCGGAATCTTCACGGACGGATCGTCAAGCTCTTCCTGAAGCTCCTCCTCCATCCATTCCAGGGTGTCCAGGTAGTCCTCCTTCAGGACCCCCATCTGATTCCCGGTCTCCCACTGGTCCTTACTCACTACGGCCACACCCTCAGGCATAACACCAACCGAGACCAGGAGGCCCCTTGCCATGCGGTTGAAGGTGGCGTAATCCACACCCATGGGGCAGTTGATGGTGCACCGCCTGCAGTTGGTGCATTTTCCGAAAACGATATCCTTCAACTCCTCCAGGTCCTCGTCCGTGTTCACCGTGGCAGCCCCCACCCATTTCGGGAGCACACGGCCGGTCCAGTCGAAGTGCCGCTTGAAGATTTTCCGGATTCGGTCCGCTTTATAAGCCGGCGCATAAGTCGGATCGTCTGGATTGGCCAGGACATAGTGGCAGGAGTCCGTGCACATGCCACAGTGGACACAGGCCAAAAGGGAGCCGGCCATCTGGCGGTTGAGCTTTTGCCCCATCCGGTCGATGACTTTTTGTGCCTTGTCGGATCTTTCGTTGGTTTCTTTCATGAGTTTCTCTCTCTTCTCCTCTGACTACCCGCGGGCCGGATCGCGAATGATTGGGAACACGCCGCGGTGTCCCAGGCTCTTTCCGAGGTAGTACCGGGTGAAGGGGTAGTAGAGGTAGTGAGAGATCTTGCTGAAGGGGACATAAAACAGGAAGAACGACGCCAGGAAGAAATAGCCCAGGAGATGCCATTCCCCGTTTGCCGTCGAATTCGGTACCGCCAGGAAGGCGAAGAAGAACCAGGCGGTAAGCAGGATCAAAGAGAAGTAGTCGTCAGGGGAGCTGATAGCCCTCATGTGCTTGTCCCCGAACCGGCGAACGATTCGGCCCAACCCCACGAGGAAGGCTGCCCCAATACACCCCTGAAGGGCCCAGACGACCGCTTGGTTTTCAAGCAGCCCCGGAGCGAGGGGGAGGACGAACAGGAGAAGAATCGCTGAGGTCACGCCCAGGTGGAAAGCCACGAACTGGATGTAGAAGAACGGCCGCTTCCGACTGCTCTCCATGGCCCAGGGCATTATGACATTTCCGAGGGAATAGACGATCCCTTTCGACGGTGTAGTCCTTCCCGGGATCCCCGTCGCCGCTTGCCTCTCTCCGCCGGCCTTGAACCGTTTCACGAACCATCTGATGCGGATGATATAAACCAACCCCATGAACGCTAATGCGTACCAGTGGAGTGTATGTGCAAACTGAAGTAGAGCGCTTTCTTCGTGCATTGTGTGACCCTCTCGGTCAGCTTTGGGCAGCATCAAGCGCCTTTGGGCGCGGGCTT
>CAYOVN010000015.1:6898-23667 GCA_964407425.1 uncultured Gemmatimonadaceae bacterium
TTAAGCGGCGTTAGCCGCGGTTGTTAAAGCAGCTTCAAAGGCTTTGAACTGGGGGCTATCCAGGACGCAGATCGTCACCTCTTCGAGACCCGGGTTTTGTCCCAGGAAGCTCTTCAGTGCGTCGAGCATGACCTTGGCGGAGACAGCTGCCGGAATTCCGTAGTATCCGGCACCCATGGCGGGAAACCCCAAGGTCTTCATTCCCTTTTCCTGGGATCGCAGGAGGCAGTTTCCCATGGTTGAGTGGAGCTTCGGTTCGATGTCGTCTTCCCTGAACCTGGGCCCGACGGCATGAATGATGTGCTCCGCTGCGAGTCTCCCTCCGCTGGATAGCACCGCCTCCAAAGGAGCGACGGGAGCCATTTCATTCAACTCCTTTTGGATGGCACCGCCACCTCTCATGTGGATCATCCCCCCGAAACCCGACCCAAGGGCAAGGGTGGGTTCAGCATAAAAAACAAAAGCATCCACCTCGAGCTCGGTGATGTCACCTCGAACGAGCCGGACCACACAGTTTCCGAACTTTACTTGGGGGTCTGACATAACGGCTGCTTCCATATGGGTTCTCCCCTTCCCAAGGGATTAATCAAAGAACTCTCCCACTGTATTCGCTAAACCCCGATGCCCGCAACCATAATTTGCTGTTTTTCCCGAACCGACGGTCCGGAACACCAGTGTTTTAATGGGTTTTCTGCTGCAAAATCCATTCCCGACTATGTGTTCTCGTTATATTTCCAGTTTTCCAATATCAACATAGGGGACCGAACTCAGTATTCCCGAATAACCCCGGGAGTTTGGCACGGAGTTGGCAGAAAGAGGGGAAAGGGGAGGATGCAGCGCCGGAGGGCCCCTGCCGGAATCCCTTAACCAACCAAAACCAAAGGCCTCGGCAGATATGTCAGCAGAGAAAGCGGGACTTCTCACAACCGGGCAGGCGGCGAAACTGTGTGCCGTGACCCCGGACACAGTCCTTAAATGGATAAAAAAGGGCAGGGTGGAAGCCACCCGGACGGCCGGAGGCCACTATAGGGTCGCCCTCCCCGACCTCGAGCCCTTCATGGCCGGGTTCGGACAGAAAGCCATACCGGCCATTTCCGAGACGACGTTTCCCTCCGTTCGGTCCCAGGACGGGACAAAAGAGGAAACCGAGGAGGTCCCCTGTTGGGAGTTTCTTTCCGACAACGGGCAAACCCGGGAGGCCTGTCGGCAGTGCGTTGTTTACCGGGTAAAAGCGACCCGGTGCTTTCTCATGGCGGGATTGGACTCGGACGTGGGGCACGCCCATCAATTCTGCGAAGGCAGCTGCGAAGAGTGCGTCTACTATCGCCGGGTCCAGGGCCTGGGCACTCAGGTCCTGTTCATCAGCGCGGATGAAGAGCTCGTCTACCGAATCGAGTGGTCGGAGGAGGAATCCATCACCATGCGGTTCGCCAGAAACGGCTATGAAGCCTCCGCCCTGATCCAGGAATTTCGTCCAGAGGTGGCAATCATCGATCTGGAAGGCCTTCCGGACCAGGGCTTCGGACTCCTCGATTCCATTGCCGCGGACCCGCGGATACCCCACATCCGGGTGATTCTGGTGGTCCCACCAGAGGTCATGGCCAGGGTCAAACAACGGCCTCGGCACCGCCTGGTGGTGAGCATGCTCGAGAAACCTCACGTTTGTGAGCATATCGAAGAGATTGTGAGAGGATCCTTGGTTGAGCTCAGTCCTGCGGCTCAGGGCCAAACGGCCTGAGACGGGAAGAAGGGGACTGACACCCAGGCCACCGACCCTCCCTGACCCCTGGGATGAAAAAACCCCGGCCACCGAAATGGCGGCCGGGGTTTCTTCTAATGAGAGGCCGAAACTCGAAAAGGCCCCTGGTCCCTCACCATCAAATGGTTAGTACATCTCCCAGTTGATAAAGGGCTCTTTCACGTCGACCATTGCATTCACGATCAGCTCAACCAGGCCGCCGTACGTAATGCCACTCTTCTCCAAAGCCCCGTAGTAATTCAGCATGTCCCGGATCTGGCCCTTGCAGTTGGAACACGGAGCACAGAGGTACTTCTTCACCTCCGGCCCAGGCTGGTCCTGGAAGGCGTCGATGATCTGCTTGAACTTCACACGCCCGCTGACTTTGTTTCTCCAATCCTCGTAGTTGTTCCCGGACATGATGGCGAATCCGCTTCCCCCGCCACAGCAGTAGTTGTCTACGCCGTGGGGAGTCATCTCACGGAACTGGGGACAGAGATATCGGAGAATCCTGCGCTGCGGCTCCACGATTCCCAGGTTCCTGACGATGTTGCATGGATCGTGGAGGGTCACGGGGAAGTCGTTCTTGGAAGGATCGAATTCGATTTTTCCGCTGAAGACGATTTCCTCGAGCAAGGGAAGGAAGCTCTCCCGCCTTACAGCCAGATCGCCAACAAGAATGCGGTCGGCAATGGTGACCATCGCTTTGTGCTGGTGACCGCACTCACCCATGATGATCCGCCCGGCATTGAGTTTCTTGGCGGTCTGGGCATGCTTGATCGCTACTCTGGCCAACTGGACGTCGTCGTAGAACAGCCCGTAGTTCACTCCGTCGTACCCGACCTCATCCGAGGAGAGGGTCCACTTGATGCCGGCAGCGTTCAGGATGATGGCGAAAGCGCCGGGGTTTTCCGGCCAAGCCAGCATCTCACCCGCGTTATGGATCAGCAGGACGTCGGCGTCCTGTTCATCGAACGGCGTGACCGTTTCGATGCCGGTGATGTCCGTCATGTCCTCATCGATGAACTCCACGTTGTCCTTCACCACCACGGGGTTCATTCCGGTGGACGACCCGACGTCCAGCTGGAGGACCGTTCCCTTGTCATGGAGCTCGGTAGGGGCCCAGCCAAGTTCCTGGCTGAACAGCTTCCGCAGTTCGTGAGCGATGAGGCCGTTGTCCACACCAACCGGGCAGACCTGAGCGCACCGGCGACACAGGTTGCAGCGGTAGGTCAGTTCGTAAAGGCGGGTGATGGTCGTCCAGTTTAGGTCGATGTCGGCACCCTTGAGGGGAGCCAGAATCTTCCCACCTGGTTTCACATACTTGTTCACCAGCCGGCGCCAAACCTCGGACCTGTAAGTGGGTCGATAGATTTCCTCCTTACCACCCGTAGCCTCGAACACGTGGCAGGAGTCGGCACAGGTCTGACAGCCGATGCAGTTTTCCAGCGAAAGGGTAAGCGGCTGGAGGAAGGTCCAGTTGTTCTCCTTCGTGAGGAGTTTCTTAAGCCCCTGCACAAAAGCATCAACGTATTTCTGCTCCTCTTCCGGTGTTTCCGGGTGCGGAAGTGCGGAAGCGATGACTCCATCCAGATTACAGACCACCCGCTCCTTGGTCTTGTCAGTCACCTCTTTGAAGCCCGGCAGATCCTCTGGCTTGTCATAGGGAGCCGGCAGGGGAATGAGGTCTTCCGGATTTATCTCTGACAACATGGGAAGCTCTTTTTTCCCGATATCCCTCACACGAACTTTTCCACTCATTTGTCGGCCTCCTGCGCGCCGGTGTCGGTGGCAATATCCACCCAGGTTTTCTTTCCGTCCGCTCGGATGTGTGGTGCAGCCCAGGTTGGTTTTTGTCCAAGAAGCTCCAAAAGTTCCTTTTCCATCTTCCCACCGGGCTCAACGGGGTTGTCGTCCCACCTCACCTCGTGGTACGTGAAGTACTTGGCCACGAAGTGCATCATCTGCGTGAAGGGAAGGTAGGCCAGGAAGAAGAAGGCGATTAAGAAATGGGCCTTCAAGATCCCGTCAAGCTGTACGGACATGTCGGCGGTGAAGAGCGCGCCGACAAAACCCAGGACCTGTCCAGAAAAGTCAGGAACGGAAGCCATTGCCCACAACCCGGTTCCGAACAAGCTCCCCAACAAGAGAACATTGAAGTACGTGGCCCGAGTGGTGGAGTTGGCCATTCCGCTATCCGCCAACCGGGTTATCAGTAGGCCAATCGCCCCCAACAGCCCCAGGGTGTAGCCAACCGTTGAGAGGATAGGAAGGCCTTTACTCAGGACCCAAGCCTCGGGGCTCACGAAGCCAACCGCGGTCCCAAGGCCACCCAACACCAGAAGGGCAACCGCCGTGATCAGGACATACATCCCGAAATGGAAGGGGAACGAGAACCACCAAAGGCTTCTTTTGTGCTCGAAGAGAGCCTTCAGAAATAGGATCTCCTTGAACATGTAAACACCTTCGGCTAAGTGGTCTTTTTCACGGGGCTTGGTCCACCATTCCGAGGTCTCCAGGTAGGAGCCTCCATAGTGGCCTTTTCCCTTCTCGTGAGGAACGGGGGACAGCTCCCACCTGAGGTGAACCGGCATCCTGGCCATCTTCAGTGATTTCAATACGAAGAAGACTGCAAAGATGGCTAGCAAGCCATAGGAGAGCAGAATCAGGGTTGAGGCGGACATTGGTCCTCTCTTGCTGCTCGATCTAATTAAAAGGAACGGAGTGAATCCGTCTCCCCGCGAGGAGGCCGAAGCACCCAGTTGTCGAACCAATGGGGAATACACAGAAAACCCCCATTTTCATCAGGGTAATCGGCAATTATTGGGCCATTCCGGCCCATTCTGAAAAATCCGTGAAAATCGGCTGAGAGAGCCGGTTGGAAGGGCGCCCGAATCAATAAAATTTAAGCTTAATTAATCTCGGAATGTTAAATGGGGAAATCCTGACCCATGGAGTAGTGAGGGGGCGGGGCAGATGGGCCCCAACCCCCCCCAGGCACACTACTCCTGGAGATTCTCCTGCTTGTCCTGCCCGCTCATCAGTCCCCCAACAACCCCTTCACCGCCTCGACGAAGTCCTCCCGGTCGATGGGCTTGGGAAAGTAGGCCTCCGGGGCGGGAACCAACTTCCGATTACTGATAAACTTCTCGTACGCGAACTTGTCACCACCGAGGCCCGTGACCGCAGTGACGATGATGACGGGGATGCCGGAAAGTTCAGGATCCGTCCTGATCTCCTTGTAGAACCGCGTCCCCGACGCCTCGGGCATGGTGATATCCAGAGTGACGAGATCGGGGCGATCCCTCTTCACCGCCTCCAATGCCTCATTTCCGTTTCCAGCGGTACTGGTTTCGTAACCCTGATCCTGAAGAACCATCTCCAGGTAGCTGACAATATCGGGCTCGTCATCGACGATGAGGATTTTCTTGGTCATGATTCTGTTCCTTGTTTCTTCAGAGCCTCCAGGGCCCTTCTCAGGGCATGGGGCTCGGCGTCCGGAAGAACTTTTTGGAGTTCTTCCTGGAGGGAAATCCGATCTTCGTCCATTGGGGTCTGTTCGATACCGAGAGCCCGCTGGACAGCCCTCACATAGCTGAGGGGTTTGACCGGTTTTTCGAGGTAGACCCCGGGGCCTGAAAGGACCCGGTTGTCCATGATGTCCTTCAAGTCGCCTTCGCCCATCTCGTCCTGGGCATGGGCGGTCACGATCAGGACAGGAATCTGAGACAGCTTCCTGTCTTTCCGGAGCTCGTAGAGGAGCTTGTGCCCACTTTTTCTGGGCATGACCAGGTCCAGGGAGATGAAATCCGGAGGATCTTCCTGGATGATTTCCATGGCTTGTACTCCGTCCCCGGCTTGGACGACGTTGAATCCGGCGTCCAGGAGAATCTGAGCCAGATACTGCCGAACGTTCGGCTCATCATCCACGACCAGAACGGTCTTGTCCTGGGGTCGAGTCATGACGTCTCTCCTTGGTATGGGCAGCCCTCGGGGATTCCATCCGCATCGGTGGGTTCGGGAATCGGAAGCGAAGTTCTTGGAAGCTCGATCCGAAATACCGACCCCTCACCTTCTGTGGAAGTGAATGAAATATGGCCCCCGTGCTGGTGGATCATTCGTTTTGTGGTCAAAAGGCCGAGACCGGTGCCCCGGTCCGATCCTTTGGTAGTAAAGAATTTGGAAAAGACCTTTTTGCTGATCTCATAGTCCATCCCCAAACCGTTGTCCGACACCTCATAGATAAGGATTCCGTCCTTCTCCCGGGAGGTGAGGGTCACAATAAAATCCCGGGTCTTCTCGGCCACCAGACACGCGTCGATGGCGTTGGAGACAAGGTTGGAAAGGCAGGTGTGAATCGCATCCTGGTCCAGCGGAGCTTCTTTCAGGCCGGGCTCCAGGGCCACATCCAGTCGGATACCTGCCTGGGCAGCCTTCTCCCGGAAGAGATCCGAAACCTCTTGAGGTGGAATATTGGGGTCCACCATGGCGACGGTGGTCTTTCGACCCTTGGCGAAATCCAGGAATTCTTTCACAAACTCCGAGATTCGCTTCACGTTCTCCTGAAGGGTGATCCACCCCCGGGCGATTCGAGCATCGTCCGCCAGCTCGATCCCGGAGTTCACCGCATACATCCCCCCCTCAAGGCCCATGAGGACATTCTTGATGCCATGGGCGATGCCTGCAACCGTCTCTCCAACGGCGGCTAAACGCTCCGCCTCCCGCTTCTCAGCTTCCAGCTTTTTCACCTCGGTGATGTCGGTGGACATCTCCACAATGAACCGGATTTTCCCAAGGGGGCCCCGGATGGGTACCATGTGGACCAGGTAGTCGGTGGCATGCCCATCAACCACCCTTCCCTTTTCTTCTCTGATGCGGACCTTCCCGTCTCTGAATGTCCGCATCGCCGCGCAGTTTAGACAGGGTGCCTTCCGGTCCTTATAGATACCGTAGCACAGTCGGCCCTGCCATTTCCCATAAGCCTGTTCGAAACGGGGATTGGCATCGACGATATTGTAGTCCCGGTCGATGATGCTGATGGCAATGGGCACCTGGTCAAACAGGTGTGCCATCAGCCAGTCCTGGATTTCCTGGACGTTGGCCAGAGAATTCGGAGTCATCCTCCCGCTCCTCGGGAAGGAGCCGACATACGGACCGAGCCTACAGCCATTCGGTCCGTATCCCGAAGCTGGGGCATCATCCTTCGCACATCTTCCCGCCAATCGACGTCGTGGCAGGTCATGCACTTGTTCAGTCCTTCGGGATTCTCCCCAGTGGTGTTGAGGGATTCTCTTTCATGGCAATCCATGCAGAGACTGTGCATGGCATCTTTATACCCGACCGCGTCCCCCCAAATTCCTCCGGGAGCTTCGATAAAGGCCCGGGATGCCACCTCATTATTGTGGCACTCGGAGCACTCGGTGACGGTCTCGTAGCTCTTGACCTCAGACCCGTCGCTGTGGCATTGGACGCAACCCTCGTTTCCACCCAACTGCTCAGCATGGACATCGTGATCGAATACCGACACCGGCTCATACATGTCCTGGTGGCACTCGAAACAGGAGGTGTTTTCATCCAAGGGTTTGGTCAGGTGGTGACAGGTTTCGCAGGACCGCTCCCCGCCCAACCGTTCCGCATGATTGTCGTGATCGAAAAGAACGACATCTCCATCCCGGTTCGCATCCAGCATCATGACGCGGGTGGCACCAAGATCCGGCGACCCTCCCAGGGCCAACTCTCTAGGCCCTCCGTCCGGTCCGGCCTGGATAAAGGCGTCGACACTGCGGGGACCCTGGACTGGGACCGGCGTAGGATCGATCCCGGTCACCGGCAGGAATAGAAGAGCCAACACGCCCCCGGAGAGAGCCGCCACCGAATAGCGCCGGGGGAGGCCCAGATGACCGGGAAGGAAGGAGAAGCTTCCCTCGGCGTTGTACCCGGGGAGCTCTTCGGCCGGGTGACCCTTCACGTCATCGAATACGTTCAGGTTCTCCACAAAGAAGAGGAAGATCAGAATCCCGCCGGCCACGATTCCGAAACTCACCGCGAACTCCTCCCAGCTGGGGAAATACCCAATCCCCTCCGGTCGGGCGAAGGCCACGATGGACACATCAAGCCGATGCCAAATCATCCCGAGAACCACCATGGAGGCGGCAGTTCCGACTCCGGCCAGGCTGTTTCGAATCGGCTTGAACAACATCAGCGCCGCGGGAATGACCGCGCTGAAGGCCACCTCACTCAGGAATAGGCCACTCTGCCAGGACCCGTCAAAGGCCATCCCCAGGACTCCCCGAAACGCCAGGTCCCCGATCCTGAGGGCCAGATAGATCCAGAGAACCACCGACGCAGCCAACCCCAAACCGGAGATCTCCCGGATGTGGAGCTTGTGACCCAGGAAGTAGTTGGAGAAGAGCGATTCCAGAACCACCGTCATCAGTCCCAAAGCCACAGCCGAGACAAAGAACTGGACATAGATGATGGATGAGTACCAGAGGGGATGGAGACGATAAGGAGTGATCAGAAAGAGGGATCCCAGGGACGACTGGTGAAGGGTGGAAAGGACGATTCCGGCGATCACCAAAGGAATCGTTACCCGCTTGAGACCCTTGAGGACGGTCTGGAAGAAGGCTCCCTGGAAGAACCGATGCTCCAGGACAACCGGAAGGAACTCCAGCGTCAGCACCGTCAGGTACAACATCACGCAGGCAGCCACCTCGAAGAGAACCGAGTGATACTGCCAGTTGACCATGGGATGCCAGATCCGCCAGGGAAGGCCCAGATCATAGAGGAGCCCGACGGCCACAGCGGCGTACCCCAAGAGGGCGGTGAGAATCGCCGCCCGAACGAAGGGCCGGTACCGCTCGAGGCCGAAGATGTAGACAATACCGGCCAGAACGAATCCACCCGCGGCCAGGGCCACGCCCGACATCACGTCGAATCCGATCCAAAGGCCCCAGGGCGCCGCATCGGAGAGGTTCGTTACCGCACCTAGCCCCTGGGCGAAGCGAACGATCGTCACTGAGACCAGTACACCAACCAGGGCCCAGAGAACGGTCTTTAATGTTGTGAGTCGTCTACTCATCGTCCTGCCCTCCATCCTGAGACGGCATGACCTCTTCCAATCGAGTTGAGACCTGGGCTTCATCCGCAGCCCGAGCAGCCAGCTTCATTCGACGGTTGATAACCCAGTAAACTCCACCCATCAGGCCTCCCATTCCGGCGACCATCCAGGGCACCTTTTTGAGAGCGTTGTGGGTTAGATGGGGGAGGTCACCATCTCCCAGGTTGCTGGACCAGCCAAGGAACCCCAGAGAGATGTCGGACAAGTAAAGAACCGACGTTCCCCCGACTTCCGTTTCACCGTACACATGATCCAGGTAAGTGCCGGGTTTCTCGGCAATCCTTCGGTGGGCCTCAGCCAGCAGTTCGTCCCGGTCCCCGAAAAGAAGGGCATCTTCCGGACAGGCCTCGACACAGGCTGGTTCCTTCCCCTCCGCGATGAGATGATTGCAGAGGGTGCATTTCTTCACCAGGGGAGCCGCCTCGTCCCACTCGTACCGTGGAATTCCGTAGGGGCAGGCCACGAGACAGTACCTGCAACCCATGCAGAGCTCCGAATCGTAGATCACCGGCCCTTCAGGAGTTTTTTGCATGGCCCCGACCAGGCAGGCACTCACGCAAGCTGGCTCCAGGCAGTGGCGGCACTGCTGACGAACGAAGTGATCGTCCGGATAGCGGAGGATCGTGGAAAAACGGGTGGCGGAGAGACCGTCGACAGCCTCCTGGCCCGAGCGGAGTCGGTCCGGGCCAAGGTCGTTCTCTTCCTTGCAGGCCAGGACACATTCCTCACACCCGACGCACAGTGTGGTATCAATAAGGATCGCAGCAGACATGGTCAGATCGGCTCGTTCTCTTTGCCCAGGGTCACAGCTACCCGGCTGCCGGCATCCGGCGGGAAATGCCAGGCGAGCTCGGACACGAGCTGGGTGAAGGGCATCAGAATCATGTGGCTGAGCTTCGTCAGCGGAACCATGAAGATCAGCAGGTCGGCGCTCAGGACGTGGATCAGAAAAACAGGATCTCGAGCGAATGGGTTCCAGGCCGGATGCATGACCAGGAAACCGGTAAGGAAAGGAACCGCGATGAAGAGGGGGATGGCATAGTCCTGAAAACGGCCCAGTGCCCGGCTGTCCTTTGCCGCCAACCGCTGGATCACGATGGCCACAGCCGTGGCAATGACGATCCAGGTAAGGGTGGTCGACACACCGTTGGGAAGTGCGGGCCAGGAGAGGCCGACGCCCTCACGCCAAAGCTTGATATGGCCGGCCAGGAAGAGAGGCACCAGGATGACCCCTATGTGAAAGAGCACCGTGGTGAGGCTCAAGATCCCTCGGTGCCAAACCTTCTTCACGGGTATCAGCCAGCTGAGGGTCGTCCACACTAGCGTTCCAACTGGGAAAACCTTGTCTCCGGCCTGCCGATACGCCTTGGCTCCCTCCCAAACCGTGAGTCCTACATGGCGCAGGAGACCCAAAATCATGAAGACCAGTGCGGTCCAGAAGAGGGGTCCCATGGCCCATTGTAGCCAGACATCCATTTCGCGTTTCCCGTCCTTCCGTTTCGGTCAGTCCGCAGCCACGCCTTCGGGCTCCGGCTTTTCTTCCGGCACTCCAAAGTCGATGACGCGCAAAAGCAGGTCGTGGAGGCCCATGACCTCCACCTCTTCCATCCCATTGTCCTGACAAAGCTCTTTGAGCTGTTTTTTGCAGTTGGCACAGGGCGAGATGACGATTTGAGCCCCTGTGGCACGGATCTGCTCGGCCTTCCTCATTCCCAGCGGTCCGGTCCGAAACTCCCGGATCTCGTCGATGGAAACCGTTCCTCCGCCCCCACCGCAGCAGTAGTTCTCTTTCCCGTTGGGTACCATCTCCACGTAGTCTGCGCAGATGGCCCGAAGGATCTCCCTTGGTTGATCAACGATCTTCCCGGATCGGGCGATGTTGCAGGGATCGTGGTAGGTAACCCTTTCAAGGATTTTTTCGTCCTTGAGGGGGATCTTCCCGGCCTTGAACTGCTGATGGGCGTATTCCAGACAATTCACGACCTCCGGGGCGTCAGGGCCGCCGAAAGCCGGTACATACCAGGCAGACCGGGTCGCGTGACCACATTCGCCGATGAGGATCTTCTTCCCCTTCAGGCGTTTCACCTCATCCACCAGGTTTCCGACGACCTTTTCCATTATCCGGTCCGAGTAGAACAGACCGTAGTTGATGCCATCGAAATTCCCGGTGCCAATCGTCCAGGAGCCCCCGGTTACATGCATGACCGCGGCATTCCCCATGAGCGTATCAGCTTCCATGATGAAGTCCGAAACCGCCGGGAAAAAAACGAACTCCGCTTCCTCTTCGTCGAAGGGGAACTTGATGTCGACGTTGTAGATGTCGTCCAGTTCTTCCTCGAGGAATTCACAGGTATCCTTGAGAGCGGGAACCGGGATGGCCGACGTGTTCCCTGAATCCCCTTCCAACTGTTCCCGAACCGACACCAGAAGAGCCCTGGGAATCACGTCGATCTCGGCAAGAACCCAACGAGCCATGTGGGTAACGAGGGCATGGTCGATCCCCATCGGGCAGGTGGCCTTGCACCGACGGCAGGCCGTGCAGCGGTAGAAGGACTCGGCCATCTCATCGATGTGCTCGTCGGTGAGGGTGAATCCGCCGAAGAGCTTGGCCTTGAAGGCGCCACTATGTGTGAAGTACCTGCGGTAGACCTTCAGCAGGAGATCGGAGCGGTGGCATGGGATGTCCTCCTTAGCCCCCGTCGCCTCGTACAACTGGCACGCGGCAGCACACCGGCCGCACTTGGCACTCAAGCGTGAGAAGGTGTCCAGGGCCAGATGGTAGTTGCCGTGCCGGAGGATGGCAGCAAAGGCCTCCAAAAACCGCCGCGGTTTGTCCGTACCTTGCAGGCCCTTCTGTTCTACGTTGAAGCTGTATTTCTGTGCGGTAGCCACCGATCAGCGCTCCGTCATCCGTTCCATGGAAAAAGGGTCCGGCCCACAGTCACCGGGGAGTTCGGTGCCAGACACCAACTCACCCCGGATGTAGAGGGCCAGGAGGTCGTCCACGAGTCCAGAAACCCAGGAGATCACTTCGAATCCGGCGGCCCTCAGCATGTCTTCGTAGAAGGCCTGCATGCCGCCGCAAATGACGGTGTCCACCTTCTGATCACGGAGAAGGCGAACCCGATCGAAGGGATCAGGGCTTTGAAGGGGGAAATCGACCTGCTCGACGCCGCCGGAGTCGGCGATGTCGAAGATGGCCATGGTGGCACAATACTCGAAGCAGGGTGCCACCGTTTCTCCCATTCGCGGAATTGCTACTTTCACCAAAGACCTCCCTTGCGTCTGGCCCTCTATGGGCAAGGGCTGGGCCATGAAGGAGGGCCGAGATTGAAACAACCCCAACCCTTTCTATTGCAAAGGGTTACACACAAATTTCGGAGAGTCGAACGAGGAAGGAGATTTCAGATATGAAACGCAACGGGCGTTTCACCGTTTCACTTATGGAACGCTCTTGAGGGGTGGGGCTTGTAGGGAATGTGGGACTTGTTTACCCCGGATCAGGCGTCCGAAACCTGGTCATCAGGGAAGTCTTCGGGCCGGATTCCGTAGCGCTTCATTTTCCGCCAAAGCGTCGTTCGACTGATGCGCAAATCGGTCGCGGTCTTCACCCGGTTGCCGTGATTCTGCTCCAGGGTAGACCTGATGACGTCAGCTTCACTTTCCTCCAGGGGAGCCATGACATCCGGTGCTGACCCCCGGGGCCGGGACGGTGAGTCCGGCTTCAGATCATCCGGAAGATGTTGAACATCGATCAGACCGTTTCGACATAGGACGAAGCAGTATTCGATGATGTTTTCCAGCTCCCTGACATTCCCTTGAAGGGGGTGCCTCATGCAGACTTCCATCACTTCCGGAGTAACACCCTGGATTCGTTTTCCGCGACGGCGGTTGAATCGCTGGATGAAATGGTCAATGAGGAAGGGAATGTCTTGCCGGCGCTCAGCTAGCGGCGGGATCGAGAGTCTTACTACAGCTAGCCTGAAATACAGGTCGTCCCTGAACTTTCCCTGACTGACAAGGGTGGTGAGATCCCGATTCGTGGCGGCCACCACCCTGACGTTGGCCTTCACGATATCCACGGCCCCCAGGGGATGGTACTCCCGCTCCTGAAGAAGGCGAAGAAGTTTTACCTGGGTCTCCGGGGGGAGGTCGCCTATTTCGTCCAGGAAAAGGGTTCCTCCCTCTGCCAGCGTAATCCGACCTGGTTTATCCTTTTGGGCGTCGGTAAAGGCGCCCTTCTTGTAGCCGAAGAGCTCCGATTCGAAAAGGTTGGGCGGAAGAGTCCCACAGTTCACGACCTCATAAGGGCCCTTCTTCCTGGGACTAAGGTTGTGAACCGCCCGGGCCAACAACTCCTTCCCGGACCCGCTGGGGCCCTCGATGAGAACCGTGCTCTCACTGTCGGCGATGTCTGGGAGGATAGCGAAGATCTTCTGGAAAGCCTCGCTTTTGCCAATGATGTCCTCAAAGGTCCATTGGCTCCGGATCTCCTTGCGGAGCAGTTCGATCGTTGAAAGATCCCGAAACGTCTCGACAGCTCCCAGGAGGGTGCCGTCCTCTGCTCTGAGAACCGCACTGCTTACGCTGATGGGGACCGCCTTGCCTTTCCGGGTCAAAATCTTGGCAGGACGATCAATAACCTCATTCCCCGAGTCCAGGGTCTCACGAATCGGGCAGCCGTGTTCGCACAGGTCGGCGTGAAAAACGTCTGAGCACCGCATGCCGATGGCCTTTTCTACCGGAACCCCGGTGATCCGCTCGGCAGCCCGGTTGAATGACGTAATACGCCAGTTGGTATCGACGGTGAACACACCATCGGCTACGCAGCGCAATACTGTCTCAAAGAACTGGGCCTCACCTGCGGGATCCAGGACTCGAAGGGGTTGCTCAGTTTTTCCCGGTTTTTCCGGTGGTTCGGACATGAGTGCCTCCTACCCTCCCCGACTACAAGAATCGTTCCTGAATACCTCCAGAAACCTGCCGTTGGCCCACTCCGTATTGGGATCCAGTGGGGCCATCCACACAGACACCCCTTCCCCTTCTTGAAAGCAGCTATGAGTACCCTCCTGCAAGACTTGAGATTCGGCATCCGCATGCTTTGGAAGACTCCGGTCATTTCTTCCGTGGCCGCCCTCTCTCTTGCTCTTGGCATCGCTGCGGCCACGGCCATGTTCGCCTTGGCCAGTTCGTTCTGGCTGGAGCCTCTTCCCTTCGGCGAACAGAAGGGATTGGTCCTTCTCAGGGAGATAAGGCACGGGGAAAGCGCGGACATGGCGGCGGAGGTGTCAGCTCCAAACTTCAGAGACTGGGAGGAAGCCGCTACGAACTTTTCAGCCTTGACCGCCCTGACTTTTGAAACCGCCAACGTGACCGGCGTGGACCAACCCGAAGAGGTTCAGGTCGCCATCGGGACTCCCAACCTTTTTGACGTGCTCCAACTCCAACCCGCTCAGGGCCGAGCCTTCAGGCCGGAGGAGGGCGCGCCCGGAATCGGCGAGGTGGTGGTCATCACCCACCGGTATTGGCAGAGGCATTTCGAAGATGAGGGGCAAGTCCTGGGTGAAACCCTCACCCTGGATGGGACCCCCCACACGGTCATCGGAGTGATGCCTGAGGACTTCGAGATGTTCCCGGGCACGATAGAGGTGTTTCAAGTCACCGATCTTCAGGGGGAGGAGAACCGGAGCGCAAAGAATTGGTTGATCTTTGGGAGACTCCGTCCTGGGGCCACGGTGGAACAAGCCAGGTCGGAAGTCACCGGGATCGTAAGCCGGCTGGAGACGGAATTTCCAGAAGACAACCGGGGGTGGGGAGTCCTTGTTCAACCTGCCCGCCAATGGTTCCCCGGACCCACAGATGCCAAGCTGGTTCTCCTCTTGATCGCCGTGTCCCTTTTCGGAGTCGCCATCGCCTGCGCCAACGTCGCCAACCTCATGTTGAGCAGGGCGGAATCCAGGATGAAGGAGATGGCGGTTCGGACAGCCATCGGGGCCGGCAAAACTCGGATCGTTCGGCAGCTCCTCACTGAAAGTGTGATGCTCGGCCTGATGGGAGGAGGAGCCGGAGTCCTCTTGGCGGTATATGTAATCCAGGGATTGAGAGCCGCCATGCCCGCCGATCTCCCCCGGGCTCTCCTCCCCACATTGGACATTCCCACCCTCGCCATCACAGTAGGAATCGCCGTGGGAGCCGGAATCCTATTCGGTCTAGCCCCTGCCTTCCACGCCGTCCGGGGTAACCTGAAGGACGCCTTGGGGGACGGAAGCCGGGGCGGTACCGCCAGCCGAGGAAGAAAGCGACTGAGAAACGGGTTCATCATCACTCAAATCGCCGTAGCCTTGGCCCTGTTGACAGGAGCTGGGGAACTGCGGCAGGTCATGAATGCCCTGGTGTTCTCAGACAGCGGATTCAGGACTGATGGACTCCTCACCTTCCAGCTCACCCTTCCGGAATACAAATATGCAGAGGACTTCGATCGACTCGCTTTCGAAGAGGAGTTGATCAGAAGCCTGGATGCGACATCAGGAGTAGAGGGTGTCGCGGTAATGTCAGCTCTCCCCAGGGGGCGGGATAACAGCAACGCCCGCTTCCAGATCGAGGGGCGAGAGATTGAGGAGGTGGCCGAACGCCCCTACGCCAGTGCGCAGAGCGTGAACCCCGACTATTTCCGGACCCTGGAAATCCCCCACATCTCCGGCAGACTCATCGAGGAAGGGGACCGGAGCGGGGCCACCCTTGTCGCGGTGGTGAATCAGGAATTCGCCCAACGCCACTTCGAGGGAGAAGGAGTGATAGGAAAACGCATCGAGATTCTGGGTGAATACCGGGAGGTTGTGGGGGTCATCGGGGACATCAAGCAGAGCCGGATTCCCCTCAACGGAATCGTCGAGCCGGGCGTCTATCTCCCCCTCGCACAGGTGCCCATAGGGGACCCTGCCGTAGCCATTCGGACCGGCGGAACCCCCTCGGATCTGGCCGCACAAGTCCGGGCGGTGATCAAAGGCATCGACCCAGACCAGCCCGTCACCCTCCTCAGGAGCATGGAGGAACACATCGACTATGAGGTCGCAGCCATGGCTTTCCTGGTCCTATTCGTAGGAGGCTTGGGACTCCTGGCCATGTTCCTCTCGGCCATCGGAATCTACGGAGTGATGGCTCATTCGGTCCTTCAGGAGCGGAGAGAGATGGGGATTCGATTGGCAATGGGAGCGAGAAGCGGCCAACTCGTTGGAGATGTCACAAGGAGAGGCATCTTCCTCTCCGGGGTGGGCCTGCTCCTTGGGATCCCGTTGGCTTTCTTGATCCACCGGGGAGTCCTGAGCGCCCTGAGTTTGTTCGATGCGGAAGTGGGTTACGGAATCGCCCTGTCGGCGGCCGGCCTCCTGGTTGGCGTCGCCGTCCTGGCCAGCTACCTGCCAGCCAGATCGGCGGCCTCTGTGGAACCGACCCAGGCCCTTTCCCTGGAGGGATAACCTCCTCGTTCTGGACGACGTCTGCGACTACCCTGCATGGGAGGCGCCGGTCGATGATTGGAGCGTGGACCCCACTCCCTTCCTGAGGGCTCACAAGTGGACCGTTGAGGGCCTTGCCAAAGAAACGTCGGTAGCCAGACTCAACCAACTCTCCCGGAGGGGGATCGACCTGTTCTTCAATCTCTGCGCCGGAGCATGGGATAAAGAGAGCCCCGGATTAGAAGTCGTCCAGACCCTTGAACAGCTGAACGTTCCCTTCACGGGGGCCACTTCCGAGTTCTACGAACCCAGCCGGGAGGCCATGAAGAGGGTTTGCGCGGCGTGGGGCATCGGATACCCGGAGTACGTTCTGGCAAAGTCCGAGGAAGACGTCAGCCGGGCATCAGGGTTTCACCGACGTCCTCATCCGAGCCGCAATGGCCCGCCATAAACGCCG
>CAYOVN010000015.1:23767-37379 GCA_964407425.1 uncultured Gemmatimonadaceae bacterium
CATCATGGAATTCCAGGGGGCTCCACACACTCTCGTGACCCGGGACTGGATCGAGGAGAACTGGAGTGACAGGGAACGGGGATGGTTTCAGACCCATGCTTGGCCCCTGACGGATCAGGTCTGGGTCACCTGGCCGGAGGACACCGAAGAATGGCGCCCCGTCAATCACTCATGTGACCCCAACGCCTGGTTGGAGGCGCTGGATCTGGTAGCCCTGAGGGATATCAGCCCAGGTGAGGGGATTCGGGTGGACTACGCCTCATACGGGAACAACATCTCAGACTTTGTCAGGGAAAGACGAGAGTCGGTGAGGGAATAAAGAGGACCACCGACACGTTGCCTACTCAAAGAGAAGCAACGTGCCGGCGGTCGGCGCCAGTGACTCAAGACAGGAAGGGAGACGAAGCCGGTTCCCAAGTCACCAACGCCTTATCAGCTCCGGTGTGCTCCGGGGCCGTGCCCACGCCCACCGCCGTCATGGCCGTGGCAGGCTTGTTCGGAGGAAAGGGGTTGCAGCCGCCCGTCCTCCAGGGCGGCGATGGTGTCTTCAGCGTTTTTTTCTAGAGTGACAAACACCTGCACTCCGGCGTCGGTCAGACGAGCGAATGCCCGCCGTCCAAGACCTCGAACGACTATCGCGTCCACCGGTCGGCTTCCCAGGAACTTCAACGGCTGGCAAGAACCGTGGACGTGACTCGCACCGCCGTTGCGAACGGGCTCGTACTCGCCCGTTTCCGTGTCAACGAAGGTGAAGAAGGGGGCGCTGCCGAAATGATCCGAGGGCATACCTTCTCTTCCCCGATCATCCATGGTAGGGATACAAATTTTCATCTATCCGTTTCCTTTTGTTTTTGTGTTCGGAACGCTTGCCGCTTCTGAACCGATAACCAGGGCGGCGTTTTCCGCTACGGCCCGTACCAGGGTTTCCCGGCCGGTCTTCAGGAGCCTCTGCACCGTCCCACGGGAAACACCCATCCGCTCGCCTGCCACCGCCTGGTGGAGACCCTCGACGTCACAGAGGCGAAGAGCTTCCAACTCGTCCTCCCCCAACGTCATGATTTCCAACTCGGGCATAGGAATGCTTCGGGGCTTGAAAACTCGATCCCCAGCATGGTGCCGGCATTTGCGTTCTTTTCTTGGTCTGGGCAATTCCTTGACTCCTTTTGTGCATATGCACATTATGTCCGACGAGGAAGTTCGTCAACCCCGTGGGGCGGACCTTATGAGTCGCCCAAACCACCCTTGGAGGATCCATGTCCCATACCGGCCCGGCAGTGCAGGATTTCTATCCAGAAGACGTGGCTCATTGCTTCGGATGTGGCCGATTGAATGAGGACGGACATCAGCTGAAGACCGTGTGGGAAGGGGATGTGACCGTCTCCCGCTTTCAACCCAGAGCCCACCACACAGCAATCCCAGGGTATGTGTATGGTGGACTCATCGCGTCTCTTCTAGACTGCCACGGAACCGGGGGGGCGGCGGCGGCGGCTCTTCGCAGGGAAGGCCGGGTGATTGGCGACGGCGAAGCACCTCGGTTTGTGACGGCCTCCCTTCAGGTGGATTTCTTGAAGCCCACACCGCTGGGGCCGGAGTTGGAGGTAAGAGGTACCATTGTCAAGATCACCGATCGGAAAGTGGTTCTCGAGGAGACCCTCTCAGCCGACGGGATCGTTACCGCCCGGGGCAGGGTGGTAGCCGTGCGGATGCCTGAATCCATGATCTCCTCCCTTTAAGAGGGGACCCCTATGAGCGACTCAATCAAAGTCACAGTGCTGGTCGAAAACACGGCCTTTGGGCCCGACATCCGAGGTGAGCATGGGTTGGCGTTCTGGATCGAAACGGGGTCCAAGCGTGTGTTGTTCGACACCGGTCCGGGACCGGATGTGTTGGTCCACAACGCCCAACACCTTGGTATCGATCTGGGGTCCACCGATGCCGTGGTTCTATCCCACGGCCACTATGATCATACCGGCGGACTCATGGAGGTTCTTGAGCGGGCCGGGAAGATCCCCGTGTTTTTGCATCCCGGAGCACTGATACCACGATACTCCCAGAAGAAGGACGGGTCCGTCAGGGAGATCGGAGCCCCGTCTCCCCTGGGCGAATCGACCTTGAGAGAACTGGCCTCTTCCCTGACCTGGACCACGGGCCCTTCCCCCGTCGCCGATGGAATTCGTGTTACAGGGCGGGTTCCCCGCCGGACAGACTACGAAGATACCGGCGGCGATTTCTATCTCGATGAGGCATGCTCCGCTCCGGACCCCATCGAGGACGATCAGTCGCTGTTTTTCGACACATCAGAGGGTACCGTGGTTCTGCTTGGCTGCTGCCATGCGGGAGTCGTGAACACCCTGCGATACATACAAGAAATGACTGGGGGACGCCTGATCCATGCAGTCCTGGGCGGCACCCATCTGATCGCGGCTTCAGAGGTTCGAATGGACCAAACCGTTCATGAACTACGAAAGATGGACATAGCCCTGTTGGCTCCAGCCCATTGCACCGGAGCCCGGGCCCAGGCCCGGATAGCCACGGAGTTTCCGGAAACCTGGGAGCCAAGCCACGTCGGCACCCGATTCGAGTTCACCAGGGCCGGGGTCAGCCGCACGGACCCAACCCTGGACCCGACACCACAGTCATGAGCCAAATCACTACCTTCTCCACTTGCTACATGTGCACCGACGACTGTCCCATCACAGTCGTGACTAAGGGAGGTAAAATCCTCTCCATTGATCATCCCGAATGTGTCAGGGCCGAGGGCATGCTCGAGCAACGGGAGAGTACCCTCCGCCGGGTCCGCGCCGGAGTCCGTTCCAGCCCTCATGACCCATGGAGGCCCATGTCCACGCCGGACGCGGTGTCCTTCGCAGCTGAAAGGCTACTCGATCTGAGGGAGCGGCACGGACCTCAATCGATTGCCTTCGTCTCCGGTTTCACCAAAGAGGCCAGGCCCTACCTGCAGCGCCTCGCTCATTGCTTCGGCTCTCCCCACTACCTGACGGAGTCGAGTTGTTGCTTCGGTTCGTGTTTCGTGGCTGCCGCCGTGACCCTCGGACCGGAATTCGCATACTTCCTGGGACCTTCCCGAAAGCTCTCAGCCGAAACCAAATGCCGTCTTTTCTGGACCTCAAATCCGACAGAGAGTCGGCTGCCCCACGAGGGACGAGCCTTCATCCGTGACGCATCCGAAGTCCCCACCATCGTGGTTGACCCGCGAAGAACCCCCATCGCGGAGGCCGCCGAAATACACCTTCAGCCCCGGCCCGGAACCGATGGAGCTCTGGCTCTGGGGATGGCTCACGTGATTTTTGCGGAGGGGCTTGAGGACAAGGAGTTTCTCCAACGATTCGCCCACGGCCTGGACCCCTTTCGGAACTATGTAAGAACCTTCACCTCAGATGTGACGGCCAAGATCACCGACGTTTCAGCCGAGGACGTTGTGGCGGCCGCAAGGTTGTACTCGACATCGCGGCCGGCCCAGATCACCATCTCCGCCTCCTCCACCACCCATCACTCCAATGGATTTCAATCGCACCGGGCGATCCTCCTGCTGTCCGCCATCTGCGGGAATCTCGATGTTGTGGGCGGAAACCGGCCCTGGGGACATCGGCTCTTAGAGGCCAGCATCGATCTCCCACCGGAAGAAGTGGCTTTGTTGGGAAAACCGCTGGGTGCCGACGAACACCCCTTGTTCGTGGAAACGTACGGTGAAGGCCAGGGGATGCGCCTTGCCGAAGCCATCGATTCCGGAGAGATCAAGGCGGTTTTTTCCATCGGTATAAACGCATCGATGTGGCCGAACTCAGGTCGTTTGAAAAAAGCTCTCGAGTCTTTGGAGTTCTTCTCCGTTTCCGACTTCTTTGACACCCCGACGTCCGACCTGGCTACAGTCTTCTTCCCGGCCGCAACTCACCTCGAGCGTGATGCACTCGTCGTTTCTGGAAATGGGAGAGTCCAGTACCGACCCGCCGTGGTGGCCCCCCTGGGCGAGGCCATGGGTGACACGGAGCTGGTTTTCGAGATGGCGAGGGCCCTCGGGAGCGGGGACCAATTCTGGGGTGGCGACATCCACGAGAGTTTCGAGGCGCGACTTTCTGGAACCGGGTTGGCCCTCGGGGATCTTCCAACGTCGGGGCAGCCCCTTCACGTTGAAGTCACGGAGCCCGAGGAACATGGATATTTAGAGGAGGGATTTGGCACTCCGACCGGGAAGGTCGAGTTTGCCTCCACGATACTGAAAAACGCCGGCCACGAGGGCCTGCCGATTTATCAGGAGCCCTACTGGAGCCCGATCTCCCGGCCGGATCTTGCCCAGAGCTACCCTCTCGTTCTGACCACCGGCGCCCGGACCAGGACCTACACCCATTCCCAGGGGCGCCAGCTCGAAACCCTGAGGAGGCGGGAGCCGGAGCCACGGCTCCAGATGGGCCCGTCAGATGCAGCGGCCCGGGGCATTGCGGATGGTGATGAAGTCCGGCTCTCCTCCCCATTGGGGGAAATCACCTTGAAAGCTTCGGTCACCGAGATCATGCCCCCCGGCGTCGTGAGTGCTCCTCACGGCTGGGCGGATGCCGACGTCAATCTCCTGATACCCGATGGCGGACTGGACCCCATCTCCGGGTTTCCACCCTTCAAGTCGAGTCTCTGCCAGGTTCAACGCCTGGATTGATGGGGGGTTCTCTTCCCCCCATCGCGTCAGACAGCCGCATCCAGAGCTTGTGTGAGATCAGCCACCAAATCGTCCTTATCCTCACAACCCACGGCCAGCCTCACTAGGCCATCGGTAATCCCGGCGTCCAGCCGGTCCTGGTGGCCCATGGCAGCATGGGTCATGGAGGCGGGGTGTTGGATCAGGCTCTCCACCCCCCCGAGGGAGACAGCAAGTGCCGGGAGTCGGACGCCGCCCAGGACCTTCTTCCCCGCTTCGATTCCCCCCTTGAGCTCGAAGGAGATGAGTGAGCCAGGTCCAGCCATCTGACGGGCAATCAAGTCGGCCTGTTTATGCCCCGGCAGCCCCGGGTAACGAACCCACTCCACCGCCGGATGATCGGCGAGGACCTGAGCCAGGGTTTTGGCGTTCTCCTGAGCAGTCCTCACCCGCATGGCCAGTGTCTTTATCCCGCGAAGAACCAACCAGGCCTGGTGCGGGTCCATCGTTCCACCCAGATAGTGAAGTACTCCCCTGACCCTCTTCATGAGGGTTTCATCCCGGAATACCAACACGCCCCCCACAACATCCGTGTGTCCGTTCAGAAACTTGGTGACGGAGTGGAGAACGATGTCGGCCCCGAAGCGGAAAGGCTTCTGGAGGACCGGGCTCATGAAGGTGTTGTCCACGACAAGGAGTGCCCCGGCCGCATGGGCGATCTCCGCTGCTTTTTCCAGGTCCGTAATGGCCAGGGTCGGGTTGGCCGGCGATTCCACAAACACGACCTTGGTCCGATCCGTCACAGCGGCCGCCAGAAGCTTGGGATCGCTGGTGTCCACCATGGTGGCTTCCACGCCGAACCGGGAGAAATCCCGTTCCAGGACAACACGGGTGGGTCCGTAGACCGAAGAACTGCAGACGATATGGTCCCCGGCGGAGAGAAGGGCGAAGAACACAGTGGAAGAAGCAGCCATACCGGAGGAGGTAGCCAGCGCGGACTCACCCTCCTCGAGGGCTGCCACCGTGGCCTCCAACATGGCTGTAGTAGGGTTCCCCATCCGGGTGTAGATAAAGCCGGGATCTTTCCCGGCAAAACGGGCAGCGCCTTCCTCCGGGGTCCGGAATACAAAGGTGGATGTCTGATAAATGGGCGGGGACACCGATCCATAAAGGGGATCCGGCTCAGGGCCCGCGTGAATGCATTCGGTATCGATGTTCCAAGGTCCCTCATCAGGGGATTTCATGGTCATATTCTCTCTTGGGAGATCACTCGTAGGCCTCTCGGACCTCCGGTGTAGCCATGAGATTCAGCGTATTCAGGACCTTCTCCCTGGACGCCAGCTTCTCATGGGCTTGGACATAATGCTCCGGTATCGGATGGGTCCCCACGACCACAGGCACCCCGTACCGGGCCTCGATAAACTCCTTGAAATAGTCTACTGAGGGGCAGGGTGGAAACCCCACGACCAGACCGGTGGCCAGATGAATGGCCTCGGCTCCGTTCTTGATCATCTCCTCCGGTGTGTATTCGATATTCCCGCCGGGGCAGCCACCGCAAGTCGTGTACCCTACGATTTCCAGCGGCTCGTCGGCAGAATATCGAGCGAATCCACCGTCACGTTGTCGGGCCGACCTAAAGCACTTTCCACCTGCACATTCACGATAACGATCACAGATGATGATTCCGATTTTCATGAACTCTTCCTTCATGGAAGGAACAGGGGTCCCTAAGAGCGCGTTTCGTGCATATGCACACTAGAGAAGAAAATGGGCTCCGTCAACCAGTGACGGAGCCCATCAGATCTGTCAGTTCCTAGCCCTATTGGCCGAAACGCCCTATTCGGCCCGAAGTGATTCCAGCGGATCGACCTTCGCAGCCCTCCAGGCAGGCAACAGAGAAGCAATCACAGCCACGGAAAAGAGGATGAAGGTGGACCCACCCAGTGTGAGGGGATCAGACAAGGAAACCCCGAACAAGAGACTCTGAAGGAACACCGAGGAAACCCCTCCACCGATGATCCCCAGGATGACCCCGATTCCCACCAGGCCCAGCCCATGCTTAAGAACCAATCCGACCACATCACCGGACCGGGCTCCCACCGCCATGCGGATTCCGATTTCGTGCTGCCTCCGTGTCACCAGGAATGCCAGGACGCCGTAGAGCCCGAAAGCTGCAAGAAGGAGACCCGCCAGGGCAAAGATTCCGACAAGAGTGGAGCGAAACCGGGGCTGGGTCAGGGTCCCGGAGATGCGGGCCTCCATGGTTTGAAATCCTGCAAGGCTGATGTCCGGATCCATTTCATTCAGAGCCTGCCGAAGAACCCCCACCGTGGAAAGCGGATCGTCACCCGCGGTCCGGACGACCAGTTGCATCCCGGCCTGAGGAATCTGCTTGGAGGGGATGAAGAAGGTTGGACGCCCTGTCACGCCCAGCCCCAACTCGGCCAGGGTAGTGGAAACTCCAACCACTTCAAAGGGACTCCCCCATAGCATCACCATTCTTCCGAGAGGATTCTCTCCTTCAAAGAGCACATCGGAGAGGGCTTGGGAAAGAACCATCACCGGAGGCGTGTCCGGCGTATCATCTCTTGTGAAGGTCCGGCCCGCCACCATTGGAGCACCCAGGGTTTCGAAGTAATCCACCGAGACGAACTTTCGAGTGGCAGGGGTCCCCTGTTCCCCCTCCTCCAGTGGACGATCCTGGCGAGAAAGAGAATTCCACGGTCCCCCGCCGGGGTTCACCGGAAGCCAGTCGGCCGTAGCCACCCGCTCCACACCCGGGATGGCCCGGATCCGATCTAGGGTCCCCTCCCATGCTGTCCCGAATTCCTGAGGGTCCTCGTATTTAAATTCCGGAAGCTGGAGGGAGGCGGTGAGGAGACTCTCGACGCGGAACCCTGGGTCCAGGGACTGGAGGCTCTGGAAGCTCCTGAACAAAAGGCCCGAGGCGATGAGAAGGGTCATGGAGAGTGCCACCTGTGCCACGACCATCAATGAGCGTAATCGGCTCTTTCCGTCACTGCCCCCCCTTCCTCCGAACCTCAGGGCTCTGGCAAGATCGAAGTCGGTGCCACGGAGGGCGGGTAGAACTCCAAAGAGGGGAACCGTGAAGAGGGACGCGAGAATGGCGAACACCAGGACCGGCCCATCGATTCCGATCTCCTCCAACCGAGGCAAAGTAGCCGGCCCGAAGCTTCTGAGAAGAGCGCCACCCCCCAGGGCCAGGGCCAAACCCAAAGCACCACCCAACAGAGCGAGGATCAGACTTTCCACCAGGAGCTGTCGCAGGACTCGGCCCCGGGAGGCCCCCAGGGCGAGACGTGTGGCCAGTTCGGCATTCCGACTTGTGGCTCTGGCCAAGGAGAGGGACGCCACGTTAGCACAAGCCAGGATGGGAACCAGAACCACAATCCCGAAGAGGATGAAAAGGATGCTCCGCATATTCCCGAAGAACACGTCGTGAAGGGGCTGCATCCAATGGAACCAGTCAGCGAACTCCGGATTGGCTGCCTGGATCTGCGATGCGACACCATCGACCTGGGCTTGGGCCTGTTCCAGAGACACCTCTCCCCTGAGGCGCCCAACAATGAAGAAGTTGTTGTTTCCCCTGCCCTGGGCTGCCCCGGATCCCTCTCGGGTGGGCAGCCAGAGCTCCACTGACTGTCGAAACTCGAACCCCTGGGGCATCACGCCCACGATCTCGGTGGGGGTGCCGTCCAACTCCAGTGTACGACCAATCACTCCGGGATCTCCCCCAAACCGGGATTGCCAGAAGGGATAGCTGAGAACCGTTACCTCCGGCCCGCCCAGAACGGCCTCTTCCCACCGGAAGGTGCGCCCTTGAATCGGTGCGACCCCCAACACAGCGAAGAAGTTCGGGGTCACCAGATTGGCCCCGACTCTTTCGCTCTCTCCTTCCCCTGATACCAATGGTCGAGGATTGAAGAGTTGAGTCGCAGCAAGCTCCTGAAAGGCATCCACACCCTGGCGGTAATCTCTGAAGTCGTCGTAGGAAACCGAGTTCTGCGGCACCCGGTCGCTGGCCTTCCACAGCCAAACCAGCTGGTCAGGTTCCGGGTAAGGAAGGGGCCTCAACACAGAAGCGTTGATGGCACTGAACATCAGGGTAACGGCCCCTATTCCTACGCCCAGGATGAGGACGGTGAGAACTGCATGGAGGGGAGAGCGTCCCAGGGTTCGAAGGGCGTATCTGAAATCGCCGAGCAAGTCGGGCATGTCGAGGCTCCGGATTCTCGTGGCTGCTCTGAATCGGGCACCCGTGAACCCCGGACCCCTCCGGAAAGAACTCGGCACCCCATTTACTCAACTACGTTATGGGATGCCGGGAAGTTTGTAGAAGTTGCGGAGGGGCGTCAGGCCGGACCCTCTTCTGCGGCCCGGATTCCCTCAGCCTCATCCACGGACCTGAGGATCAGGCCACCGATCAAGAGAAGCAAAACGACCATTGCCACGGCCGGTCGCTGGTTCCCCAGCAGAGCGGAGACCGAACCAAAAAGAATGGGGCCAAAAAACGCGGTAATCTTCCCGGAAAACTGAAAGAAGCCAAAAAACTCGGCCTCTCTTTTATCCGGCACAAATCGCGCCATAAGGGACCGACTGGCAGCCTGGTTGGGTCCAGCGAACATGCCTATGCCTATCCCCGCCACCCAAAACCATTGGCGGCTCGGGGCGAAAACCCCAACCAGAGCGGCCACGGAAAGGGCCACGAGGCTGATCATTACCGTCTTCTTGCCTCCAAGGCGATCATCCACAAACCCGAAGAGGAAAGCACCCAGGCCCGCAACAACGTTCAGAACAATCCCAAACACGATGACATCCGGAATGGTGAAACCAAAAGTGCCCTGGGCATAGATCCCACCCATGGCAAAGATGGTCACCAGCCCATCGTTGTAGAAGAGTCGGGCAATCAGGAGTCGGACGGTGTGGCGATAGGTTCTCAACTCACCAAATGTCCTTCCCAGCTCCTCAAAAGCCGCCTTGATCGAAATGTCCCCTTTGGAAACCCCCTCATCTTTTACAAATAGGAACATGGGAATGGAGAAAACGAGGAACCAAACAGCCACAAGCAGATTCACGGCACGGACATTCCAACCGTCTTCGGTACTCAAGCCGAGCCAGGCGTCGCCACCGAAACCCACGAATGCGAAAAGGGCCACCACCATGGACACGACCCCCGCCGTATAGCCGACCCCCCAACCCAGCCCCGAGATGGTACCGATCTTTCCGGGAGGGGCCACATCGGGAAGAAAAGAGTTGTAGAAGACCCCCCCCACCTCGAAGGCCACATTGGCTACAACGAACACGGTCAAAGCGATAAGGGCCGCATTGTTCATCGAAGGGGAGACAAAAGCCAGTCCTGCCGTTCCCGCGACACAAACCAGGGTGGAAATAAACAGGAAAGACCGGCGCCTCCCACCTCTGTCCGCCATGGCACCGACCACCGGTGAAAGGAGCGCGATGATGACGGCGCTAAGTGCTACGGCATACCCCCAATATGCCCCCCCTATTACCTTGTCCTCCGCGAAGGACGCAGCAAAATAAGCTGAATAAATGAAGGTCACGACGATGGTCGTGAACGCCGAATTGGCCCAATCGTAGAGAGTCCAGGATGCTATCCGGCGTTTTTTCACGGCCGAGATCGGGCCCGAGGAAGAAGCCGAGCCAGTATTGGAGCCATTGGTCTCAGTCACGGGGACCTTTGAGGTTGCTGGGCAGAGGGGGCGGCCAACCCACGATAGCTTTTCTCCCAGCCCAACGCGAGAGATTTCAGGGCTTGACCAAACAGCGCTGAACCCTGATGCGCCCCCAGCTCCATCCACCCGGGCCCGCATCACCGGGGCTATTGGCGGAGCTGGATGAGGCGGCCCGAGAATATCTGTCCCCGGGAAAACGGCCCCGGGAGTTGAAGGTCTTTCCTTCCATTCCAGAGAATCCCAATGGGAAATGGGATCGGCAGAAGGTCAGGTCTCTTTTTCTGGGTTTTTGACCCCTCTAGTCCCTTAATTGCACGATCCCCTGCAGATTTCCTTCTCACCTATTCAGCCTGTCGAAATCCTCTCCAAACCGTGGTTCTCCCGCAGGCTTGCTCGCCCGGTTGAAATAACTCACCTTTTCTAAGTGGTACTGAGGTATGACAGGGCCGAGTGTCCCTCTTCCAGGGGGACCCGTGGCCGAACAGACAGAGATGGCGAAGATCTGACCGAAGACAGGCGGTCCCGTCCGTTCCACTGACAACTGCGTGTCTCCCGGCAACGGTTCCCACCATCCTGCCCAAAAGCTGGGTTCCGGCGTTGTCGGTTTTCCCAGAACGCGGGTGGGGGCCGGCCAGCAGGGGAGGCACTGAGGTATATAGAGAATGTCCCTCACCCGTTCTTGGTATATATCCCCCGTCCTATTGACCCTGACCGTCGCCCTCACCGTCTGGGCATGCGGGGACAGTGGAAGTACCACCGAGCCCACTCCCACCCAGCAGAAGCCGGTCGCCTCCGTGACCGTTGCCCCTCTTACGGGAACGGTGGAGGTCTCCGGGACTCAAAAGTTCACTGCCACCCTTTTTGACGCGTCAGGCGGCATCCTGACGGGCCGTACCGTGACCTGGTCCAGCTCCAGCCAATCTGTTGGGACCGTGAGCCAATCCGGGCTGGTTACCGCCGCGGGTGTGGGGGAGGCGACGATCACCGCCACCTCCGAGGGGCGTTCTGGTTCGGCGACATTCAGCGTCACCCAACCCCTTCCCCCCGGCGTGGTGGCGACGGGGACCATCGGGGCGGCAGGTGGCTCCATCGAGACCCCCGATGTGGGTTTGAGCATTGCCGCCGGGCAGTTGTCGGCATCAACCCAGATCCAGATCCTCTCGTCAAGCGACCCCATGGAGGAGTTCGGTTCCGACCTCGCTACAGGGGTGTTTCGACTTCAGGGTTTCCCCCAGGACCGGGAGGTAGAGGTCCGGGTGCGGTTGCGGACCACGGCACCCCTGCGTGAGCAGAGCTTCATCGGCATGGGCGTTCCCGTGATCCAGTCGAGCATAGACACCTATGAGGAGCAACCGGGGCTCGTCCTCCGGGAAGCCACGGATTCGGCCGGGTACCTCGTAGCCACAATGCCGGTGCGCGGGCGCGGAGTGACGCCTGGGCCCGGGCCAAGCTGGATGGCGTCGACGCCAGCTCTTGATTCGCTTGCCGACGGCCTGATTAGCGGAGTGACCGGCGTGAAGAGCGACTCCGTTCCGGGCGGGAAGTTCGTGATCGTTTCTTTCGGCGCCCCCCGGGCCGAGCTCACACCTATGGTGACTCGCATCGCCAAGCTGATTGAGGATTCCCGGGTCACCCTGGAGGGAATGGACTACTCCTCGGCGCACCGGACCCAGTGGCCCATGCAAGTGCGAGTGCATCCCATTGGGGCGGCGCTCGGTGGTTTTACCCGGCGGGTGCCATGGCCTTTGGACGTCAACAAGGGCTATTTCAAATTCAACACCAAAGCGTTTGCCCGGCCGGATATTCCGGGCATTGCGATCCATGAGTTCTATCACTTCCTCCAGGCCCGCTATACCGAGGGTTTTTCCCTGGACCAGGAGGTTGCCTCCCATTGGGTGAAGGAGGGCGCGTCCACCTGGGTCATGGAGAAGGCTCCAGAAGCCCTTGGTGTCCCTGCGAACAGCATCTACCAGGGCTGGCGAGACGGTTTCTTTATGGGGCTGCACCCGGGCCTCACAGCCAAGCACGGGTATGGTAAGGCTCCGCTTTTCAAGTACGTCGCGGATCGGTGGGGAGACGACCAGGTCAAAAAGATCTTCGATAACGTGAAGGCTGGTAAGCCGGCCGTCGATGCCGTGCTCAGCGCTATCCCGGAGGCACCGGCCATCTGGTGGCCCGACCTCCTGACCAAGTATATGAAGGGCGAAATCTACTCCCTGGATCCCGATAGCCTCCCTCAAAGAGGGTCAGAAGGATTCCTCGAACCGGGAGTTTCCCGACATGCTCTCCCATTCGGTCTCAGGCCGTTTGGGGCAGAGTTCATGCGCTTCACACCGACGGCCGGAGGCTACGGAACGGGTACCAAGCTGACAGTGCGGCTCCCATCGGATCTTCATACCGCCGGAACCCGACTCCTTCCTTTCCGGAAAGACGAGTCAGGGAAGTGGGAGGAACAGGGTGGGGTCGCCGACAGCCTGGTCATCGAGGGTGCCGACCTCAACCTGGGACGAGAGTACGGGCTCTACTTGATCAACACCGCTGCCCCGGCCCCCTACACGCAATCCTGGAGCACCGTCTTCCAGACTGACCTGGGCTACGCTGAGGGCGATTGGTATCTAGCAAGGACCGAGGTTTTGAACGATGCCATCACGTATAACCGGGGCTCCCAGGCCGACACCGTGACCATCGATGTGGCGTCGGATGCCCAGCTGATCTTCCTAATGCTGACACAAGGCGGGATTTGGAAGCGAGCGCCGGACCCCGACGCCCCCAATCTTTATATCTGGGTGCCAACGGCGGAATTCGGGGCCGACCTGGCGGAGGCAAAAGCCACGGCCCTCTCGTATGCCTTCCTTGCGGGGGATACGCTAATGCTCAATGCTACTTTTGACATAGATCCCCCCGTATATGGGGATGCAGAATCCGGGAACACAGCAGCCCTCGGCGGTGCGTGCCTTCTCCTGCTAGCGGGCCTGGCCATGAGACGCAAACGGCAGATGGTACTTGTCGCCTTTGCCGGGGCTTTCGGGTTGGCCCTATGGGGTTGCGACCTGGGGTTCATCAACCTCTCCGCCAAGTACCGGTACGAGTTCAAGTTCACGGACCCGGCCCTCACTGCGTCGTTGGAGGATCCAACCGTCCCGTTGGTGCATCTCCAGAACGGCACAGGTACCGTATTCATCGACCGCTACCGAGCCGAGTTCTGGGAGTACATTCGCGATGCCGAGGACGTTATCGTCGACTCGGTGGC
>CAYOVN010000016.1:0-37185 GCA_964407425.1 uncultured Gemmatimonadaceae bacterium
AGGAGGGTCCCGTGGAGGTCGATGCCGGCGGCAAAAGGACGGTTCACACCTCCCCATCTTTCAATCGCCAGAGAAACCAGGACGCGACGCTCCTCAACGGGGCCCAGGTTTTTGCCCTTTTCTGGCACTCGGCGGGCGTCGGGCGTTCCTCCAATCCGTCCAGCATTCGGATTCCCTCCTGAAGGCCCAGATCCCCGGGAGCAAAGATGTCCAACCGGCCCAGGTGAAAGAGAAGAAACATCTGGGCGGTCCAAACGCCGATGCCCCATACTGCCGTCAACTGCTCCACGACCTCCTCGTCGGACAAACGGGACAGATATCGAAGGTTCAGGGTTCCGGCCTCGACCCTGTCAGCCAGATCCCTGATCGCCCGGAGCTTGCTTCGGGAGAGGCCTGCCTCCCTCAAGCGATCCTCGGGAATGGCAAGGAGTTCAGTGGTTGTCGGAAATCGCCTTGGGCTGGGGCTGAGGTTCTTGACCCGACCGTGAATGGTACGAGCCGCCCCTGTCGCCAATTGTTGGTAGATGATGGATCTGGCGAGGGCGTGAAAGTAGGGGAGCTGCGGCGCCACCGGGAGATCCGGAAAGGGGAGGAGCCCTTTCATGGCGCGGCCGAGAACCGGATCCCGGCGTTTTAATGCTCTAATCTGAGCCTTCGTGGCCTTCAATGGTCACCTCCATCCATGTCCCGGCCCAGTTCGGAAGTGTCTGGGACCGTGGGCCCGGGCCCCTGTTCACCGGTTCCGGCTTTGCTGAATCCGACCTGGATCAATCTGGTCCTCATCTTTGTGGCCGGTCAATCTAGCCGTCAGGGCCTTGTCCCCGCATTCTTCCGGTCCAGGAATGAACGACCCGGTTTTGGGTGAAGCCAAAATTCCGCTATAGGGAGCCCTTTATTATGCAGATGCTCATTGACGGCGAATGGGTAGGTGCCGATGAGGTAATTGAGGTCATCGATCCGTTTACATCCGAAGTGGTGGATGTGGTCCCGAAGGGCACCGCGGCTTACGTGGACAGGGCGATAGCAGCGGCCGGGGAGGGATATGAGATCAATCGGAGACTCTCCAGCGGGGAGCGGGCGCGCATTCTTCGTCGGACCGCTGAACTCCTGGAAGAACGCCAGGAAGAGTTTGCCGTCATTATCGCCAAAGAGGGATCCAAGACCATCGCGGAGGCCCGGAAGGAGGCGTATCGCTGCACTCAGACCCTCCGGGTATCCGGAGAAGAGGCCACGAGGATTCTGGGCGAGACGATTTCCTTCGATCAACAGAAGGGATCGGAAAACCGGAGGGGGTACTTTTATCGTATTCCCATCGGGGTCATCGCTGCCATCACCCCCTTCAATGACCCTCTGAATCTGGTGGCCCACAAGGTTGGCCCGGCCATCGCCGGGGGGAACGGTGTGGTTCTCAAGCCCGCAACGGTCACGCCCCTTTCAGCCCTGAAGCTTGCTGAGCTATTCCTGGAAGCGGGTCTCCCGCCAAAGGTTCTCAACGTGGTGACAGGCCCCGGCAGAGAAGTTGGGGCTGCCATGGTATCGGACCCCAGGGTGAGGATGGTTTCCTTCACCGGGGGGGTGGAGGCAGGCCTACAGGTCACCCGGGCCGCGGGTCTGAAGAAGATCGGAATGGAGCTGGGGTCCAACAGTCCGGTGGTGGTCTTGGATGACTGCGACCTTCCCAATGCGGTTGAGAGTTGTGTGTCCGGTGCATTCTGGGCTGCAGGGCAAAACTGTATCGGCGTCCAACGGATCTATGTGCAGGAGGATGTCTTCGAGCCTTTCCGTGAGGCCTTCGTCAAACGGACCGGGACCTACAAGGTGGGCCCGAAGCTGGATGAAGACTGTGACATGGGCCCCCTTATCACGGAGGGGGAGGCCCGGCGGGTGGAGGGCTGGGTGGAGGAGGCTTTGGCGGCCGGGGCCACCCTGGAGTGCGGGCATAGGAGGGAAGGGGCCGTCTACTGGCCTACTGTGCTGACGGGAGTTGCCGAGGGCATGAAGGTGGATTGCGAGGAGATCTTCGGCCCAGTGGTGAGCCTTTATCCCATCAAAGATCTGGAAGAGGGCATCCGGCGGTCCAACGCCGTGGACTTCGGACTCCAGGCAGCTGTTTTTACCACCTCCCTGGCCTCTGCCTTCGCCGCGGTGGAGGGTTTGGAGGCCGGGGCCGTGATTGTGAACGATTCGACGGACTACCGGATGGATGCCATGCCCTTCGGTGGCATCAAGAGTTCGGGCTTGGGCCGGGAGGGCATCCGCTTCGCCCTCCAGGAGATGACCGAGCCCAAGACGGTCTGCTTCAACCTCTAGCGCCAGGTCTCCTTCAGAACCCGCAGCCAGTTTCCGTGGGCGACCTTGTTCAGCTTCGCTCCTTTTATGCCCCTTTCCTTCAAGGCGTCGATCAGGAGGGGGAGGCCCGCGGCGTCCTTCATGTCCTGGGGTATCTGAGTCCCGTCGAAGTCGGAACCGAAGCCCACATGGTCGATCCCGATCTTTTCGGCGATGTATTCCACGTGCTTTGCGATCTCATGGACCGTCGTTCGCCGGTCGCGACCATCCTTTCTCAGGAAAGCCCGGGCGAAATTCACCCCGACGATCCCCCCGGATTCCCCGATGGCCAGGAGCTGGTCATCCGTGAGGTTTCTGGGTGACCGGCACAGTTTCCATACGCCTGAGTGGGAGGCAACGATGGGGGCGTTGGAAAGGTCCACCACATCCCAGAATCCCTTTTCGTTCAAATGAGAGAGATCCACGAGAATCCCCAGGTCATTGCAGAGCCTCACCAGATCCTTCCCTGCGGAGGTCAGGCCTGGCCCGATGTCCGAGGAGTCGGGGAAGTTGAACGGGACCCCATGGCCGAAAGCGTTGGGTCGGCTCCATACCGGTCCCAGAGAGCGAAGGCCGGTTTCGTAGAGTACCCCAAGGGCATCCAGGTCCTTCTTGATCGCCTCGACTCCTTCGATGTGCATGACCGCAGCCAGAACTCCCCGGTCCATTGCCGAGGTGAGCTGCCGGTGGGTCTTCACGACTTTGACCTTACCCTTGGAGAGCTTCTCTACCCGGAGTAGGGAAGCCATCATGGCCATGACAGCGTTCAGGGCGGTGGTTTGAGGCACTCTTTCGGCGATGGGCACGTCCCACCCCTTACTCTCCTTCGGCCCCTTGGGGCCCACCTCCCGCCATCGGATCTCCTTCGCCCACTTTTTGGACGGGGTGAACATGGCGAAAAGCCCGCCGGCCAATCCGCCCGCCTGGGCCTTCGGAAGATCGATATGGCCCTCCCGGCCGGTGAAAAATTCCTCTTCCGTTCCCGGAGACTTCAAGGCCAGGTGAAGAAGGGTGTCGTTGTGGCCGTCGAACACGGGAACCAGGCGGGATTTGGCCATGGAGTCTCTCCATTCTGAAACGGGGTTGCCGGATCTCGGGGCCTGAACAGTGGGCCTGGACCCGGACCTTGAGCAGGAAGCATCTGGAACGGGGGCCGGCGGCGCCGAGAACCGGAATGTCCCGGCAATGTGGGCATAGAATCCCTGAGTGTCACGGGGGAAGTGCAGGATTCCCAGCCGGTCCTTACTATTACCATCGGATCGTCTCAATGGAGGACCCATGGAAAAACCCCGCGACCCTCTCTTCCAGGAATGGATCGAGAGCTGGGCTCAGGAAAAAGGCCTTGGTGTGCCGTGCGGAGAGGCTCAGGCAGACGGCGTCCCCTGTTTCGAGCTGGACCGGGACTGCGCCGTGTGTGAGCAGGCCTACCAGGCATGGCTCGAATTCCGAGGCCGACCAGAGCCAAAGAGCTAGGGACCTGCCCCAGTGATGCGGCTCGCCCCTTTGCTCGGACAGGATCCCAGAACTCTCGGCTGAACAAATCCGGGGCCTACCCCGAATACCGAATCAGTCCCCCAATTTTGGAGCTATCGCCATGCCCGTTCACCATCCGGTCAGGAAAGTCTTTTCCGTGCTTATATCCTGGACGTTTCTGGCTCTAGTGGGATCCGGCTGTTCCTCCGGGCCGGACTACGATCTCCTCATCCGAGGAGGGACGGTCTTCGACGGGAGTGGGGGCCCCGGCCAGGTGGCTGATGTGGCGGTGTCAGGGGATGCCATCGCCGCCGTGGGTGATCTTTCGGACTTCACGGGCGCCACCGAAATCGACGCTTCCGGCCTGGCTGTGTCTCCGGGTTTCATCAACCTCATGAGCTGGGCTACCGAGACCATCATCGAGGATGGTCGGGCCATGAGTGACATCCTCCAGGGGGTAACGCTGGAGGTCATGGGGGAAGGAAACTCCATGGGGCCGATCCCGGACTCTCTAAAGGCTTGGGCCGAGAGTCAGCAGGGGGATATCAAATACCCCATCGAGTGGAACACCCTGGGAGAGTATCTGGAGTATCTGGTCGGACGAGGGATTTCTCCCAACGTGGCTTCCTTCGTGGGAGCTGCCACGGCAAGAGTAAATGTCCTCGGCTTCGAGGATCGGGAGCCGAATCCTGACGAGCTGGTGCAAATGCAGGGGTTGGTGCGGGAGGCCATGAGTGAGGGGGCCCTGGGCGTTTCCTCAGCTCTCATCTACGCCCCCGGCGCCTACGCCGACACACCGGAGCTCATCGCCCTTGCGGAGGCTTCCGGGGAATATGGTGGTATCTACATCTCCCATCTTCGGAGTGAGGGGAATCAACTCCTCGAGGCGTTCGAGGAGTTCATGACCATCGCCCGGGCGGCTGATGTCCCGGCGGAGATCTATCACCTCAAGGCGGCCGGCGAGGAGAATTGGCCGAAGATGGACGAGTTGATTCGCCGGGTGGAAGAAGCCCGGGCCGGGGGCATGCGGATCACCGCGGACATGTATACGTATACCGCCGGAGCCACCGGCTTGGATGCGGCCATGCCCCCCTGGGCCCAGGAGGGCGGACCGGAAGCATGGTACGCCCGCCTGAAGGATCCTGAGCTCCGTCCCCGCATCGCCCGGGAAATGGTGACGCCCACCGATGAGTGGGAAAACCTGATGCTGGCGGCGGGGAGTGCGGAGAATGTTCTCCTGGTGGGATTCAAGCAGGATTCTCTCAAGTACCTCACGGGAAAGACTCTGGCAGAGGTATCGGAGATGAGAGGGACGGATCCTGCGACCACCGCGATGGACCTGGTGGGCCTGGATGAAAGCCGGGTCGGGACCGTCTATTTCATCATGTCAGAGGAGAACGTGGAGAAGAAGATCTCTCTGCCTTGGGTGAGCTTCTGCTCGGATGCCGGGGCCCCGGCTCCTGAAGGGGTCTTTCTCCAGTCCAACCCCCATCCCCGGGCCTACGGTTCGTTTGCCAGGTTGTTGGGGAAGTATGTCCGGGAAGAGGCGGTCATCACCCTGGGGGAGGCGGTCAGAAGACTTTCGGCCCTCCCGGCGGAAAACCTGGGGATTCGCGAGAGAGGGCGGCTGGAGCCGGGGTACTTTGCTGACCTGGTGTTGTTCGATCCCGCAACGGTCGCCGATAACGCCACCTTCCAGGAACCCCATCAGTATGCAACAGGCGTGCAGCACGTATTCGTCAACGGGGTCCATGTTGTGAAAGACGGAGAACACACCGGGGCGACCCCGGGGCGAGTGGTTCGGGGGCCGGGTTGGACGGGGTGGCAGGAAGGAACCTGAGGTAAGGCCGAGGGTCCCTTGGTCGTATGTGCCGTAGAGGAAGAAAGCCGGGAGCTGGAGAATCGACCCTGGAGTCTTCAATGGGTTGCAAACAGGAGGTAGGCTTTGCGTAGCTGGGGATTTCTGGTTGGTGTTTTGGCCGTTTCCGTTTTTGCGGGCGGGGCCGAGGGTCAGGCCCGGAGTTCCGGCCGAGGGTGCCCCGAGCCCCCAACAGGGACGGGGAGCATCATAGGCGTGGTCAGGGAGGCGGCAACTCATGTGCCCCTTGGATTTGTGGACATCCGGCTCATTCCGGCCTTCGAGGCCCCCGGCGCCCTGGTCCAGGTGACCCGGAGCACGCCGGGGGGTCGATTCGAGTTCTGCAATGTCCCAGTTGGGTCCTATTCCATCGAAGGCTTCTTCGACCAGATAGGTGGGGATCTGACTCGAGTGTCTGTGGGGCCCGGAGGGACGACGTCCCTTACCCTGCACCTCGGTTTCGGTGGGGAAGGGCACGAGCCGGGCAGTCTGACCGGTAAGGTCATCGACGCCGAAACCGATGAGGCCCTGGAGGGAGTGACCATCTCCATGGTGGACTCAAATCGGCAGGCCATCTCCGACCAGGGTGGAGAGTTCTCCTTCGCCTCCGTCTCACCGGACACCCTTCATCTTCGGGCGAATCGAATCGGGTATGCGGACACCTTCGGCTCCGTCGCGGTGGGCAGTTCTCAGGCTGTCACGGTTCAGATCAACATGGCCACCCAGGTTATCGCCCTGGACCCCATCACCGTCACGGCTACCAGGCGGGAGATGACCTACGCCCTCCCCGGAATGGAGGAGCTGGAAAAGAGAATGGAGATAGGTGGGGGAGAGTTCATCCTCCAGAAGCAGATCGCCGACCGGAACCCGATAAGTACGACCCAGCTGCTCCAGGGGACCCGGGTCACAGTCATGAACGACGGAAGGCAGATCTACATGGGTCGCTCCATGTGTGCACCCGTGGTTTACATCGATGACGTGAGGGTTACTCACGGTTCGGGGGTTTCCGGTCTAAAGGACCAAATTCCGTGGGTTGCGGACCCGGATGTATTGAACTGGGGGACTGCGGACGAGGGAACCTTCGCAGCCGAAGCCGTGAACCTCGTTCACCCGATGCACATCCAGGCAATCGAGATCTACCCTGGCCCGGCGTCCACCCCGGGGCAGTACCTGGACTCCCGTTCCCGATGCGGAGTGATCCTCATCTGGACCCGGAGGGGCCCCAAGGGCTAGGAGCCGCCGGGGAGCCTCAGGCCACCCAGACGGTTTTGATATTCACGAACTCGAGAATCCCGAAGGGGGAGAGTTCACGCCCGTAGCCGCTTTCCTTCACCCCTCCAAAGGGAAGGCGGGGGTCGGACCGGACGAAGGCGTTCACGAAACAGGCGCCGGCCTCCAGCTCCTCCCGGGCGATTCGAGTTCCCTTTTCCTCATCTCTGGTGAACACCGCGGCCCCGAGGCCGAAACAGGAATCGTTGGCCACCCGAAGAGCTTCGGCTTCGTCACGGACGGGGATCACGGAAGCCACCGGCCCGAAGAGTTCCTCCACGTATGCCGGCATGCCGGGCGCCACGTCGGTGAGCACGGTAGGGGGATAATAAGCCCCGGGGCCTTCCGGGATCTTCCCTCCCAGGACACAGCGGGCTCCCGCCTCTATGCTCCGGACAACCTGGTCGTGAAGCTCGTCCCTGAGGTCCTCCCGTGCTTGGGGGCCCACCACCGTATCCTCTTCCATAGGGTCACCCATCTTCGTCCCAGCCATGGCGGCGACAAAACGCTCCTCAAATTCCTCCCGAACCGCATCCACCACGATGAACCGTTTCGCGGCGATGCAGCTCTGCCCTGAATTGATGAGGCGGGCCGTAGCACAGACTGATGCGGCCTTGTCGAGGTCTGCGTCCTCGAGAATGACATATGGATCGCTGCCACCCAGCTCCAGGACGGTCTTCTTTAGAACCTCCCCGGCTTTGGCTGCCACGGCCTGGCCCGCCGGAGTGCTCCCGGTAAGGGTCACGGCCCGGACCAGAGGGTCCTCGATGACACTGGCCACTCTGCTCCCAGGGATTAGAAGAGACTTAAAAAGGCCGTCGGGAAAACCGGCGTCCCTGAAAACCTCCTCGATGGCGAGAGCACATCCCGGGACATTGGAGGCATGTTTCAAGAGACCGCCATTCCCGGCCATGAGATTGGGGGCGGCGAACCGGAAAACCTGCCAAAAAGGGAAATTCCAGGGCATCACGGCCAGGACCACGCCGATGGGTTGAAAGGTCACGAAGCTCCGGGATGCATCGGCTTCCACGTCCTGGTCCGCCAGGATCCTCTCGGCCTCCTGGGCATAATAGTCGCAAACCCACGCACACTTCTCGGCTTCCGCCACACCTCCCATGACCGGTTTTCCCATTTCCAGCGTCATGAGTTCGCCGAATTCACGTGACCGGGCCCGAAGGATGTCCGCGGCCCTGGCCATGAGTTTGGCCCGATGTGGAAAGGGAGTCCTCTTCCAATCCATGTGGAGCTCGTGGGATGTTCGGATGGCATCCTGGACCTGGGCGGGGGTGGTTTCAGGATACTCAGCGATGGTCTCTCCGGTGGCCGGGTTCAAAGCGGTCAGTGCCATGGAACCCTCTCCCTTCATTTTTATGGAACTCGGTGGTCTCTTCCGTGTCGAAGCTATGGCCCAAACCGTCGTCCGGCGAGGCCCGAATCCCTTAGCGGAAGCAAGGGATTCCGTCCCTGCAGGAGCGGTGGGAAGATGATAGATTAATTCAATCTTGTTTTGAGAATCGGAATCATTCCGGAAGTATGACCCCTTTTTGAAATCGGAGGAAATTCATGGACCCTGCAGTCACTCCCCTAGCTCCGGCCACAACCAGCCTTCCTCGTATTGGAGATCCGGCCCCTCAGTTTACCGCAGATACCACATTCGGGACTCTGAAGCTGGAAGACTTTCGTGGATCCTGGCTCATTCTGTTCTCCCACCCGGCGGATTTCACCCCGGTCTGCACTACCGAGTTCATCGCTTTTGCGGAGATCCACCCCGAGCTCAGAGAGCTGAACTGCGAACTCATGGGGCTTAGTGTGGACAGTGTTTATTCCCACATCGCCTGGGTCCGGAATGTGAAGGAGAAATTGGGGACCGAGATCACGTTCCCGGTCATCGCTGACCTGAACAAGGAAGTGGCTACCCTCTACGGGATGATCAACCCTGGTGAGAGTAAGACCGAGACTTCCAGAGCTGTCTTTATCATCGATGACAAGCAGGTCGTTCGGGCCATCATCTACTACCCCCTTACCACCGGCCGGAACATGCAGGAGATCCTCAGGGTGGTGAAAGCTCTCCAGATCACGGATGAGCACACGGTCGCTACCCCGGCAAACTGGGAGCCCGGCCAGCAGGTCATCCTGCCTCCGCCAAAGTCAGCTGAGGCGGCAGACCAGCGCGTGGCGGAAGAGGGCGAGGGGTGCAAGGACTGGTACTTCTGCAAGAAGGACCTCTAGGAGAGCGCTATGGCATGCATTGACGGAGACGGAAGCCTTACGCCGACCGGCGAGGAACTGCTGAAAGCCCTGGCCGAACAACCCATGTCCCCTCAGGACGTGGCCTCCCTTCTCAGTCACCCCATTTTTCGGGTGAGGGGGAGTCTCCGGGAGCTGTCCGGGGCCGACCTGATTGAAGAGGACGGGGGCCTGTTCAAGATCACCGAGGCTGGAAAAGGGATGCTCTAGGTCTGGTTACCGGAGAAAAGAGTGGGAAAAAAGAACCGGGGGGGCGAACCATCCGCCCCCCCGGCTTTTTTTGTCCTGCTTTGCGCCCTGTACTATCCGGCGCTCAACACGTCACACATGCTGTGCTGATAGTTGGGGTTATTTCCTTCCTCGTCGAAGTCCAGCGGGAACACGACGTCGGCCCCGTGGTCCCCGCCCTTGTGGTATGCGCCACTCGGGAAGATCGAGGCTTGATTCACACCGTACTGACGGACCATACGGCGCATGTCTCCGAGGCGATGGCCGGTGCCGAAAAGCCAGAACGCCTTCTCGTAGAAGAGGAGGTCTCTCCGGGCGTCCGCAGTGCCCGGATCGGTGAGGGGAGCGAGGGTTGCACCCGCGTCCAGCTCCGCAGCGGGGAACATGCCGACCATCAGGTTATACCAATCGGCCCTGAGGTCATTCAGATACCCGATCATCCCTGGGCCGTCACCGGCAGCCAGAGCAGCCTCGGCCTGGATCAGCCGGGCTTCGACACCCGACGCCATGGGCAGCGGCGCGTCGAAGGCATAGTGGCGCTTCGACTTATAGAGGTCGAATGCCTCGTCGAACCCCTGTGTCTGGCCCGGATCCTGATACCAAGGCACCCGGGGGTCCATGGCAGACCGGAAGGGCAGGCCCGTCCCACCCTCGACGTCCGATAGAGAATACCGGCCGTTCCCCTGCAGGGAGTAGAGGGCGTTCCTGTCGCCGTTCACCGAGTGGATGATGTTGTAGACATAGGTGGTTGGCACGCCGGCGGCGGCTGCACCAGCTCCCGAAAAATCACCCTTACCCAAAAGGGCACGCGCTTTGCCCATGGCCGTCAGGTTGGAGCTTCCCGCTGCCGTGAACCTCTCGATGGCCATGTCGAAGGCGGCATCGAGGGAAATCGGGGTTCCGAACGTGAAGGTTCCGTCGGTTTCCAACTGCGAGAAGGGGATCGGAGAACAGTAGCCCTCAGCGAGAGTGAGGATGGTGTATCCTTCCAGGGCCTTCATCTCCTGGAAATAGGCATGGGAGGTGCCCTCCCATATCGCGACACGCGCTGACCCGTCTCTGAGGGCATGTCTGGCCTGGTGAAGGTTGATATACGCACCATCGGTGAGGTTTCCGTCATCGGGAACGAACTGGTTCCGACGGTCCGTCGCGGTCCTGGTGCTGAAGGTTCCGGTGGAGAAGAGTTCATCCGTGAATACTGCCACAGATGATAGATATGCGTCGCCCCCACTCCCGGCATAGGCCGTGGTGAACTCACCCATGGCACCGGCGTAGACCACGTCGATCAGATCCGGGTTGTCCAGGGTGGCTGGGGTGACGTTTTCGCTGTCAATCACCTCGAGGAGGTCATCGGTGTCGCAACCAGTGAACAGCAAGGCTGTTCCCATTACGGCTACTCCGAAAGCCCGCCCAAGACGAATACTAGAAAAGAACTTTGTAGTCATTTTCATTCGCCTCATTAGAAGGAGTAGTCGAACCGGAGCATGAAGTACCGGACCGGTGGCTGGGTATTGAACTCGCTCTGACCGAAGTTGTCATCGCCGCCACCCTCGTTGGCCTCAGGGTCGAGACCCGGATAGTCCGTCCAGACGGCCAGGTTCCGGCCGGCTGCCGTCACCCTGAGCCCGTCCATCTGCTGCACGTAGTCCGTGACGAAGGAGGGCATATCGAAGGTGAGGGAAAGCTCCCGCCACTTGTAGAAATCGGCGGAGTAAATGAACCCGGCGCCGGAGCCCAGGTAACGGTCGGCGATGTGGGCTGCCTGTTTCTCCAGAGGTGCATCGGGGTCACCCACGGCGTCGCAGCCCCGGGTGCTCCGGAATCCACAGCGGAAGTTCTCGGTGAAGTCGATCTGCTGATGACCACCCCGGCCCTCGATGAGGGTGGAAAGGGTGATCCAGTCCAGCAGCCTGATGTCCGCAAAGAAAGTCCGGTTCCACTCGGGGAGAGCCACGCCCATGAATTCCAGGTCGTCGCCCACCGTGACCTCTGCGTTGGTAAGGATCCCGTTGCCGTCGGCATCGTTCCAGCTGATGGGGCGCTGGAAGAAAGAACCGGCCGATTCGCCTTCTCTGTGCCTCTGCTGACCCCGGTTCAGGGTGATGTCGTCCACACCTTCACCCAACTCGAGGATCTCGTTGTGGAGGGTGGTGTTGGTGAAGCCCAGGTTTAGCCCGATGTTTTCGTTCTGGACCACGGACCAGTTGATGGACAGTTCCGTTCCCGTGTTCTGGATCTCACCCAGGTTAGCAAAAACCGTAGTTGTGAGGCCCAGGGATCCGGGAAGACGCCGGTCGATCAGAGCGTCTTTGGATTTCTTGTTGAAGTAGGTGAAGTCGATTCCCAGCTTGTCCTGGAATAGTCCCAGGTCCGCACCAAACTCGTACTCGGTGGATTTCTCAGGCTTGAGCTGAGTGTTCCCCAGTGAGTTCAGGGCCACACCCGAGACGTCACCGTCAGCTGTGGCGACCGTTGTGGGGGCGTAAAGCGTCACGGCGTCCCGCATGCCGGGGCGCAGGCCGGAGGTTCCGTATGCACCTCGGACGCGAAGGCCGCTCATGAAGTCCCACTCCGGGAACCAGTCCTCTTCCCCGGCTACCCAGGAGAGAGAGACGGACGGATAATAGACGAAACCGAAGTCGTTACCGAAGGCCGAGTTGTCGTCCCCCCGGAGACCACCAGCCAGGAAGACCTTGTCTCTCCAGGCCAACTCTTCCTGCACATACCAGCCGACGGTGATGATTTCGAAATAATTCTCGTCAATGTTGAACAGTGCGGAGGTGGTGGAGCAGGAGGCGGTTCCGAGTACCAGGGACGATCCGTAGCAATCCGTGCCCTCGGAGAGGTTCTTGGTGTACTGCGTACCCAGTGTCGTGGTTGAATAGAGATCCGGGGTCAGCTCGAAGTTCGCTATACCCGAAAGCACGGCCGAATAAAGGAAACTGTTTTGACGGTTCGATCTCCTGAAGCCGTTGGCCCAGGACTCGGAGATTGGGAGGTCCCCGGGTTGGACGGTCGTGTGAGCGAACCGGTCCGTGAGGTCGATCCCCCCGTTGGCAGTGACGTTCAGCCAGTTGAACGGCCGCCAGGTGATGTTGGAGCTCACGTTGAGCCGGTTGACCTCGTCGTTGACGACGTTCTTCTCGATTTCGTAGAGGTTGAAACCGAAACCGTAGTTGTTGTCGTTGGCCACTCCCTCAGGAAACTCGCCCGAAGTGGGTGGGACGTAGTATCCCTCACCCAGGACCATGTTCAGCACGGGGCTGAAGATGTTGTTGTCGTTGGGGTTGAGCGTTACGTCGGAGTCGGTGTAACCGAAGGAGACCGAAAGGTCCACCGTCTCGGAAAGGGCCGCATCCAGGTTGGCCCGAAGATTCATTTTCTTGAGCCTGTTGGTCGAAATAACCCCTTCTTCTTCTTCCAACTGGCCGGAAACGAAGTACCGTACCTGTTCCGTTCCGCCCCTGACGCTGGCACCGTACCGATTCCGGAACCCGCTCTGGTACATGGTGGTCCGGGGATCGTCGGCCGTATTGAACCTCAGCGTACCGTCCTGGACGCAACTTCCGCCCGCTGCATCTCTGTTCGGGCAGTAGCTGTAGCCGGCGGTGTTGAAGACCCCATTGGAGTCGAAGAGGGGTTGGCTCGAGTCGTCCGTCTGATAGGTAAGGAAGTTTTCCCTATAGGGGCTGTTGTCATCGATGTTGCCGGTCTCGGCGAAGAAGGTCCAGTCCGTCACGCCGGGACGTCCCCGCTTCGTCGTGATCAGGATGACCCCGTTGGCGGCGGCCGTCCCATAGAGGGCGGATGCTGCCGGCCCCTTCACGATCTCGACGCTCTCGATGTCATTGGGGTTGATGTCGTTGAGGCGGGATACGTTCGATCCGCCCGTGTTGATGTTCCCCCCGATCTCGGAGTTGATCTGGACGCCGTCCAGGTAGATAAGCGGGGAGTTGTCCAGAGAGAGGCTGTTCGCGCCCCTGATCCGGATCCGGTCGGAGGTCCCGGTGGTTCCGCTCATCTCACCGACGATCACGCCTTCGGTCCGGCCACTGAGGATGGCGGCGACGTCTGTGATAGGAGCCGGGTTCAGCTTCGTGACGTCCACCTGGCCTACCTTGGACCCGAGCTCCCGGGCCCGCTGCTGACGGCCGGTCGGTGAACTCACGACCAGGGCTTCCAACGCAATGGCCGTGGGGTTAAGGCTGAAGTCGAGGACGGAGCTTTCACCTGCCGTCACGGTGACGGTCTGGACCTGCTGGGCGAACCCCAGCAATACTGCCCGGATCTCCTGAGTTCCTAGCGGAACCCTATTGATGAGATACCGGCCAGCACCGTTCGTGAGCACACCGATATTGGTGCCCACGACCACCATCTGGGCCTCGCCGAGGGGTTGCCCCGTATCGGCATTGAGGACCTGTCCCGTAACGGTGCCGGTTCCCTGGGCGGCCAAGCTACTAAAGCTTAAGGCCACACCAAGGGCCACGGCCCCCGGGAGGAAGGTCGCACGAAGGAACTTCATGATGCCTCCTTTGAAAAGAGAGGAACGACAAAAAACCGGAAACACGCCACGCCCCCTAATAAGGGTCGTATGCTAGGGCGTGCCTTTCCCCGGCTGAATTCGAAAATATGTTTTTGTCGAAACCCGAAACCTGGTCAAGATTCCAAGTGGACCCAATTTGGGCTCAAAATTTTTGAGACGCAAGGAAATATTCCTTTACTCTCAGGCTAGATTGGCGGTATGTAAGGTCATGACTGTTTTTGAAAAGGGGGGGGGCCGTGAAAAACGCCATCTATCCTAGAACGATTCACCTGGCCCTAATGGCGATTCTTGCGGTTATGGCCTGTTCTACGGGCGGCCAGACTCAAGAGGAGTCGGGGCCGACCCGAGACCGAAACGTCATCACCCGAGCGGAACTGGAGAGGTGGGACGAGTTGAGCGCCTATGAGGCCATCCGTCGCCTCCGACCCACCTGGTTGCGCTACCGGGGCCAAGCGGTGTTGACCGATCCCGGCAGGGAGACCATGCGGATCTATGTGAACCGAAGCTTTTTCGGTGACGCATCATCCCTTTCCAACATTCCGGTCCGGAACATTCAGGAGATTCGCTTCCTCGACGCTCGACAAGCCACTCTCCAATACGGAACGGACCATACGGTTGGGGCCATCAACATCACCACCGGGGAAGATTAGAGTTTGGGGACCCCGGGGTCGGCGGTCCCCGACCTGGGGCTATCCGGCAGAGGTCTTGACCACGATGACACCGTTCCCACCTCCGGCACCATACCGAAGGACCGCCTCCCTTCCCGATAGTATCTGAATGAAATCGATGCTCGAGGCAGGTATGTCCTCCAGGGCATTAACACCTCGGTTCACGAGGGCTCCGTCGATCACCACCTGTACGTTTCCCTTCAGCAACAGGCTGTCTCTGCCTCGGTGGGTAATCTTGACCGGCGCTCCCTGTTTTTCCCGTTGGATGAGGAGATGAGCTCCACTCCGTTCCACCACTTCCAGGGCGTTCCGGCAGTTCATTTCTTTGATGCGATCCTGGAAGATCACAGTCCCGCCCGGTTCCAATCCGTCGGGGCCGGGCCCTGCCTTTGCGGTCGTGCAGGCCCCAAGGCCGAAGCTGGACGTCAGTAGCGTCAGCCCGACAAGGCTGCTGACTCTTTTTGGCGAAAACATCGTGGCCTCACACTTTTCTAGGGGGGAGTGCGCCGTCTAACTCTTTACTACGCAACTGCTAGCGAGTTGTTACCGGCGCCGCTCCGATCCAGTCACTCCCCGATCTTTGGGGGCGGGGCACTGCCTACAGGGCAGTGAGTCCCAACCTCCGACCTACTGAGGAGTGCGGTTCACCTTGAGGCGCATGATGTACTGGACATCCAACTCATCCCGCCAGATCCCGTACAGGAGTTCGCCTTCGACGTTTACCGGCTGGAAGCCTTCCGGGAGTTCCACAACGCCCAGATACCTGCCTTCCGAATCGAACACTTCCCATTCGGGCGACCCGATATCCTGGGCATCAAATTCGAACCCCTCCTCCGATCCCTCCGCCATGTCCTTGGAGCTTCTGATTCTCTGGGCCCAGAGGGTTTCCCCTGGTCCCAGGAAGATCAGACCAAAGGCGGGGAAGAAATCGGCGAAACCGATACCCTGAATCAGCCCCTCCAGCTGTGCCGGCGGAACACCGATTTGGGCGTATTGTTCCCGAATGGCCGAGATAATGGCGTTCTTGTCCGACTCTTCCACCGGCTTCTGCTCAATGTCCCGGGTTATGACCCGAACGAGGTTTCCGTCGGGATCGTTGACCAGGACCCGGTACTGGTCGTTCATGCCGTAGTAGATGGACCCTGATTGGTCCAGGTCCCAAACGGGCTCCGGAGCGAAGAGGACCATACTGAACTGCTCCTCCGTGGCCTCGGCCAGGGTCTGTCCCTGGGGGAGGAGGGCAATGGTGTCCACCACGGCCCCGGTGGTGTCATAGACCACGATCGGGTCTCCCTCCGCGAGGGAGGAGATTCCCTGGACGTTCAGACCTCTGAGCTGGGCGAAGAGACGGCCCTGAGGGTCTACGCCCCATCGGGTGGGAACGCCCGCCGCCAGGGCGATGGGAAAGCTCCCTGCGGGTTCACCAGACGGGAGGTACCGGTTTACTCGCTGATTTCCAAGATCCGGAACGATGAGTCCGCCCCGGCCGTCATCGAAGACGAAGACGGCGCCCTGGCCAATTTCTCCTGGACCCGATCCCGGCCCTCCAATCGATCTCAAATAGGTTCCCTGAGGGTCATAGGCCCGAACCTCCTGGGCCTGAAGGTCCATGGCATACATGGTCCCATCATCCCCGACCTCAACAAAGGCGAGAAAGCCGAACTGGTATTCCGGATCTCCCGCCACGGATCCGATGCGGACCTCTTCTGTGACCGTCCACTCGCTACCGCTCCCCCAGATGGGCCTAGCGGTATTGTGGACGACGGCGATCCCTGCGCTGTCGGCAACGGTTCCTTCCCAAGCGCCGGTGCTGCCTCCGCAAGCTTGGAAGACGAGCAGCAGAGGGAGAAGAAAGAGCGGATATTTCGGCCTGGTCTTCATTATTATCACTCTGGGCAGAGGATTGGGCGTCATCTCAGTCCTGACAAACTTGCATGTTATACGGAGATTCCCAAGGGAACCTTCAAACTTCCCCTTCCGTACCCTCCACCCGCCTGGCCTGCGTTGCCTAATCCCCTCGGCCGTTAGATCATTGGGGACCATGCGAATCGCATACCTTGATGGCCCTCGCCTTCGCCGGTCACTCCTTGCTGCCTGTGAGTACATTCACGAGCAGCGACGGGAGTTGAACCGCATCAACGTCTTTCCCGTCCCCGACGGGGACACGGGAACCAATCTGTCCCTGACGGTTCAGGCCATCGCCGATCATCTCCGGAAGAACGAGGATCGGGGGTTTCATGCGGTGGCCCATGAAGCGGCCCAAGCGGCAGTCCTTGGAGCCAGGGGCAACGCCGGTATGATGCTCTCCCATTTCCTTTTGGGCTTCGCCGCCAACACCCGAGGAATGGAGAGGATTCGTCCCAAAGAGTTCGGAGTGGCCCTCAGTGCCGGGGCTGATCGCCTGTACAACGCTCTGGAACGGCCGGTGGAGGGGACGATTCTCACGGTCATGAGGGACACGGCAGTGGCTGCTCTTGAAACCAGCGCCCACGATTTCCAACAGTTGATGGGCTTTTTGGCCGAAAGGGCCAGGGCCTCTCTCGACCGCACCCCCGACCTCCTTCCGGTGCTGAAGAAGGCCGGTGTTGTAGATGCCGGCGGTAAGGGCTTTGTCCACCTCCTGGAAGGAGTGGTCCGATATATCCAGGGCGAGCCTGTGGGCTCAGGGAGTGGGCCAGCCACTGCCTTCGATTCAGCCTCGGCTGTGTCTCAGGCCGAATATCCGGAGGAGGCCGAGCGCTACCGCTACTGTACCGAGGCCCTGGTAAGGGGAGAGAACCTACCCGAGCAGAAGGCCGTACGGGAGGTCCTCCGTCGAGAGGGTGACTCTCTGATTGTGGTTCGCTCCGAGGAGATCCTGAAGGTACACGTGCACACGGATGAGCCGGAGAAGGTTTTCGCCTACCTGAAAACCCTGGGCACGCTTGTTACCCATAAGGCTGAGGACATGCAGGCCCAGCACGCGGCGGCCGAACGGTCCGGCAAGGGCCACCTTACATTGGCCCGGAGGCCCGTGGGGATCGTCACCGACAGCTCCTGTGACCTTCCGGAGGAAATCGTCCGGGCCCACGGAATCAAAGTAGTCCCAATGGGCCTCATCCGGGGAGATGAGAGCCTGAGGGATGGGATCGATATAAGCGCTGAAGATTTCCATCAGGCCCTTCGGGAAAAGGACCACCTACCCACCACCTCCCAGCCTGCCCCAGGGGCTTTTCTCGAGGCATTCCGCAGGGCTGGTGAGGAAGCCGAAGCTGTGGTAGGGGTTTTGGTGGGATCCAATCTCTCCGGCGCCTTCGGATCCGCCAAAGCGGCGGCCTACAGCTTTGACGACGTCCCGGTCCATCTCATGGACAGCTTTGGGGCTTCACTTCTTCAGGGCCTTCTGGTCCTGAAGGCCGCAGAGCTGGCTGAGCTGGCTCACCCTCCAGATGAGATCGTGAAGGAACTGGAGAGGATCCGTAAGCAGTCCGGCATCTTCCTCACGGTCGATACCTTCGATCGCCTCATGGCCTCGGGACGTGTGGGCAGGGGAAAAGCCTGGTTGGCGAGTACGTTCGGGATCAAGCCTCTCATGTGGGTGCCTGACAACGGTCAAGCCACGGAGCCTGCTGGCACAGCTCTCGGCCGAAAGAGGCTCATCCCGACGGTGATGCGGGCCCTCAGGAAGAAGCTCCCGGACGAGGTCCACAAGATCCGGTTTGGAATCTCACATGTGGGATATCCGGAGATCATTGAACCGGTGAGCGAGCTGATCCGCCAGGAGTACGGGGATGTCGAGATCCTCTCGGCCCCGACAACACCCGTTATCGCCACTCACACCGGGATAGGCGCCTGGGGCCTCGGCTTCATACTCGAGGACTGACCCTCACGGATCGGATAAGGGCCTGCTGATGCAAGAAGGAACGGTAGCTCCTCAGGAGGGGGTCGAGAGTTGGTGCTTTCCCTTCACCAGGAGGTCCACGGAGGCCCTTTGTGCCGCGGAAAGGGTCGGGGGGAGGGAAACGAGCAAGGCTTTCCCCCTTTTGCCATTGGGAAGATGGAGGACCAGCCGATCCAGAGGTGCGTCGGAACTGAACGGCTCTGATCGCCCCGTTTCGTCCACGGCCACTGTTCTCCCCTCAACCGAGAGCTCCGCAATGAGGCGACCATACTCCCTCCATGCGTGGAGAGGCTCGGTCTGTCCGGAAGCGATAGAGGGTACGAGGACTTCCTGGAAATACTTTACGGCCTTTTCGTAGCTGTCCGGAGCCACCGGTTTTAGCTCCCGAAGTGCCGTTCGATAATAATCCCGCGGGTCTCTGGCACCTGCCCGTTCCCGAGCTTCTTCGAACCTTCGATCGGCTTCTTCTCTTTGTCCTTCTCCCATGGCTTACTCCTCCTTGAAGGGAGGATGGAGCCGAAACGAGATATGCGTCAAGAAGCCGTTGCTGCATTGGCGGCTTTTCCGGTACCTTGAGGGTCCCCCAAACGGGAGTCTCCTATGACATACTCAGAGTTCCCCCCCAAGATGCCCGGCTCAAAACCAGTTGAGTTCCTGGACCTTTCCTGGGAGATGTTCGGCGAGTTGTGCCGCGCATTGGCTCTGAGGGTAGCTAGGGACTTCGAACCGGATCTGATCGTGGGAATTGCCCGGGCGGGGGTCTTCCCGGGGGCCGTGGTGGCGTCGGTCCTTCGAAAGGACTTCTATGCCCTGACCATTTCCAGAAGGGAAGGGGGAGAACTGGTAAGAGACCGGCCCGCTGTTCTGTCAGCTGCGCCCCTCCAATGCCAGGGAAAGAAAATCCTCCTGGTGGACGAAATCACCTCGTCGGGGGATACCCTACGTTTGGGCCTCGCTTCCATCAGGGATCGAGGACCGTCCGAGGTGCGAACTGCAACCAGCTTCGCTCGTACAGCTGGGTTCCAGCCCGATTATGTCGCCCTCCAGACCGATGCCACCGTAATCTTCCCCTGGGACCGAAAGATCTTTGAAGGAGAAGATTTGGTTGTGAACCCCCGATACGACGGGGCTGTGGAGGACTAATAGGTTTTTGGGGCTCCGGGTTTCCGGCTTCCCCTCGCTCCTCAGCCGTACGCTTCGCTTCCGGAAAGTCGCTCACGGAACCGGAAACCCGGAGCCCCCGACCGAGCGGCCGCCACCGCCCCGACGAACCGGGGAATCACTTTTTTGACCCGGGTGGTTGTGCGACCCTCAGGGTAAACCAAAAAGGCCGGTCGATTAATCGACCGGCCAGTTTCTTTTCTCGGCGCTCCCAGCTATGTGATGGAGTCGGCGTGAGCCTTCGCTTGCCATTAGCGAGCATCCATCCAGCGAAGCGATGGCCAGCTCGCGTTTGGCAAGCGGAGGCTTACGCCGAACCCACCGCTTATCCCCCCTCGGTCATTGAATCCAAAAACTCCTGATTCGTCTTCGCCCGCTTCATCCGCTCCATCAGGAACTCGATGGCCTCGGCCGAGGGCATGTCCGAGAGGAAATTCCGGAGGAGATAAATCCGGTTCAGTTCCTGGTCCGACAGTAGGAGTTCTTCTTTTCGGGTGCTGGACCGGTTCAGGTCGATAGCCGGGAAGATCCGTTTATCGGCGATATGGCGATCCAGAACCAGCTCCATGTTCCCGGTTCCTTTGAACTCCTCGAAGATGACCTCATCCATCCGGCTTCCCGTTTCGATGAGAGCCGTGGCGACGATGGAGAGGGACCCGCCCCCATCGATGTTCCTGGCCGCTCCGAAAAACCTCTTGGGTTTGTGAAGGGCGTTGGCGTCTACACCACCGGAGAGGATCTTCCCGGAGTGGGGGACGGTAACGTTGTAGGCTCGGGCCAGCCGGGTAATGGAATCCAGAAGGATCACTACGTCCTTCCCGTGCTCCACCAGCCGTTTGGCCTTCTCCAGGACCATCTCCGCCACCTGTGTGTGCCGGTCGGCCGGCTCATCGAAGGTGGAGGAAATCACTTCGGCATCCACATGTTCTTCCATGTCCGTGACTTCCTCAGGGCGCTCGTCGATGAGGAGGACGATCATGTGAACGTTGGGATGATTCTCTGTAATGGAGTTGGCGATTTTCTGAAGGAGGATTGTCTTACCGGCCTTCGGGGGAGAAGTGATCAGGCCCCTCTGTCCCATTCCGACAGGCGCAACCAGGTCCATCACCCTCATGGCGATGTCGCCGTCTTTGGTCTCGAGACGAAGGCGATCCTCTGGAAACCGGGGCTTAAGGTTGTCGAAGGCTATCCGGTGCTTGGCCTTTTCGGGTTCGTCACCATTGACGCTCTCGACCTTCAGCAGGGCGAGGTACCGCTCGCCTTCCTTGGGAGGCCTTACCTGGCCCAGAATCGTATCCCCGGTCCGGAGATCAAATCGCTTGATCTGGGAAGGACTCACATAGATGTCATCAGGGCCGTATAGATAGTTCCAGTCCTGGGACCGGAGAAAGCCGTATCCTTCCGGGAGGATCTCCAGCACCCCCTCTCCCCTCAGCACCACATCGCTGTCGAGAAGGTTCTGCTCAATACGGAAAATCAGGTCTTGTTTTCTAAGACCTGAAAAATTCGAAAGGTTCAATTCCTCCGCCAAAGTATGGAGGTCTTCGACGCTTTTGCTTTTTAACTCTGCGATGTCCACGAGGTGCTCCAATGGTTGGCGAACAGTCCAGGATTCCCTGGATCAGGTGGGATTGAACTTGGCAGTCCGCCGGATGGGTTCTGTATTATGAAATTCTGAAAAGAGAGGATAGTGGGGCGATATGGAAGAAGCCCTTTTCGGGCCTTTCAATTTCAGGTGGTTATGGAATCCTAATGAAGGGGTTGAACTTGGGCAAGACCTCCGATTTCCAGCAGGTTTCCCCCCCCTGAATCCCCTACCAGAAAGCCCCCGGGAGGCCCGGGTCCAGAGAAAACTTGACATCCCCTTTTTTCCTAAAAACATTTGTTTTCTAAAGTTCGGATTTGGTTTCTTTCTTTGGAGGGTGGAATGGCGAGGCATAACCGGGACGGCCATGGCGTAGACCAGGGTGGATATCAGTACGTCATCGGGTTCCAGCCCGATTGGCTTCGGTACGTAAAAGTCACGCGTGATTTGGAAACCGGGCGCCAATCCACAAAAACGCTTTACAAGAATCCGTCTGATTCGAGGGAGGCTGAACCCGGAGACCGGGTCCGGACCCGAGTCACGTCGGTGGAGCAGGAAACCGACTTCGAGGTGACCATCGCCGATCCCAACCAGGCCGTTCGGCGGATTCGGGTCTACTACGAAATCCCGGGAAAAGATGGGCGACGGGAAGAGGAGATCGAGTTCTCCCTGGAAGGGCGGCTCCCCAAGCTTTGAAACCCGCAGGCTTCAGGAGCTGAGTCGAGAGTCTCCCCGACCTCAAGAAAGGGTAGCCACGGCCTTCCACTCTCGGCTATACTCACCTAAATGAAATTCGACTTTCTATTTGAACCCTTCCGATGGGTGGGCCGATGGGCCGTAAACACTGCCGCTCAGATCGGGCAGTGGGGCGGCCTGGGCCTTCAGACCGTCCGGTCGCTCCGGCGAGTGGAAACCTGGGCTCCGCTCCTCCTTGGCCAGATGGCCAAGATCGGCGTGGACTCTGTTCCCATCGCCCTCTTTATCGCCTCCTTCACGGGGGTGGTTATGGCTCTCCAGGCGTCCTACACCTTTACTGGAGCCGTTCCGCTTTATTTTGTGGGAGCCCTGGTGGGAAAGACGATGGTGCTGGAGTTGGGCCCCGTTCTCACCGGCCTGGCCTTATCGGGAAGGGTAGGGGCGAATATAGCGGCTGAGTTGGGGACGATGCGGGTGACGGAACAGATCGATGCTCTGGAGACGATGGCTTACGATCCGGTTGCCCGCCTCATTGTGCCCAGGGTACTGGCGGGCATCATCATGGTTCCCATGGTTGTGATCCTCGCCACATCGATCGGGGTCACGGCGGGCTGGGTCACATCCCTGTATCTACTGGACATGTCGACACCCGAGTTCATGAAGGGGCTCCGCCTCTTTTTTGAGCCGTGGGACATTCAATTCGCGATCATCAAATCAGTTACCTTCGGTTTAGCGATCACCTCCATCGGGTGCTTCTTCGGCTTTTCCACCCGAGGAGGTGCTGAGGGTGTGGGGCTGTCCACAACCAGGGCGGTTGTAGTTAGTAGCATGGTCATTTTGGTTTTGGACGCATTCTGGGCGGCGACTCTGCTGTGAGTATTCTCCTGAAGGATATCCACAAGGCTTTCGGGTCCAACAGGGTCCTCAAGGGCTTTTCCCTCAAGGTCCACGACGGTGAGACCCTGGCCGTCGTCGGCCAGTCGGGCAGCGGGAAGTCCGTCGCGCTCAAGCATGTGGTGGGTTTGCTGAAACCGGACCGGGGAGAGGTCTGGGTGGACGATCGGAATTTGGGAGAAATGAGCCTCGAAGAACTTTACGAGGTTCGCAGGAACGTTGGTTATGTGTTTCAGTTCGCAGCGTTGTTCGATTCATACACGGTTGGAGAGAATGTCGGACTCGGGCTGCAGCGAATCCCGGGGATGGAAGAGGACGCCATCGCCAGGAGAGTGAGAGAGTGTCTGGCACTGGTGGAGTTGGAGGGGTATGAGGATAGGTTCCCCTCTCAGCTCTCCGGGGGACAGAAAAAGAGGGCAGGCCTGGCGAGGGCAATCGCAACGCAACCCGATTATCTTTTATACGATGAGCCCACCACGGGACTCGATCCCGTGACGACCACGGTCATTGACCGGTTGATCATCAGAACCCGGGAGGAGCTGGGGGTCACGTCACTGGTGATCACGCACGACATGGAGAGTGCCTACCGAGTCGCCGACCGGATCGGGATGTTGTTTGATGGAGTGATCCGTTTCATGGGAACGCCCGAGGAGATTCAGGCTTGCCAGGATCCGGTGGTCAAAGGATTCATCGAGGGGAAACCCGAGCTCCTGGAGGGGGCGGGATGACACGCCGAAAAGAAATTACGGTTGGGCTGGTCATTGTAGCCGGGGTAATGGTTGCGGTCCTTGGAACGTTGTGGCTCCAGGACGCCAGCTTTGGACGAGGAACCAAAGAGGTGGAGGCCTTGTTCCTGGAGGTTGGCCAGCTCATGGAGGGCAATGCCGTCAAGCTACGGGGTGTGACCATCGGTCGGATTCAGGGCATTTCGGTTGAGCCGGATGGTGAAGCTGTTCGGGTCTGGATGAGGATCCGTGAAGACATCGAACTCCCTGACAATCGAGCCGTCCTTTCCGCTCCTGAGTCCATGTTTGGGGATTGGCAGGCGGAGATTGTGAACCTGGCCTCCTATCCCCAGTTCGATTTCCACGATCCCATCGAGTCCGGGGTAATGGGTGGATATGCTCTGCCCGACTTTTCCAGGCTGACAGCTGCTGCTGATCAGATTTCGGAAAACCTGGGGAACCTCACGGAGCGGGTCGAAGGAGCCTTCAACGAGGAAACCGCCGAGAACTTCACCCGGGCCATCGACAACATCCAGGAGGTCAGTCAGCGCTTGAGGGAGCTTTTGGAGGCACAGGCCGGTGCGGTAGAGGACCTGGCATCCGAGTTCGAGACCTCTGCCGTGGAACTGGGGCGGGCGGCCCATACTGCCAATATCATGTTCGAACGAGCGGAAGCACTCCTCGGGGCTCCTAGCACGGATTCTCTGATCGTGGACGCCCGGGAGACTCTGGCCAATTTGAAGGACCTTTCCGGCGAGCTGAGTTCGGCGACCCGGGGCGCCCGAGGAATGATCCTGAGAGTGGACTCGACGTTCGCCCGACTGGACCGAATGACCGCTAAGGTCGAGGCTGGGGAGGGTGCCCTTGGCATGCTCATGGGAGATACCGTCCTGGTGACTCAAGCCCAGGTTGTTCTGAGCGATTTGTCGAACTTCTTGCAGGATCTGCAGGCGAATCCGAAGAAGTATGTCCGCCTTTCCATTTTCTAACGGGGATCCGACGTGAGTGGTGGTGATGGTGCGGCTCCCCTGAAGAGTGCCCGGTCTGGGCTCCATTCGGGGCGTAGAGCCAGGGCGGAAAGAAGTTCGGGGGGGGTGGTCTTGAGGAGGATCGATGGCCGGGTTCACGCCCTCCTGATCAAAGACCCCTATGGCAACTGGGGACTCCCCAAGGGTCACCTTGAAGGCTCCGAGGGTCCGGAAGAGGCGGGATTGAGGGAGGTCTGCGAAGAAACGGGTCTGGATGACGTTGTCCTTGGCCCCAGGCTCCGGACCATCGATTGGTACTTTCGCCTCAAGGGACAACTCATCCACAAACACTGCACCTTCTTCCTTATGTCATCGGAAGAGGGGGATCCGGTTCCGGAGGAAGCGGAGGGGATTTCCGAGTGTCTGTGGGTCCCCCTCCTTGAAGCGGTGGATACCGTGGACTACCAGAACGCCCGGGAGGTTGTTCGGGACGCAGCAAGAATCGCCCTGGACCCCAAGGACCCCCCGGTTTTCGACTTTTAGGTAGGGGGCGGGCCTTCGCCTCAACAGGCCGGCCACGTCCCATGGAGATAGATACAGCAATGTCGCAGGACATCACCGATCTCACCGTCCTCGGGGGAGGACCCGCCGGACTTTATGCGGCCTTCTTCGGTGGCATGCGAGAACGATCGGTCCGGATCATCGACTCCCTTCATGAACTAGGGGGCCAACTCATGGCTCTCTACCCCGAGAAACTCATCTACGATGTCGGGGGCTTTCCGAAGATTCTCGCGCGGGATTTGGGCAAGAACCTCATCGAGCAGGCTCTTCAGTTCGATCCCGAAGTGGTTCTGAATGAAGAGATCTCCCAGCTGGAGCAAGTGGACGACCTCCTCGTACTTCGGGGCAAGAATGGAACGTATCGCACTCGAACCCTGATTCTTGCCGGGGGAAAGGGAGCGTTCGAACCCTTAAAGCTGAAGTGCCCCGGATATGACGAATTCCTCCACCGCGGGGTCCATTACGCCGTAACGGACCTGGAAGAGTACCGGGGAAAGAAGGTTCTCGTTGTCGGGGGAGGGGACTCGGCCCTGGATTGGGCCCTGGCTCTGAAGAACGTTTCGAAAGACCTCCTCCTCATTCACCGACGGGGTGCTTTCCGGGCCATGGAACGTTCCGTGGCCGAGCTTCGGGTCGCAGCCGACACTGGTGAACTCTCTTTCCGAGACCATCACGAGGTCCGGGAAATTCGAGGATCTGACAGTGTTGAAACCGCGGTGATCTACCACAATCAATCAGGGGAGGAAACCACCCTTGAAGTTGATGCCGTCCTCACCTTCCTGGGATTCAAACCCGATCTGGGTCCGATCAAGGGATGGGGTCTCGAGCTCAACAAGAACCGGGTGGTGGTGGACCAACTCATGAGAACCAACACCCCGGCGGTATTCGCCATTGGCGACATTGCGGACTACACGGGGAAGCTCGACCTCATCGCAACAGGATTTGCAGAAGCGGCCGTGGCCGTGAGCCAGGTGGTAAGGGTGGTGGACCCCTCTGCCCGGGTGAACCCGGGACACTCCACCAACCTGAAGATCTTCAAGGACTCCTAACCAGATATCAGATCAATGACCAACTCTCCAAGAATCGAAAGCGTTGTGATCATCGGATCCGGGCCCGCCGGGTGGACGGCAGCCATCTATGCGGCCCGGGCCAATCTCGCCCCCCTTGTGATCGAGGGTATGGGTGGCACCGAGATGATTCCCGGGGGACAGCTCATGTTCACCACCGAGGTGGAGAACTACCCTGGTTTCCCGGAGGGTGTCGATGGCCAGGCCCTGATGGCGGGAATGAAGGCTCAGGCCGAACGATTCGGAACCCGCATCATTCAAGACGACGTGGTGGCGGTGGACTTTTCCACCACACCGAAGAAACTGAAGACCAGCTACAGCGGGGAGGTTCTGGCGAAATCGGTCATCGTCGCCACAGGGGCGAGAGCCAACTGGTTGGGCCTTGAGAATGAGACCCGCCTTGCCCGGTCCGGAGGTGGCGTCTCGGCCTGCGCAGTCTGTGATGGTGCACTCCCGGCATTCCGGGACCAGCCCCTTGTTGTGGTTGGGGGAGGGGACTCGGCTATGACGGAGGCTGAACACCTGGCCAAGTATGGGAGTGAGGTCATCATCGTTCACCGGCGTGACGAGTTCCGGGCGTCAAAGATGTTGGCTGACCGGGTCCTTGCTCTCCCGAAAGTACGGGTGGAGTGGAATTCGACGGTGGTAGACATGCTGGGAGACGACTTCGTCACCGGGGTCCGGCTCAAGGACACCCGTTCCGGCGAAGAGAGGACCGTGGAGTGCAAAGGGATCTTCATGGCCATCGGCCACACCCCGAATACGGCCTTTCTTGGCGACGCATTACCCCTGAAGCCCACCGGGTATATGGAAGTGGAGCCCGGTTCCACCCGGACGATCGTGCCTGGTGTGTTCGGAGCTGGAGATGTTATGGATGACATTTATCAGCAGGCTGTGACGGCTGCTGGTACAGGGTGTATGGCCGCTCTGGAAGCCGAGATGTGGCTCATGGAGAACGAATGATGGGATCCTTCGATGGTCGGACTGCTCTGGTTACCGGTGGGACCAAAGGGATCGGGAAAGCCATAGCTCGGGACCTCTCAGAAGCCGGTTTCAATGTCACGATCACGGCCAGGTCCGAAGGGGATGTGAAGGCGGTTCAAGAGGCCCTTGGTGGGGTGGAGCGGTCCGTTCTGGGGGTAGTCGCCGATGTGACCGATCCTGACAGCTGTGTTGGGGCCGTGGACCGGACCATCAAAACCTTCGGGGGCCTGGACGTTCTTGTGAACAATGCCGGGGTAGGGCACTTCGCTCCGATTCAGGAGATGTCGCTGGAATCCTGGCACGCCCAGATCGACACCAACCTCAACGGCGTCTTTTACATGTCCCGGGCAGCCATCCCTTCCCTGAAGGAGGGGTCCGATTCCTGGATCCTGAATATCGGGTCCCTGGCCGGGCGAAATACCTTCGGTGGAGGGGCCGCTTACAACGCCAGTAAGTTCGGTCTTCTCGGGATGACGGAGGCCATGATGCTGGACCTTCGCTACGAGGGGATCAGGGTCACCCACATCATGCCGGGAAGTGTAGATACCGGTTTTGGTGACAGGCCCGAGGGCCAGAAGGAAGGATGGGCCCTCACCGTCGACGATGTATCCCGGGCGGTGTTGGATCTGCTCCGGTACCCCGCCAATGCCCTTCCCAGCCGTATCGAGCTCCGGCCCAGTCGACCTCCCCGGAAATAAGGGCGGAGGGAGGGCCCCAACCAGGAGACCAGGTGATGTCCGACGAGTTCAGGATTGAGAAGGACTCACTGGGAGAAGTCCGGGTTCCCTCTGGTGCAATGTACGGCCCCCAGACCCAACGGGCCGTGGACAACTTCCCCATCAGTGGCCAACGGTTTTCCCGACGGTTCCTGCAGGCCCTCGGGACCATAAAGAAGGCGGCTGCCCTCACAAGTCAGGAGCTTGGAGACCTGAGTCCTGATGTGGCCGAGTCCATCGCTGAAGCGGCCGGTGAGGTGGAGGAGGGCCGTTGGGACGGTGAGTTCGTGGTGGACATCTTCCAGACCGGCTCCGGCACCTCTACGAACATGAACGCCAACGAGGTCATCGCCCGCAGGGCAGGCCAGCTCCTGGGGGGGCCGGAAGGCCAGGTGCACCCCAACGACCAGGTGAACTTTGGGCAGTCTTCCAACGATGTCATTCCCACGGCCATCCACCTGGGGGCCAGGAGAGCGTTGGAGGAGGACCTTCTTCCGGCATTGTCCGAGTTGGAAAGGGCGCTCCTGGAAAAGGCTGAAGCTTTCGATCATATCCTCAAATCCGGCCGCACCCATCTCATGGATGCGACTCCGGTTCGACTCGGGCAGGAGTTCGCTGGGTGGGCGCGACAGGTGGAACTGGGCCGCCGGAGGCTTTTCAACGCATCGGATGAGCTTTCCGAACTTGCCCTCGGTGGAACCGCCACCGGGACAGGCATCAATACCCGACCGGAGTTCGTGGCCCGGGTAATTGAAAGGATCAACACCGCCTCGAACCTGACCTTCGTCGAAGCGGTCGATCACTTCGAGGCCCAGGGCTCCAAAGACGGTGTGGTGGCGGTTTCCGGGGCCTTGAACACGCTGGCGGTGAGCTTGATGAAGATTGCCGACGACATAAGGTGGTTGGCCAGCGGTCCTACCTCGGGGCTCGCCGAGATCGGTCTCCCCGAGGTTCAGCCCGGGAGCTCCATCATGCCCGGGAAGGTGAACCCGGTCCTCCCTGAGGCCCTCATGATGGTTTCCGCCCGGGTCATGGGGAACCACACCGCCATCACTGTTGCAGGGAGCAGAGGGAACTTCGAGTTGAACACCATGATGCCTCTTCTGGCCTCTGCCCTACTCGAGTCCATTTCGATTTTGGCGGGTGGGTGCCGTGCCTTCTCGGAACGCTGCGTTCTCGGAATTTGGGCTGATGAGGCCCGTTGCAGGGAGTTGCTGGAACGGAACCCGTCCATCGCAACGGCCCTGAATTTGAGACTGGGCTATGATGTGGCTTCTGAGGTGGCCAAGGAGGCAGCAAGGGAGGGTAAAAGCATCCGGGACATCATGCTCCGGAGAGGCCTGGTGCCAGAAAGTGAACTGGACGAACTCTTAGACGTTCGGGGGATGACCGAGGGTGGGTTGGGAGGAAAAACGGAGTAGAAAAAGGCCCCTGGGCTCGTAGAACCCAGGGGCCTTTTCCTCGGAGGCGAGAAGGAGGCACCCGTATGCTAACTCGCCTTCTGATCCGAAAGGTCCAACAGGGGGACTGCCATTTTCCTGTTCAGCTCTGAGAGAAGGAGCCCGCCCGTCGGCATGACTCTGGTCTCGACCCCGGCCAGGTAAATTGGATAGGCCCATTCCCCCTCCACCCGTACAACCTGAATCAACTCCGGCTCCTCCGGATCGTGGGGGGAGGGAACTGGAGCTGTTATGTCTCGCCAGACACGATCCACCACCGTCATCCGCTCGTTCACGGAATCGGCCCAAGAGGCCCTCTTCAGCCTCACCCGCTCCCGCTGTGTCAGGGGGCGAACGATTCGACGGTGGCCCGGGAAGCTGTGGGAAAGGAGGAAGGACATCGCCTCCGCTCCGGGCATGGGGCTCACCTTTACCTCATAGAACCCAGGAGTCCGAATCTTCGTGTGCGTCCGGATGTCGATGTAACCGTCGGTACTGATCCTCATCTAGCCTCCACCGTGTCGGCGCTGAAGAACGAATGAACAGATGTTCCGAGCTTGAAGGAGTCTCAAGACGCATGCCTCAGGTGAGGAGGTTGTGGCAGGCAGGGCTCGATGGCATCTAACTCTTTTGGGGGATATCACTTAGATTGGAGCCTCCGATGTTGGGAGAGACAAGGACGGGGCCCTGGGGCCAGCAACTTTTTCCGGGTATGCGGAAGAAAGTACCCTATGTGTCCGGAAGATTGGTCCGGGTTCCAGCTCCCTTCGACGCACCTTCGCCTTAGCCCTTTTGCCGCGCCGCCATGACCATTCCCAAGCCAGACTTCGACGAATTCGGTGCCCACGTCTCCACCGCTGGAGGTGTCATCACGGCTCCGCAGCGGGCCAGAGAGATCCATTCGGCCTGCCTACAGCTTTTCACGAAACAGCCCAATCGGTGGGCTGAACCGGAAATCGATGGCGAGCAATCCAGGGCCGTTCTGGACCAGATGGTGGAGCATGGAATCCAGGTGGCAGGGTCCCACGACTCCTACCTCATCAACCTGGCCTCACCGAAGCCCGACCTCTGGACTCGTTCCTATTCGTCCTTCAGGAAAGAGTTGGTCCGGTGTTCGGCCTTGCAGCTTCAGTTCCTCGTGACCCATCCGGGTAACGCGACGGATGGCGATCGGGAGAGTGGCATCGCTCGGAATGCCGAAGGGGTCACCCGGGCTCTCGAGGAGGTAGAAGGTCCAACCAGAGTGCTTCTGGAACTCACTGCCGGAAGTGGAACGTCGGTGGGGGGGTCGTTCGATGACCTGGCGGCGATCATCGGAGGGATTCCCAAGGAGCTCCAGGCCCGGGTTGGGGTGTGTTTCGACACATGTCATGCTTATTCGGCCGGATATGATCTGGTTGGCGATTATCACGACGTATGGGAGGCCTTTGAAGATCAACTCGGATTGGATCGGCTCGGGCTCTTCCACATGAACGACTCCAAGCACCCCTTTGCTTCCCGGAAGGACCGGCATGAGCACCTGGGGGAGGGGAGCCTGGGAGTGGAGCCCTTCCGTATGATCGTCCAGGACTCACGCTTTATGGGGATCCCCAAGATTCTGGAAACTCCGAAAGAGCCCGACCCTGTGGGGAACGACAGGAAGAATCTCGGGTTCCTCCGTAGCTTCAGAAACGAGGAGTAGATCGAACGTCCACGAGAAAGTCCTAGACGGCAACCCGGACTCGGACCTATATTGGTTGAAGAGCGTTCCGGAAGGCTTCGTTACTGAGCCAACAGAGATGAAGCCGGGACTGACTCCAATGGCGGACGTCCTGCCCTTTCGGGGGACTACGGAAACCTAGGGAAGTCACCATATGTTTTGACCCGGGCTTCAATAACCGCCTTCCGGTGCGTATCTAGGGCCGGCATCCCTCGGGATGCCGGCCTTTCTTTGTGGGTCAATCCCCTGCAACGCTCCTCGCATCGCTCCTCGCATCCCTCCTTGAGGACCCTAGTGGAAAAAGCGGTGTAAGGGTGGCATCTTTCAGGTTTCCGCGATGGTCCCGCATTCGCCTTCGTCTTCCTCACAAACACAGGTTTGGCAATGTCAGAGGAACACAAGAGTGAGCAGTCAGATCAGGCTCGTGAACAGTCCGATCTGTCCGAAGTCCCCTTCGAAGCGCTGGTCAGAGAGATGATCGTCCGTCTTGATCCGGAACCGGATCGGGACGGAATGGATCGGACCCCGGAGCGGGTTGCCAAGTCCATGGAGTTCCTCACGAAGGGGTACCACCTCACCCCGAAAGACGCCATCGGGGACGGCATCTTCGAGGAGCATCATCACAACATGGTCGTGGTCAAGGACATCGAGCTCTATTCCCTGTGTGAACACCACCTTCTCCCATTCTTCGGAAAAGCCCATGTGGCGTATATCCCCGATGGTAAGATCATGGGACTGAGCAAGGCTGCGAGGTTGGTCGAGGTCTTCTCCAGGCGTTTTCAGGTTCAGGAGCGCCTGACGGAACAGGTGGCTCAGGCAGTATGGGACACCATTCAACCCATGGGGGTGGGGGTGGTGATCGAGGCCTATCACCTGTGCATGATGATGAGGGGGGTTGAGAAGCAAAATTCGAAGACGATCACCTCGGCCATGCGAGGTTGCTTCCTAAATGACCAGAAAACCCGGGACGAGTTCCTGCGGCTCTCCATGGCCGGCCACGTGCTCCTCTCATAGTGACGGGCAACAGGATAAGCCTTTATGTACACGATATCTGTCCAGGCGCACTACGACGCTGCCCATCTCCTTCGTGATTATGACGGAAAGTGTGCCAGAATGCATGGCCACCGGTATGTAGTTCAGGTGGCCCTCCAGATGGCCGAGGTGGGAAGCTCCGGAATGGGCTACGATTTTGGTGACATGAAAGGGCACCTGAAGACCCTGGTCGCTCGCTTTGATCACCAGAATCTCAACGACATTCCGCCGTTCACTGAGATCGAAAGCACCGCTGAGAACCAAGCCCGGTTCTTTTTTGATGAGATGAAGAAGCTCATTCCGCCTGAGTTGGCCGGGGGGCTACTCTACGCCCGGGTTTCTGAGAGCCCGGGCCAATGGGCCCAGTACGAGTTCTAGGACAGCCTCCTGTTATGCACCTCTTCCTGACTGATCGCCTGGCGTGCCCACGGTGCGGCCCCGATTTCGGACTGATCCTCCTCGCGGATCAGGTCCAGGACCAGAGGGTGATGGAGGGGGTGCTGGGGTGCCCCAACTGCCGGGAGCAGTATCCTGTAGTGGATGGCTTCGGCGACCTCAGGGTCTCTCCACGCTCCCTCCTCGAGGCTCCGGGCCCGGGAGCCGACGATGATTCCGCTGACTCCGAGGATGCCCTTCGGCTAGCGGCCGCCCTTGGGGTGACGAGTGGACCGGGAACCGTCCTCGTCCTAGGGCCGGCCACCCGTCATTCAGAAGCCCTGGCGGCTCTGATCGGGGGGATCGAGGTTGTTGCCATCGACCAGGGCGGTATCGGCCACGGCGAGTCGGAGGGCGTGAGTCGGATGGTTGCTTCCACCGGGATCCCCTTTTTCTCTGGGAGTTTCAGGGGGGTCTTGGTCAGCGGAGAGTTATGTGAGCGGGATCTGGAAGAAGCGGCCAGGGTGGTGGCCGCCCCGGGCCGAGTGGTGGTCCTGGAGGGTTTCCCGGGGGCCAAGGAACACCTGGGGGCTCTTGGCCTCAAGGTTCTTCTGGATGAGGACGGGGTCCTGGTAGCACAATCAAACCAGGCTGAGGCCCATCCTTTAATAACGTTGCGGGGCTCCTAAGCCCAGCCTACGTTAAAGGTTCTGACGTCGAGGCGTCTCAAACAGTGGTTCCTTCTCAATGTCCGTTTGGAAGAAGTTATTTGGTGGTGACGATGAGCGGGGTCGGGTCGATTATTATGATGAGGGAATGGAACTCCTCGTTGAAGGGAAGTTCCATGAGGCCCTCACCTCCCTTCGGCTCGCCCTTAAGGAGCAACCCGGTGATCCGGTGGTGCTCCAACAGATCGCTATTGCCTATACCCGCATTGGGATGACGGATGAGGCGGCGAAGACCTACCGACATGTGCTGCAAAAGGACCCCAAGGCTTCGGGCGCCCACTACGGTTTGGCTTTTCTCCTGATTCGCTCCGGCCAAATGCAAGAGGCTGTTCCCCACCTGAAGGCATTTCTGGCTGATCCCCCGACGGGAGCCACTGCCGGCCAGCACATCGCCCACGCCGAGGCTACTCTTGCCCAACTCACTGGCCTGAGCCATGAAGACCCAACCGACCCCGACACCAAATAAAAAAGTCTGGCTTCGCTGGACTGGAAGTGGAATGGAATATCAGGGGGGGGCTGAAGAAGGCCTGCCCATCGTTCTCGATGCAAAGAACCACAACGGCCCTGGACCCATGGATGCCCTCCTCCTGGCGGTGGCGGGTTGCATGGCGGTGGATGTGCAGGTGATCCTCGAGCGGTCGAGGGTGGCTCTGACGGGCATGGAGGTTCAGGTCGAGGGGACACGGGCTCAGGAGCACCCGAAACGCTATACCGGGATTCTCATCCGGTTCCTTCTTCAGGGGCCCCAGGAAGAGGACGAAGGAAAGGTGCAACGGGCGATCGACCTCTCCCAGGAGAAGTTCTGTAGTGTAGTCCACTCCCTGAATCCCGATATCTCCCTCGAAATCCAGTTTCAACGGACCTAGGGGGCGGTCCCCGGGGGACTGCTCCAAGGGCTTGTAGCCTTTTTCCATTCCCGAGGCTTATACCCGGACCCATGCTCCGGGGTGTTTAGCGTAATCCAGAATTGGAAGGAAGGTGACCTTGCGGACGCGTGATTACCTGGCCAACCGGACCCCGGTTCCCAGTGGAACGGTCACTCAACTCTTCTTTGATGCAGTAGACCGGTTCAGCGCCAAGACGGCATTCCGGACTATCGTTCCGGAAGGTCTGATCGACATCAGCTTTGGTGAAGTGTTGCCCACCGTGCGATGGATTGCCGGGGGGCTGGAGGCCCTTGGCCTTCATCGGGGTGACCGTGCGGCCATGCTTTCCGGGAACCGACCTGAGTGGTCACAAACCGATTACGCTGCCCTCTGCGCCGGTGTCCCCCTGGTCCCCGTCCACACGACGCTTACTCCGGCTCAGATCCGATACATCCTCTCGGATTCTGGGGCGAAGGTCATTTTCGCCTCCAATCAGGAGCAGCTGGAAAAGGCCCAGGAGGCACTGGAAGGTCTTCCCCATCAGACCCACCTGGTGGTTTTCGACGATTTCCCCGGTCGGCCCGAAGGCGTGCTTCTTTGGGAGGAGTTCCTGGAAAAAGGCCGCCAGAGGGCGGAAGAGTCGTCCGATGAGGAATTTCGGGCGACGGCCCTCTCTGCCCAGCCCGAGGACCCTGCGACCATCCTGTATACATCAGGGACTACGGGAGACCCGAAGGGTGTTGTTCTGACCCACAACAACCTGTTCTCGAACGCGACGGCCCTGACCATCGTCATCCATATCGATGACAAAGACACCACGCTGAGTTTTCTGCCTCTTTCCCACATCCTTCAGCGAATGGTGGATTTGGTCTTCTTTTCGAAGGGGGCCACGATCACCTACGGGCAGTCCATCAAGACCATTGCCGAGGATCTGAAGACTTCCAAGCCGACGAAGGTCGTGGGGGCGCCCCGGGTATTCGAGAAGGTGTACCACACGGTGATGGATCAGTCCGGCGTGAAGGGACTCATCGTCAGGTGGGCTCGGGAAGTGGGAGAGGCATGGGCTGAGGAGAAACTGGCTGGGCGCCAGCCGACATGGATTCTCAAACTGGTGCACCGTCTAGCTCGGGTCCTTGTGTACGACAAAATCCATGAGGCTTTCGGAGGGGAGCTCATCTTTTTCGTCAGCGGGGGGGCGCCCTTGGCTCCCCACATCAACAAGTTCTTCTACTCGGCTGGGATTCAGATTCTGGAGGCGTACGGCCTCACCGAAACCTCCCCGGGGATTACTCAAAACTCCCCCGAAGACTTCCGCATCGGCACCGTCGGTCCCCCCATTCCGAACACGGAAATCCGCATTGCCGAGGACGGAGAGATCCTGGTTCGTGGGCCCCAGGTCATGAAGGAGTATTTTTGTCGACCTGACGACACAGTAGCCGCCTTTGCAGAGGACAGCTGGTTCCGGACCGGGGACATCGGCGAGATTACGGTGGACGGGCATCTTTGCATCACAGACCGAAAGAAAAATCTCCTGGTTACCGCCGGAGGCAAGAATATCGCCCCGGCTCCTATCGAGAATCTCGTCAAGGAAAACCGGTTCGTTGATCAGGTGGTGATGATAGGGGACCAGAGGCACTTTCCAGCCCTTCTTGTTGTGCCGGCATTCGATTGCCTCGAGGACTGGGCCGGTTCGCAGGGAATATCCCCAGCGTCCCCCGGAGAACTCGTGAAAGAAAGCCGGGTCCAGGAGCACCTGTGCAAAGAAGTGTTTGGTCTCCTGAGTGATTTGGCTTCCTATGAGAGACCAAAGAAGATCGGAATCATCAAGGAGGAATTCACCATCGAAGGAGGCATCTTAACCCCGAACCAAAAGGTGAAGCGGAGAGTGGTGGGGGAGAAATACGGCGCTCTCATCGAGCGTTTGTATGACCCGGCCAACCGGGGTTTGGATATCTTCGTAGAGGACGATTGATGGAAAAGGAACCGATGGGGGGAGGGCCTCGGGTACGAGTGGTTTTTGTGACGGTCGATGGGGAGGACTCAGGGAGAATTCTCGCACGTCGATTGGTGCAGGAGCGATTGGTTGCCTGCGGGAATGTGATCCCTGGATTGACTTCGGTGTATCGTTGGGATGGAGAAATCCAGGAAGAGACAGAAGCCCTGGTCATTCTCAAGACCACGGAAGATCAGGTGGAGGCATTGAGAAAGCGAGTGGTTGAGCTTCACTCTTTTGAGGTTCCCGAATTCCTGTCTCTTCCCGTGATGGAAGGGCATGGTCCCTATTTGCGTTGGGTGGCGGGAGAGGTAGAGAAACCTGGACAATCCGAATGACTGACGGACGAGACGGAAGGAAGGGGCCCGGAAGCCGAGGCCCGAGCCGAGTCGACAGGGAGGAGCAGGGAGACCTCCTTGCCGACGCGGTTACGGGTTTCTTCTCCTCTGAGCAAAACTCCGAGTCCGAAGTGGATGCCGATGCCGATCAGGAAGGTGAGACGACGGCAGCTCCCGATGCTCCCGAAACCGTAGGCTCCGAAAAAGGCGCCACCTTTGAACTCCGCTCTGAGAGCGAGCCTGACCCAAGTGAAGAAGACGACCCTTCCGTGGAGTCTATTCCGGAATCGGCCTGGGAACAGAAGATGGCCTGGGCCAAAGAACGGGTCGCCTCGGGCCGACATAAAGAAGCCCTGGAGCTCTATCAAGAACTGGTTCAGGAAGATCCCATCAATGTGAGAGCTCTCAACAATCTCGGGGTCCTCCAGGACGAGATGGGAGATGCGGAGGGGGCCGTCGCCACCTTGCGGGCGGCAAAAAAGGTTCACCCCGCAAACCAGGAGATTCTGGGGAACCTTGGGGCGGCTCTGGGGACCCTTGGTCGCTATAAGGATGCCGAGAAGGAACTCCGGAATGCTCTTCGTATGGACCCGTCCAACCTCCAGGTTCGGGCCAACCTTGGTATTCTCCTCTATCGCAGGGGCCTGTACGAGCAGGCAGTCACGGAGTTGGAAGTGGTCTGCAGGGCCTTACCCGAGGACGCCCCTCCCCTGTTCTACATGGGCGAAGCCCTGAACCGATTGGGTCGGGTGGATGATGCCATTCAAGCTTTGACCCGGTTCACCGAGCTTTCTCCTGGCAACTCAAAGGCGTACTACACCCTGGGAGTGCTTTTCGACAAGAAGAACCTCCCGGAAAACGCAT
>CAYOVN010000017.1:0-183 GCA_964407425.1 uncultured Gemmatimonadaceae bacterium
GGAGCGCCTCCAACGAGCCGGCGGGGGGCAGCGGACTTCCAGGGGGGGCGGTTGGAGCGCCTCCAACGAGCCGGCGGGTGGCAGCGGACTTCGAGGGGGTGACGCCGGGTGGAGCGGGATTCCGAGGTGACGCCGGGTGGAGCGGGATTCCGAGGTGACGCCGGTTGGGGCGGGATTCCGGGC
>CAYOVN010000017.1:283-36359 GCA_964407425.1 uncultured Gemmatimonadaceae bacterium
GTCCATCCGTTGGAGCGGAATTCCGGGGTGACGCCGGGTGGAGCGGGATTCCGGGCGTCCATCCGTTGGAGCGGAATTCCGGGGTGACGCCGGGTGGAGCGGGATTCCGGGGTGACGCGAAATCCCCAAAATGTCACCGCCGATGGTTCGATGGGGAATTCACAGCCCTACAGGCTGCAAAATCCCCACGGAAGGGTGGGGGTAAGTGCTCCTTGGGGATTTGACGGCCTCCTGGGCTGTGAATCCGGAACGGAAGGCGACCCCTTGATATTTTGGGGACTTGGCGACAGCGGGGAAGATCTGGCCTCGGTTCTGACTGGTCTCCGGTGGAACATCAGGGACGAACACTTCCCGGGGTAGCCAACTCCAGGGGAAAGTCCCGGGCCAACTCTCCCCAGGGGTAGCCAGGGCCGACGAAACCGATTTCTTTCCAGGGAGCACTCACAAGGATCAGAAGCCCGTTCACGGGAACCAGGTACGCGCACTCGAAACGCGCACCCGAACGAGTACACGAACGAGTACCGAACGAGCACACGACCCCATATTCGAACGAGCACCCTGCCCATCGGGGCTCCAGGACATCCGACCATGACCGAAACAAAGCCCAGAGACACCTTCCAATCCCGTTCGGGCTTTATCCTGGCCAGCGCCGGATCTGCTGTGGGGCTCGGGAACCTGTGGATGTTCCCGTGGAGACTGGGCGAATACGGGGGGGCTGCCTTCCTCCTTCCCTACCTGGTGTTTGTCTATGTCCTGGGAACGACGGGGCTCATGGGGGAGTTCGCCTTCGGCCGGTGGGCTGAGAAGGGGGCGGTTGGAGCCTATGACAAAGTCCTGAAGGAGAAGGGCCTGGGATTCGGACGGATCCTTGGGGCTTATCCAATCCTTACCCTCCTGGGCGTTTTGATTTTCTATCTTATTGTCACCGGCTGGGTCCTCCGGTATTTCATCGCTTCCCTGGGAGGCGGTCTCCTGGAAACGGGTCCGCCGGAGGACTACTTCAATCAGTTTTCCGGCCATACCCAGAGCATCAGCTGGCAGCTCCTGGCAGTGGTTCTCACCGGCGGGATTCTAGTGTTTGGGATTTCAAGGGGAATCGAACGGGCCAGCAAGATTATGATGCCGGTCCTCCTGGTCCTCTTGCTGATCCTCCTGGTTCGGTCCGTCACCCTCCCCGGAGCCATGGAGGGAATTCGTTATCTCCTGGTGCCGGATTGGTCCTATCTCTTAAAGCCCATTACCTGGGGAATGGCCCTGGGTCAGGCATTCTTCTCCGTTTCCCTTACCGGTGCGGGAATGCTGGTGTACGGCAGCTACCTGAAGAAGGACTTCGACATACCCGACGCGGCTCTGAGCACCGTCACCCTGGACAGCCTGATGGCCATCATGGCGGCTCTGATCATCATGCCAGCCGCCTTCGCCTATGAGATCGACCCGGCTGCGGGACCTCCCCTCCTTTTCATCACCCTTGTGAAGGTCTTCCAGAACATGCCGGGAGGCCACGTCATTTCCATCCTCTTCTTCACGGGGGTTCTGTTTGCGGCATTGTCTTCCCTGCTGGCTATCATGGAGGCGGTGGTGGAAGCTGCCATCGATCAGTTCTCCTGGAGTCGCAGGACCAGCGTTCTTGTGATTGGAGCGCTGGCTTTCCTTTGCGGGATTCCTTTGGCCATCAACCAGGGCGCCTTCGACAAATTCGTCGACCTCATTACCGTGTACCTGGTTCCTGTGGGAGCCGCCATCGCGGCCATCCTCTTTTTCTGGGTCCTGGGAGTCAAGAAGGCTCGGGCCGAGGTCAATCTGGGAGCAAAGAAACCGGTGGGAGCTTGGTGGGAGCCGGTGGCCAAATATCTGTTCGTGGTCGTGGCCGTTCTGATCATCGGCCTTTCAATGGCCTTCCGGGTGGGGTGAGCTAGAAGTCACGCTCCACCCGAAAGACCAGGGCGTGGTCGCCTATTCCCTCCAGTTCGGAGGGGAGTTGGACCTGGAGTCGCTCCCCGTCCTGGGACCACGAGAGTGGATTTCCATATCCGAGCAGGGTGACCTCACTCCCCTCCTTCAACTCCAGGGCTTCCACCTGAAGGACCGCTCCGGGCCATTCAAGGGCAAAGATGTAGACCGTGTCCCCAGCCTTGGATCGGGTGAAGCGTAGGTTTTCGTAGGCGGCATCCGGAGTAAAGGGCCGGGAGCCATAAATGGCCTCTCCATTCACATCAATCCAACGACCAATTTCAGCCAGGCGCGTGTAGGCCTCTGGTTCAAAGGTGCCCTGAGGGGTGGGAGCCACATTGAGGAGGAAGTTCCCTCCCTTGGAAACCACTTCAATGAGGGTATGGATCAACTCTCTGGTGCTTTTGTAGCTGGGATTGAAGGTGTGCCCCCAGCTCTGGGTCATGGTCAGGTTGGTTTCCCAGGGATAGGGAAGGAGGGAGTCGGGCACCCTTTGTTCCGGCGTCCGATAGTTCTCGAAGGGCCCATGCACCGTGCGGTCGACGATGATGAGTCCGGGTTGGTGCCCCCTGGCCATCTCCGCAATCCGGGGCATGTCGATATCCTGCTCCCAGCGGGCAATATCAAAACCCCAGGACCTGACTTCATTGTTGATGGTGGAATCGGGACGGACCCATCCTCCATCCAGCCAGAGGATATCCATGGACCCCATGGTGGTCATGAGCTCTTCCACCTGGTCATAGGTGAAGTCCCTGAAGCTCTGCCACTTCTCTGGATATTTCCCGGTGTCGTAGTTGTTGTTCCGGTTAGGGGTGGCCCACAAAGGGGACCAGTAATCGGGGTGATGCCAGTCGGCCTTGGAGAAATACGCCCCCGTCATGAACCCCTTCCCCCTGAACGCATCGAAAACCTCTTTCGCCACGTTGGACCGGGGGTGGTCTCGAAAGGGGCTCTCCGGCCCGGTGATGCGGTAATCGGTCTGTTGTGTGTCCCACATGCTGAAGCCGTCATGGTGTTTCGTGGTAAAAACCACATATCGCATTCCCGCTTCCCATGCCGCCTCGGCCCATGGATCCGGATCGAAGCCCCTGGGATCGAACTCCTCGATAAGACCGAAGTACATCTCCTTGAATTCTTGGTAAGGCATGCCTCCCCGATCCTGGAAGGGTTGGTCCTCGGAACAAAGAGCCCACGACTCCACAATCCCCAACTGGGCATAGAGACCCCAATGCATAAGGAGTCCGAACTTCCGGTCCTGCCAATCCTCCAACTTTGCCAGCACCAGGGGGTCGGTGGGAGCCGCGTAGGCCTCGCCGGCCGGGGGGTGGGCCTGGCCCTGTAGAGGTGCAGCCACCCCGGCCATCAAAAGGAGGATCGAGAGTGCCAATGTCGGTCTGATCATATCAGGGCTTTCAGCTTCAGATTCGTCAGGCTCGGTCTGGCTTGCGGGAAAGAAGCCTTCTAGCCATGCTCCTCATCCAGAAGAAACAATACGACATGATTTGAAATAGAAGGAGGCCATAGAATGCCGGACGGAGTCATCGATCTTCGGAGCGACACCCTCTCCATGCCGACGACTGAGATGCTTGAGAGCATCCAGACCGCAGCTCTTGGTGACGATTCTCGGGACGGGGATCCCACGGTATTGGAGCTCGAAGCCCTATCCGCCGAGATGATGGGGAAGGAAGCCGGCCTCCTGAACCCCAGTGGCACCATGTCCAACCTGGTTGCCATGCGAACCCACGTGGAGTTCGGCGCTACCGCCATCGTGGAAGAGAGCGCCCATCTCTATGGTGCAGAAATCGGTGGGATCGCTGCTGCCTGTGGACTTCTCGTTCTCCCGGTGAAAGCGCGCTACGGAGCCATGGACCTGGACGCCCTACGATGGGCCGCCAAAAAGGTCCCCAGCCTCTTCCCGACACCCGGCCTCGTCTGCCTGGAGAATACCCACAACGCCGCCGGGGGAACGGTCATTCCGCTGGACCACATGGAAAAGGCCGCCGCCATAGCAAGGGAGAAGGAGCTGGCGGTGCACCTGGACGGAGCGAGGATATTCAACGCCTCCGTGGCTCTTGGAACCGATGCAGCGACCATCGCCAAAGATGCGGACACGGTCTCCTTCTGCCTCTCCAAAGGGCTGTCTGCACCCATAGGTTCGGTCCTCACCGGGCCGAAGAAATTCATTGACCGGGCCAGGATGGTCAGGAGGGCCATGGGTGGCACCCTGCGACAGGCAGGCATCATTGCGGCTCCAGGCCTAATCGGCCTTCGGACCCTCATCGGCCGCCTTGCCGACGACCACGAGAATGCACGGATTTTCGCCGAGGGAGTGAACAGCATGGAAGGCCTCTCCGTGGACCTCAACTCCGTCCAGTCGAACATCATCAACCTGGATGTTGGTGGCCTGGGAATCGATGCGGCCGCTTTCGCATCCCATCTGGACCCCCTCCGTGTTAGGGGCCTTCCCGGAATGGGAGATGTGGTCAGGTTTGTCACCTACCGGGATATCACCCGGGAAGACATCCACGAAGCGCTGCGGGTTATCGGGGGAATGATGGACGCTCGCCCCTGGGGGTAACATGCGGGTCAAGATCTTCACCACCGGCGGGTCCCTGGACAAAGGCTACTCAACCAAGGAGAGCGCCTTCGTTGTTGGGGAGCCTGAGATAGGGAGCGTCCTCGAGGAGGCCGGGGTCAGCTTCGACTACGAAGTGGAATCCCTCCTAAAGAAGGACAGCCTGGAACTGACCGGCGAGGATCGCGAGTTGATCTTCAGAAAGGTGGCGGAGGACCCGGCCCAGCACATCCTCATCACCCATGGCACTGACACCATGGCCCTGACCGGGCAACGCCTCTCCGATATTGAGGGAAAGACCATTGTCCTCACCGGGGCCATGCAGCCGGCTTCCTTCAAACACACCGACGCCCACTTCAACATCGGCTTCGCCCTGGCTGCCCTCCGGACCCTCCCGGCGGGCGTCTACCTCGCCATGAACGGGTCCATTCTCGATCCGCATCGGGCCCGAAAGAACATGGATCTGGACCAGTTCGAGGGTTGATTCAGTCGTCAGTCCCCTGATCGGTTCCAGTTCGGGGGCTCCACCCCGATGATATGCCTCACGAAGAAATCGTAGCGCTTCCTCACACCGAAGGATCCTCCGGATCCGTGGTTCGCTCCCGGTACCACCATGAAGTCGAAGTCCTTGTCCGCCTCGATAAGGGCGTCCACAACCTGCATGGTGGAAGACGGGTCGACATTGGTGTCCATCTCGGGGACCAGGAGAAAGAGCTTTCCTTCGAGCCTGTGGGCGTTGACCATGTTGGAAGAAGCCTCGTAGTGAGGGCCCAGGGGCCAGCTCATCCAGAGCTCATTCCACCAGATTTTGTCCATGCGGTTGTCATGACACCCTGAGGTGGACACGGCCACCTTATAGAACTCCGGGTGGAAGAGAAGAGCCCCGAGGGAGTTCTGCCCCCCTGCCGAATTCCCGTAGATCCCCACGTTGGAGATGTCATAGTGGTCGTGCCGAGCGGCGGCGGCCTGGTGCCATAGGATCCGGTCGGGAAACCCGGCGTCCCCCAGGTTCTTCCAGGCCACGTCGTGAAAGGCCTTGGATCGGTTTGAGGTCCCCATCCCATCCATCTGGGCCACGATGAATCCCAATTCCGCCATGGCCTGCATGTTCCGCTGGGTGCTGAAGGTCTTCGGTACGTGGGAACTATGCGGGCCAGCATAGATGTATTCGATGACCGGGTAGCGCCTGGAAGGATCAAAGTTGGTGGGCCGGACGATGATGCCCCATATGTCGGTGGTTCCATCTCGTCCCTTCGTCACGAAGACCTCCGGATACTGCCATCCGGTGGCCAACAAGGCCGACGCGTCGGCCCGCTCCAACTCCATGACCAGGGACCGGTCGTCCACCCGGCGAAGCTCCGCTACGGGAGGGAGGTCCACCCTGGACCACCGGTCCACATAGTAATCTCCGTCGGAAGAGTAGCTCGCCGAATGGCTTCCATCGGCCTCCGTGTAGGACACCAGGCCGGTGCCGTCGAAGTTGATCCGGTAGGCGTGGACGAAGTAGGGATCCTGCTCCCGGTTCATTCCACTCGCGGTGAACCAGATCTGGCGAGCCTCCCCGTCCACCCGATCCACCCCCCGCACCACCCACTCACCCTTCGTGATCTGGCTTTTCACCTGACCGGTGACACCATCATAAAGATACAGGTGGTTCCATCCGCCCCTCTCGCTCATCCATATGATCTCTTCCCCATCCGACACTTCGAAACGGAACTTCTTCTCGGCGTAGTCGAAGAAAGTCTCGGGTTCCTCCGAAATCACCGCTCGCGCCAATCCGGACCCGGCGTCCACCTCGATGATCCTGAATACCCGATGGCCCCGTTGGTTGTATTCGAAAGTGAGAGCCCGGCTGTCCTCTTTCCAGATCATTCGGGAAAGGGTATACGCGTTGGGGAACAGAGCGTCATCCACGAAGGTCTGCGTTCTCTCCTCCACGTCGAAAACCACCGGGTTTTCCTTGTCCAGCCGGTCCCCGGGTTTCGCGTAGAGGAGGGTCGAGTGCTTGGGCTGCAGTTGGTCCTCCGGGGACGATTCGACGTAGTGGACCTCCCGGGGTTCCCCCGGCACCACCCGATACGCCGCCAGTTTCCGGGAATCCGGGGACCAAACCAGGGACCGATCCGTATATGCATTCCCCTCCGATCCCTCATGACTGAGCAGGGTGTAGTCCTCCTCCCCTACCCTGCGCACGGCCACGTTGTAGTTCTGGATGAAGGCCTCGAGCTCCCCATCCGGGGATTGGATGGGTTCGCCACTGAGGTTCCGCCACAGCTGACCTGGTCCCGCCTGCCAGGGGACTCCGCTCCCTCGATTCTCTCCCGGTCGGCCACCTCGACCCTCCGAAAGACCTCGGTTCTCGCACTCGTAGTCAGCCAGTCCACAGCTCCACGTCGAATCAGCCAGGCTGAACTCGATGCTCCCGTCATCCTCTTCGAAACGAAACCGGGAAAAGGGGAGATCGACAGAGGTGACCGCTTCCCCTCGGACCGAGGACAGGGAAGCAGCAATGCGTTCATGGTCGAAGGCTGGCCCCTTTTCCCCAGCTGCCGGATTCACGAGGACGAACTGATGTCCACCCGCTACCGAGGTTCTATACCAGAAACGGTTCGAGTCACCGATCCAGGTCGGTGCCTCCGCAATCCCCACCACCAGCCCCTGGGTCCGGGCGTTGAAGCTGTCCGCCTTCTCATAGTCCGCCAGCGTGCCCTGCCCGGAGAGGCAGTGGGGCAGTAGGAGGACCCCGAAGAGAAGGGGGAAGATGCTTAGGAGCGGTCGAAGAGATCCCATGCTCAGACTCCTGATTGGGGCCGGAGTTTCCGCGGGCGGTCCCTATCCCTGTTCACCGCCGCCAGCTCATGTCCGGCATTGTCATTCGGATATCGTCATCTAGGATGGGAATGCGGGGGCCGTCGTGCCAGGGGAACGCCCCCTCGGTTTTCTTGTGCGGGAGGCCTCTGCAACCTATTGGTATCAGGCGGTTGGAACCTAAACACAGACCGGAACTCCCTCCATCTGGAGTCCGAATGCCAAAAAGCGAAAGCCTCATGGCCGAACGTTTGGCTTATCTCAAAGCCGAACTGGCCCCGAATCTGGAAGTCATCCGACTCCTGGGTAAGGGCCGTATGGCCGAGGTCTACCTTGCACGGCAGGTCTCACTGGATCGGCTCGTGGCGGTGAAGGTTCTCTCCAGCGGGATCTCAAAGGATGACGCAGCCAGAGCCCGCTTCGGGAGGGAAGCCAAAGCCGCAGCATCTCTCGAGACACCCTTGGCTGTCTCCGTCTACCAATACGGCCACCTTGAGAACGGGATCCCTTTCCTTGTCATGCAGTATGTCCGGGGCGGGACTCTGGCCGACCGCCTAGAGGCCGAGGGGCCTCTCCAGGAGAAGGAGGCCCGGGATATTCTCTCTGCCATAGCCGGGGCCTTGGCAGCGGCCCACGAGCAGGACTTCGTGCACCGGGACGTTCGGGCGGCCAACGTTCTGTGTGACCGGGACGCGGGGCGGGTTCTACTGTCGGATTTCGGGTTGGCGGGAATCCGCCAGGAGAGTCAGGATGCCGATGCTCGCATCACCCGGACCGGGGAGATCATTGGAACTCCAGGATATCTGAGCCCGGAACAGCTCAAGGGTGAGCCAACCACCGAGGCCACGGACGTTTTCTCTCTTGGATTGATGGGGTATGAGATCCTGGCCGGCGAGGGACCATTCGCCGCGAGAACCCAGCGGGAGACCATCATGCGGTCCCTCCGGGATCCCCCAAACCCCCTCGAAAATCTCAAGCCGGGCATTGACCCGAACTTGGCGCAGCTTTTGGAGCGGGCCCTGGCGAAGGAGCCGGAGAAAAGACCTACGGCCGCATTTCTGGCAAGAGCATTTGCTGGGGAGGGCGAGGTCGGACCCCACGGAACGGGGCAGGGCCAACCTCCCGGCGCTGGGGATCCCAATGTGGTTGAGTCCCTTCTGAAGCGGAGGCTACCCCAAACGGTCGTGGTCACCGGAGCCATTGGCTTGGCGAGTCTCTACTTCATTGGGATGATCGCCGACGTGATCGGTATCCCCATCTTCCAGGCAGGCCTGGCGACCTTTGTGGCCAGCCTGATAGCCTCCGGGGTGATCGCCTGGTTCCACGGCGAGAAAGGCCCCCAAAGAGTCACGCCCCTCGAGGTAGTTCTACTGGGATTCTTGGTATTGCTCTGGATTGCAGTCCTGGTGGGGATATTTTCTGGTCTCTTTCTCCCAACCGGGTAATCCGGTCAAGGAAAAGAGAAAGAAGGCTCCCAACGACTTCAGCCTCGTCTACCCCATCTCCGAAAAGGTATCACAGGCATCCGGGTTCCCGGTCTCCAGACCCCTTCTAAGCCAGAACATCCGCTGTTCCGAAGAACCGTGGGTGAAGGAGTCCGGCGTCACGTGGCCCTGGGTCTGCCGCTGGATCCGGTCATCTCCGATGGCGCTGGCGGCCTGTAGCCCCTCCTGAATATCCCCCGGCGAGAGAACATTTCTCTGGCCAGCGGAGTTTCCCCATACACCCGCCAAGCAATCCGCCTGAAGCTCCATGGCTACCGAATACTCGTTTCGCATCCGAGGGTTGGACTGCTGGAGCTCCCGAACCTGCCGTTCGATCCCCAGGAGGTTTTGGATATGGTGACCGATTTCGTGAGCCAGAACATAGGCCTGGGCAAAGTCCCCTGGGGCCCCGAAACGGGTCCTGAGGTCATCATAAAATGAGAGGTCGATGTAGACTTTCCGATCCCCGGGGCAGTAGAAGGGCCCGGTGGCGGACTGGGCGAACCCACAGGCTGATTGGATGGCCTCTCGGAAAAGAACCAGCTGGGTGTCCTGGTACTGACTTCCGACCTGAGGCAGGAGCCCTGCCCAGGTTTCCTGGATGTCAATCAGGACGTCGTTCATAAATAAGGCGAGCTCGTCTTCCTCTGGGGTGGTAGTACCGGGAGTGGCCGCACCCCCCCCCTGTGGTGCCTGCATCAAAGCTCCGTCTCCCCCGAGGAGGGACAAGAAGTCCTGGCCGGTGACGAGGCTCAAGACGATGATGATCGCCAGCCCTCCAAGGCCGAGCCCGGTCCCCCGAACTGCTCGACTCCTACCGGTCTGAAACCGACGGTCCTCCAGGTTCTTGCTTTGTTTCCTACGTTTCAGACGCATCGTATCTCCCCTGTCCTAGACAGACCCCTGCTCTCATATTCCGACGCTTGATGTACGGGAACCTCCCGACCCATAGACAAAAATGCGTGGTCGGAGTCACAAAGGAAAGTTAATGGCCGTAAGGTGCCACATATCACCCATCCGCTCCCCGATCCTGCTCTTCCTGTTCGCATTTCTCCTGGCTGGTCTTCCCTCCGGGTCGGTCTCCGCCCAGGCTGAGGCACCCCAGGCCCCCGCCCCTCAGCTCCTGGATGTCTTTCTGGATTGCCACCTCGTGCTGAGTTGCGATACGGACCACTTCCGAAGGGAGATCACTTTTGTGAACTGGGTAAGGGTCCGGGAGAACGCCCATGTCCACCTGATCCTGACCTACACGCCCGCGGGAGCAGGAAATGAATACCAGTTCGACAACATCGGTCTGGGGCGCTTCGAAGGAGATGACTCCCGCCTCAGCTGGATATCCAGCAACGTCAACACCCGTGAGGAAATCATCGAGGCCATAACCCGAACCATGGCCCTTGGCTTCGTTCCCTATGCCCAATTGTTGGGGCTGGCCGAACAGCTCAGAGTGGAATTTGAGCCACCGGACCAAATTCAGGGCGAACGCCAGATCAGCAATGCCCTTTCCCCGGAGGATGACCCGTGGAACTTCTGGGTCTTCCGCTTGAACGCCCGAGCCGACCTGACCGGCCAGGACAAGAGGAATGTCCAAAACCTGAACGGGACGTTCTCGGCGAACCGGATCACCGACGAATTCAAGGTGGAACTCACGTTCAACGGCTCATCGAACAAAACTGAGAATCAGTTGAGCAGCGGGACTTGGATCACCTCGGACCGGGAGAGTTGGGGAGCCACCGGAGTGGCCGTGAAGAGCCTCACCGGCCACTGGTCTCTGGGTGGTCAGTTCGGAGCGGGGTCATCCTCCGTCGCCAACAGACGGATAGGATACCGTGCTGCTCCGGCGCTGGAGTGGAATTACTTCCCTTACTCCGAATCCACCCGGAAGCAGCTCATCTTCATGTATCAGCCCGGAATCGCCTGGGTAGACTGGTGGGAAGAAACCATCTACGAACAGGACTCGGAGTGGGTTTTCGACCACCGGTTCAGGTCAGACCTGAATTTCCGGCAACCCTGGGGGAACGGCGGGTTCGCTCTCCAGGCAGCAAGCCTTCTCGACGACATCTCCAAGTGGGAGCTGACCTTTACGGGATCGGTGAACATCAGGCTCTACCGGGGATTCTCAGTCAATATCGGAGGAGACTATAGGGTGATCCAGAATCAGATCGGGCTACGAAGGCGGAACCTCACGGACGAGGAGATCCTCACCGCCCGGAGACAGTTGGCGACAAACAGTTCATACCGCCTCAACTTCGGGATCACCTTCGACTTCGGATCCGTCTACAACAACGTGGTGAACACCCGCTTCCCCCGAGATGTAAGGGGAGCCCTCTTCTTCTAGACCCAGGCTGGGGGCCGCAGTCGCCCTGCCGAGCCGATGCTCAGGATCGGCTCTCTTGCGGCTTGTTGCCAGAGTGGGTCTTTCGACACTCTCTTGTGTCAGGGTCGAGAGAGGCCCACCCCTTTTATCCCTTCGTTGATTTCATATTCGGGAAGAGTAACGAAGAACCATGGTCTGGGACTGGATCGTCATCGGCTCAGGATTCGGCGGAAGCGTTAGCGCTCTCCGCTTGGCCGAGAAGGGCTACTCCGTCCTGGTCCTGGAGAAGGGTCGGCGCTGGGAGGCGACGGATTTCCCCAAGAGCAATTGGAACCTGAGGCGGTGGCTCTGGATCCCGGGCCTCGGATTCCGGGGGTTCTTCAAGATGACCTTCTTCCGGCACCTCACCGCCCTCTCCGGGGTGGGAGTCGGAGGGGGCTCCCTGGTTTACGCCAATACCCTTCCCTCCCCGCCCAGGAGCTTCTTCCAAGGATCGGATTGGAAGCACCTCGCCGACTGGGAAGAGGAGTTGAAGCCCCATTACCAGATGGCGGGGAGAATGCTCGGGGTGACCCCGAACCCCCTGGAGACCGCCCCGGACCGCGCCCTTATGGCGATGGCGGACCGGATGGGGCGACGGGAGCATTTCCGGCCAACCGAGGTGGGGGTGTACTTCGGAGAGGCGGGGATCACGGTTCAGGATCCCTATCACGACGGGGACGGCCCGGACCGGACAGGGTGTACCCATTGTGGGGGGTGTATGGTGGGATGCAGGTACGGCGCCAAAAACACCCTGGACAAGAACTACCTCTGGTTGGCAGAGAAGAGGGGCGTCGAAGTCCGACCGAATACGGAAGTGACCTGGGTCCGGCCCCTCAGCGGATCCGAGGCAAGTGCGGGCTCCGGCCACGCGGCCCGATTCACCATTTCCGCCACGGAACGTCTGGGCACTCTTCGAACAACGACCCATGAATACCAGTCTCGAAACGTCATCTTCTCTGGGGGAGTGCTGGGAACCGTCGACCTCCTCCTCCGATTGCGGAACAGCCCCCATGGGCTTCCCGAACTTTCAGAGAGGGCAGGAGATCGGGTCCGCACGAACTCGGAGGTTCTGATCGGGGTCACCACTCAACGCAGAGACCTGGAATTGGCCCAGGGTGTGGCGATTACCTCCATACTGCAGACGGACGAAAACTCCTCTGTGGAGCCCTGTCGGTTCTCTCCAGGGTCTGGGTTTTTCCGACTCCTGGCTACACCCCATGCCCCGGGACAAACGCTTGTTCGTCGGGTAGGCAATGGGCTCATACGGTTCCTGCGATCCCCCCTTCGAGGGCTTCGGGCCCTGTTTGTTCCCGACTTCGCCAGGTATACCACCGCCCTCCTCTATATGAGGACCTTGGAGGGGTACCTCCGCCTATCGTCGAAACGCAGCCTCTTCCCCCGCCTGGGGAGTGGCCTCCGTTCGGAACCGGGGGACGGGCCTCTACCCACCGCCGCCATACCGGAAGCGACAGCCCTGGCCGACGAGTACGCAAAAGAAGTAGACGGGCATGTAGGTAGCCTCCTCACCGAAACCCTTCTTGGTATTCCAACAACCGCTCACATTCTCGGGGGGGCGTGTATGGGTGCAACCAGGAAGGAGGGGGTCATCGATGATCGACACCGGGTTTTCGGATACGAGGGGCTTTTTGTTGTGGACGGCTCGGCGGTGAGTGCCAATCCCGGGGTGAACCCGTCCCTCACCATCACCGCCCTGGCGGAAAGGGCTATGTCTTTCGTCCCCGAGAAGGGAGCACAGGTGGAATGAAGAAAGAACCGGAGATTGGAGCCGATGGCCTCCTCCGGATCCTGAGGGTCCGGGACGGACTGGCCGTCACCGTTGGCATCGTGGTCGGCGTGGGGATCCTCCGCACACCCGGGCTCATAGCGGGATATCTGGGGAATCCGGCCGCCATGCTGGGCGTGTGGATCTTCGGAGGGGTCGTCGTCGCCCTGAGCACCCTGGTCCTCGCCGAAATGGCGGCGGCTCTTCCCCAGGCCGGGGGAAAATATGTGTACGCCCGGGAGGCTTACGGCCCTCATGTCGGATTTGTGGTGGGCTGGTCAGAACTTCTGGTGACGAGGGGGTTCTCCGGAGCAGCCAAGGCCGTCGTCATCGCCGAATACCTGGTACTCCTCATGGGCAGGGGCTCGGTACCGGTCCTGGCGGGAACCGTGGTCCTGGCCTTCTTCCTCCTGCACTCGGGGGGTCTCAAAATCGGCCGGGATTTCCAGAACCTCTCTACCGTCCTCAAGATCCTGTTTATCCTTGCCATCGGAACGGCCGGTGTCTTGGGAGGGGATGGAAGAGGTTTCCTCACAAGCATGGAGATATCCCCTGAATTCGGCGGGCTCCTGGGCTTCGCCCTGGCTTATCAGGCAATCGCCTTCACCTATTACGGCTGGGAGGAACCTGCCAAGCTGGCCGAAGAGACCAAAGATCCCGGCAGGAGTCTTCCCCGGATCCTCGTTGGCGGAGCCGTCGCCGTGGCCATCTTGTATCTCCTCATGAACCTGGCATTCCTGAGCTCCCTCACACCGGAAGAGATGGCCGGTTCCCAGCTGGTGGCGGCCGATGCTCTGCAGGCGACCTTCGGGGGAGCGGCCGGGACCTTCGTCACAGTAGCCAGCCTCGTCATCCTCCTCAGTTCCCTGAACGTCCAGTTCCTCGGCATGCCCAGAGTCACCCTGGGCTTGGCCCGAGAAGGAATGGCCCCCCGGGCGTTCACTCGGGTGAGCGGGCGAGGGACTCCCCAACCCGCTTTGGTGTTCATCACCGGAATCCTGTTGGTCCTGGCCCTCACCGGAGCCTTCGAGTTCCTGGTGAGGTTCATGATGGCGGTGGCTTTCGCCGTGGACCTGGCGGTCCTGGCAGGAATTTTCCTATTGAGAAAGAAGCGCCCGGACCTTCATAGACCCGTAAAGGTCCCGGCATACCCACTTCTGCCAGGTGTCACAGTCCTCCTTTATATTCTGGTCCTTGGGACCATCGTCGGAACCCAGCCGATCCTGGGCCTCGGTGCCGCCGTCATGCTTGGCACCCTGGGGCTGGCCAGCTGGATCACCCTGAGAACATCCGAATGAAATACGCTGACTCTGTGCTGGATCTCATCGGGAACACCCCCCTTCTGGCCCTGGACCGAATCAACGGCGACGGCCATGCCCGGGTCTTCGGCAAATGCGAGTTCCTCAATCCCATCGCCATCAAGGACCGCCCCGCACTCTACATGATCCTTGAGGCAGAGAAGCGGGGCGATCTTCAGCCGGGAGCCACCCTGGTTGAGGCCACCTCGGGAAATACTGGGATGGCCCTGGCATATATCGGCCGCCTGAGGGGTTATCGGGTGGTACTCTGCATGTCGGAAATCCAAAGTGTCGAGCGCCGCCAAACCCTGAAGGCACTTGGGGCCGAACTCATCCTCACGCCGAAGGAGGAGGGCACAAAGGCCGCCAAGGCTAGGGCCCTGGAGATCCACGCCTCCACCCCCGGCTCCTTCTACGTTGGCCAGCACGACAACCTGGACAACCGGAAGGCCCATATCGAAACGACCGGGCCGGAGCTCTGGGAGGACACGGAGGGGCGGATCGACATCTTCGTCGCCCCATTGGGTACCGGAGGGACCCTCACCGGTGTTGCCCAGGCCCTGAAAGCCAGAAAACCCGGGTTTCGGGTGGTGGGCGTGGAGCCTGAGGAAGCCCCCTTCATCTCCGAGGGGAGGTTCAAGCCCCATCGGATGATGGGTACGGCCCCGGGATTCCTTCCAGGCATCGTGGACCGAGACCTCATCGACGAGATCACCCTGGTATCGGAAGAGGACGCGTTCCGGACCTGCCGGGAATTGGCGGAAGAGGAGGGGATCCTGGTGGGAATCTCCTCCGGGGCCAGCGTCTGTGCCGCCCTCCGAATGTCCAGGGATCCGGCCTTTGCCGACATGGTCATCGTAGCCATGTTGTGTGATAGCGGTGAGCGTTACCTGAGCGTCGAAGGGCTCTTTGGGGGAGATTCCGAATGAGCGAAGTCCTAATCTGGGCGGTGTTGATCATCTCCGTATTAAACACGGGGGTGATTCTTTTCCTCTTTTTCAGGCCCCCAAAAGGCCTATCCCAGGGTATCAGGAAGGCCGTGGACGAGGACCTTCGGAAGGGTCGGGAGGAGTCCGCCGGGGCTGCCCGGAGTTTGAGGGAAGAAGTGGCCACAGGTCTCTCCACCCTGGGCGAGGGCCTGTCCGGCACACTGACCAACTCCAGCAAAGTCCAACTGGAACAACTCACCAGCTTCGGGACACAGCTCAAAGACCTTCGGGAGGCCAACAACCGGGCTCTGGAGCAGATCCGGTCCACTCTGGACACCCGGGTAAAAGAACTCCAGGAGGAGAACGAGAAAAAGCTGGAGCAGATGCGGAAGACGGTGGACGAGAAGCTCCAGGGGACCCTGGAGAAGCGCCTGGGCGAATCGTTCAAGCTGGTGAGTGAACGGCTGGAGGCGGTTCAGAGGGGCTTGGGGGAGATGCAGAACCTGGCCACCGGAGTGGGCGACCTGAAGCGGGTCCTCACCAACGTGAAATCCCGGGGCACATGGGCCGAAGTCCAGTTGGGGGCCATCCTCGAACAGTTCCTCGCCCCCGGGCAATACGAAAAAAACGTGCGAACCAAGGAAGGCAGTTCGGAAGTTGTGGAGTTCGCCGTCCGCCTCCCTGGCAGGCTCGATGATCCCAAGAGTTCCGTGTGGCTTCCCATCGACTCGAAGTTCCCCCAGGAGGATTATCTCCGTCTGCAGGATGCAGCCGAAGCCGGCGACGCTGATGGAGTCCAGAGAGCATCCGACGCCCTGGGGCGAACCCTGAAGATGGAGGCCCAGAAAATCCAGGAGAAATATCTGGCCCCTCCGGGAACCACCGACTTCGGGATCATGTTCCTGGCCACAGAGGGCCTCTACGCCGAAGCCCTCCGCCAGCCTGAATTAGTGCCCACCCTCCAGGAGCGGTTTCGCATCGTTATCGCCGGGCCAACGACGCTGGCTGCCATTCTCAGCAGCCTAAGGATGGGATTCCAAACCCTGGCCATCGAGAAACGGGCCTCGGAGGTGTGGGAGGTCCTTGGGGCGGTGAAGACAGAGTTCGGGAAGTTCGGCGACGTCCTGGACAAGGTCAAAAAGCAACTCGGGACAGCCACCCGTACCATCGATGAAGCCGAAGTCCGGACCCGGGCCATGGAACGGAAACTCCGGTCGGTTCAGGAGCTGCCTGAAGACGACACGGAGACTCTGCTGCAGCTTCCCCGGGTCGCCCCGGAGGACGAGTAACGCCTGGTGCCCGTTTGAGCCCCCTTCGCCCTGGACGTAAGGCCGGGATGCTCTTCATCCTGGTTACGGTCTTCATCGACGTTCTGGGCATCGGCATCATCATTCCCATCCTCCCCGAACTCATCAAGGAATTCGTCGGAGGGAGCACGCCCGCCGCAGGCCGTTACTTCGGCGTCATCGCCGCCACCTATGCCGCGACCCAATTCCTGTTTGCGCCGATCCTCGGGTCTCTGTCAGACCGGTTCGGCCGCCGCCCCATCATCCTGATTTCCCTTTTCGGACTCAGCATCGACTATCTGATCCAGGGGTTTGCTCCTACCATCGCCTGGCTCTTTGTGGGGAGATTCATCGCCGGGATAATGGGTGCGAGCTTCACCACGGCCAATGCCTACATCGCCGACGTATCGGGTCCGGAAAACCGGGCCCGAAACTTCGGCCTGGTCGGGGTCGCCTTTGGGCTGGGTTTCATCTTCGGACCGGCCTTTGGAGGGATTCTCGGTGGAATCAACCTACGACTCCCATTCTTCGTCTCCGCCGGCCTGGCCATGGTCAACTGGCTGTATGGCTTCTTCGTCCTCCCCGAATCCCTTCCTCCTGAGAAAAGGGGAAGCTTCTCCTGGGCGAAAGCGAACCCGGTGGGAAGCCTCGCGATCCTCAGGGCCTACCCCCTGGTGGCCGGCCTGGCGGTGGCCTTCATCTTCACGGGCTTGGCCCAGAGGGGCCTGGAAACGTCCTGGGTTCTTTATACCGGGCATCGCTTCGGCTGGGATGAGCGGGCCAACGGATTGTCCCTGGCCCTGGTAGGTCTGATGGCCGCCGTGGTTCAAGGAGGCCTGGTTCAACCAGCCATTCGCCGTTTCGGGGAACGCCGGGCTATCCTTTTCGGATTGGGGCTGGCGACCTTCACCTTCCTCGGGTACGGCCTCGCCTCACGGGGTTGGATGATGCTCGCCATTATTGTTGTCGGCTCCCTGGGGGGGGTGGCGGGCCCCGCCATCCAGGGACTGGTCGCAGGCACCGTGAAACCCCACGATCAGGGCAAAATCCAGGGGGCCCTGGCCTCCCTCATGAGCCTCACGAGCATCTTCGCACCGCTGATTTTTGTGTCCGGGCTCTTTAGCTTCTTCACATCCCCGGCTGCTCCCATGGAGCTTCCTGGAGCCCCCTTTCTGCTGGGCTCGGTTCTCTGGGCCATCTCCTTCCTCATCGTGGTTCGGCTGTTTCGACGTATTCCGCCGGAGGATTGAGGCACCCCGACGTTACACGGACCCCATGCAGAAACCCCATCTGTCCCTTAAGTTTTGGTTTCCACTAAACGATTCGCGGCCTACCACTCGGAGGCTCTCATGATGTTCCGCCGTCTTGTTCCAATCATGGCTTTATTTGCCATCGCCCTTCCACAGATTCTCGGAGCCCAGCAGATGCGCCGGGCCCCGGCGAACCAGTTCCCCGTTGATGACCCCATCATCAAGGCCATCTGGGAAGAAGGCATGGAGAACTCCCATATCTACACTCTCGCCCAAACCCTGGCCGATTCCGTCGGCCCCCGCCTTCCAGGAAGCCCCAATTTTGACGCCGGAGCCGACTGGGTCCTGAAGCTCTTTCAAGAATGGGGGATGGAAGGCCGGAAGGAAGAGTACGGCACATGGAAAGCCTGGGAGCGAGGCGTCACCAATGTGGACCTCATGGAGCCCAGGGTCCGAAGCTTGGATGGCATGATGGCGAGCTGGAGCAAGGGCACGGACGGCCCGGTGACCGGGCAGGTCGTGACCCTGCCGGAGTTGTCTTCAGCCGCTGAGTTCCAGCAGTTCCTGGGAACGGTCCAGGGGAAATTCGTGCTCACGGCCCCTGCCGAGACCAGCTGTCGCACCATGGAAAACTGGGAAGAGTACGCCACCCCCCAGTCCCTGGAAAAATACATCGCCCTGAGGGACGAGACCCGGGCCAACTGGAACGCCCGGATCGAGGCCACAGGAATGAACCAGGGAGAGATCATCTTGGCCCTGGAAGAGGCTGGTGTGGCCGGCATCTTCACCGCGAGCTTCACCGGATACTGGGGGTCCTCCCGGGTGAGCGCAGCCCGCAACCAGGTTGCCCCGAACATCGCCTTCGGATGTGAGGATTACGGCCTCATGTTCCGCCTCGCCGAGAACAACCAGGGCCCAGTGGTCAGGGTGAACGCTGAAGCACGGGATCTGGGAACGAATCCCACCTACAACATCATCGGCGAAATCCCCGGAACGGATAAGGCGGACGAATACATCATCCTCTCCGCCCACTTCGATTCCTGGGACGGTGGATCCGGAGCCACCGACAACAACTCCGGCAGCGTGATCATGATGGAAGCCGCCCGGATTCTGAAGGAAGTCTATCCGAACCCAAGGCGAACCATCCTGGTGGGTCTGTGGAATGGTGAGGAACAGGGCCTAAACGGATCCCGGGCCTTCGTTGCGGACCATCCGGACATCATCGAGAAGACCCAGGCACTCTACAACCAGGACAACGGCACGGGGCGGGTCGTGAACATCTCCATGCAGGGACTGTCAGGCGTCGCTCCCTTCATGGGCAAGTGGATGACCTCCCTTCCGACCCAGATCTCTCAGCATATCGATCTGACGATTCCGGGCCGTCCCGGGACCGGTGGCTCGGATTACGCCAGCTTCGTTTGCGCCAGCGTTCCTGCCTTCAGCATCAGCTCCCTCAGCTGGGACTACGGCCAGACCTACCACAATCCTACGGACACGTTCGACAAGGTGATCATCGACGACATCACCAATAACGCGGTCCTTACGGCCATGCTGGCCTACCAGGCCTCGGAAGAGGAAGACTTCCTCCCCAGGGACCACAGCGTCATGGGCCTCAACCCCCGGACCGGTGAGCCTGGAACCTGGCCCGAGTGTCGCCCACCGGCACGGAATGGTGACGGGTATTTCCGCCGCTAGCGTCATGCGAGGAGCCCTCCTCCTGATCGTCCTGTTGGTCCTGCCTGGATCGGTAATGGCCCAGGCAGGGCCTTCGGGCTCATCCGAGGGGCGGGTGTCGGCTACCGGGGCCGTAATGCTCAAGGGTGGCCAGGTCGCCGGAACGGGAAAGGCCCATCTGGGTGGATGGGCCGGCCTGATCTTCGGAGGCAAGTTGGCGATAGGGGGGGGAGGGTTCGCCCTTTTGGAAAGGGTGGAACTTCCTGCCTCTGAAGGAGGAAGCGGCTTCGACCTCGACGTGGGGTATGGAGGCATTTTCTTCCGATACTGGGAGCCCTTGGCCGGATCACTGATCGGGGGAGCCGGCGTTCTATTAGGAGCCGGACACGCGGAGGTCCGGGATCAGCTCACCCGGAACGAGGTGGGTTCGGACAACTTTCTGGTAGCCGAAGCCGAGATGTCCGCTCAATATCCGATATACCGAAAAATCTTCCTTGGGATCTCAGCCGGATATCGCCTCACTACCGGTGTCGAGGACCTTCCCAGGGTGTCTGACGGAGATCTCAACACCTTTACGGGCACCGTTTTCCTTCGAATCGGTGGCCCCTGATTACCTATGCCCAAACGATTTCCTTACCGGGTAGGCTGCGTTGATGCCGGATCGAACGCGATTCGGTTCCTTGCGGCGGAGTTCACCGGACCGAACGAGTTTGAGACGTTGGCCTACGAGCGGGTCCCGGTTCGGCTCGGTCACCAGGTTTTCCTGACCGGCCAGCTCACCCCTCAAACCATGGACGGGGCTGTGGCCGCTTTCACCTCCTTCAGAGACCAGATGGAGGAGTTGAACCTCGATGCCTTTCGTGCTGTGGCCACCAGCGCAACCCGGGAGGCAAAAAACGGTCAGGATTTATTGGACCGCCTCAAGAAGGAAACCGGGATCACGCTCGAGCGAATCTCCGGTTCGGAGGAAGCCCGGCTGGTTCACCTGGCCGTAGCCGCCAGATTGAACCTTACTGGTGGCCAATGGATCCTCACCGACCTCGGCGGGGGGAGCGTGGAAGTTTCCCTGGTCGACGACATGGGGATGCTCTGGAGTGAATCCCACACCATGGGTTCGGTCCGCCTTCTTGAAAAGCTGAGTGAGGCCGATGGGGATTCCGCTGGATTCGAAACCCTTCTTTCGGACTATGTATCCACACTCCGAATCCCGTCCCCTGCCCAGTATTGGTCCCCGGCGGGTTTTGTAGCCACCGGCGGAAATATCGAGGCCCTGGCCAAGCTCACGGGGACACCCCCGAGCCCTCAGGGTCTTTCCAGGCTGAGCACTACCGACCTCCGGGCCACCATCGACCTACTATCTCGCCTTTCCTACCACGAGAGAATCTCCCAGCTGTCCCTTCGGGAGGATCGGGCTGACGTAATTCTCCCCGCGGCCATGGTCTACCTGCATCTGGCCCTCCTGGCTGGAGCTGATGAGATCCTCGTGCCTGGTGTCGGGTTGAAGGAAGGGATCATCCTCGACCTCGTGGAAGACCACGTCTCCCACCGATCTTATGAGGTGCGAATAGAGGAGCAGCTCACCAAGGCGGCCATTTCCCTGGGCCGTAGATTCATGTTCGACGAAACTCACGGCCTCCACGTCGCGAGTCTCTCTGTTTCTCTTTTTAATCAACTTCAGGAGCTTCACGGCCTGGGGTCAGAGGATCGGTCTCTTCTTCTAGCCGCCTCGATCCTCCATGAGATAGGGACCTTTCTCGGGTTCAAGCGCCACCACAAACACGCTCTCTATCTCCTGTCCAACTCAGAACTCCCCGGGCTTTCCCCCTCGGATATGCTCGTCGTGGCGAATATCGCCCGATACCATCGGAAGAATATCCCAAGGGACCACCATCCCGAGTTCATGCAACTTTCCGAGGCCGACCGGGAACGGACGACCATTCTCGCCTCCATTCTCCGTGTCGCCAACGCACTGGACCGCTCCCATCTCCAGAAGGTCAAGGATGTCAGGGCAGAGATCAAAAAGAAGGAGATCCTCCTGCACCTGGGCGGCGAGGGCGAGTTGATCCTCGAGAGGTGGGCGGTGTCTCGGAGAAGAGTCCTTTTCTCGAAGGTTTTCAGCAGAAACACGACCATCATCGCCTGAGTTCGAATATCAGATCAGTGAAAATTCATTGACATTGGTATTTCCCCGCCTCTTATTTGGTTTATCAATCTGATCATTCGTCGGGATATCCGGCTATTCGATGTGGGGAGGATTCATAATGCCCGAGGTCGATGAGAAGGTCATGTCCTTCGTAGAAGGTGTCCTCAAGAAGAACCCGGATGTCGAGTTGGAGGAACTCTTCGAGGCCACGAAAAAGTTCAAGAGGTCCGTCGGAGGATTGAGCAGGCGCCAGTTCAACGCCCGCTATCCTCTTCAGGTCAAGCGGCGCCGCGCCCTGGCCGAGCGAGGAAAGGCACCTGCAAAGAAGAGGGCTTCGACCCCGAGGGCAAAACGACCTCGCAAGGCCGCCCCTCCCCCAGCCTCATCCCCCAGGGATACCGTTCGACAGATCTTCCTTCAGTTCGCCACCCACATCGCGGCGGCTGAGGAGAGGAAAGACCTGGTCATGGTCCTGGCCAAGGTGGATCAGTACGTGGATGACGTCCTCAGGAGTGTTCCTCGGGACTGACGGCGTCCGGGGCCGAGGCCTCGAAACCGTCACATTCCAAAACCGGTAACCGAGGGTACTTCGGGAAGCCCGGCACTTCAGCGGATTTCCTGCAGAGGAGGAACTCCGAACCCCTGCGATTCCTTATGGACCGGGCCCAGCGGCAATGAGTGCAAAGCCCCTTCCTTGCCGGTTCCCTGAAAGTCACCGGCCCGGGCCCCGCCCGGAGGAGCCGGAAACTCCGGCGGCCCTGATTCCCAGAAATCCCACCTGCCGCCCCCCCTCACCTCGCCGGTGAGAAAAGAACGGGGACCCGTCGCACAAAGTGCACCACGCCGACTCGGTGACTCGGTCCGGATCGATCCCCGCAACCGCCCCGCGCCTGGCCAGGTAGCCTCGAAGATCCACCGGCCGGGGCCCAGCGGGATCCGGCAGCCCCATGACCCGGTGAACCTCAGGACCCACTTCAAAACAGTCCCGGCAGATGGACGGGCCGAGGTGCACACGGAGATTCTCCGGATCGATCCCCAAGTCTCTCCGCATGCGGCCCATGCCCGCCTCCAGAATTCCGGCCACGGCCCCACGCCACCCGGCGTGTAAGAGGCCCACCGCCCGGGATCCGGGATCGACCAGAAAGACAGGAACACAGTCGGCAATAGTGACGCCCAGGAGAATTCCCTCAATCCTGCAGATATGTCCGTCTGCATTGGAGCCCAGGAGGAGATTCGTCCGGCTGGTTGAGTCCGACCTCTGATGAGACCGAGTCGGGGCCGCTCCGTCGGCCCCGGCATCGGATGGGGTTCCGGCCTGGTGAGAACGGGCCCCGGCGCCGTGAGACAGCACCTCGGTGCCATGGACCTGGTGGGAATGGGCCACCGTTCCGAATCCCAGTGCTGTGCCCAGACTGTCCCAGCGACTCCGGGCCCCGGGGGACGGGGTTTCGCCGAAGAGGGCGAAATCCCAGGGGCGGTCGCTTCTCCCATGATCCCTGCCGGTAGTCCCCTGAGCCAGCCAGGAGCACTCAGCCTCCCATTCGGGGTGAGTCCAGAATCCGGTGACCCCATCCCGAAAAACCTCTCGGACCGTCCGAACCTGAACCTGAGGGGGATTGGGGCGTACCATGAGGACGAGCTACCCGAATCCCGGGCAATTGATCCTGGTAACCTGTCCTTTTACAGGAAATTCCGTAGCTTTCAGTCTCATCCAAACAGGTAGTCAAAGGCACCGACTGTGGAGCCATGAGCGAGCCTCTCTTCGATCATCAAAACGCCGGGTACGCGCAGCTCCTCTATGAGGAGTTCTCGCGGAATCCTGACTCGGTCCCCGAAGTATGGCGGGCCTTTTTTAACCAGGGCCCTGAGGTCGTCCGGGAAGCAGGGTTATTGGTTCCTGAAACCCTGGGTCCGATCTACCCCAAAGTGGCCCAGGCCGCGGCGACACTGGCGGAGATCAGGGACCCGGATCCACCCCGGGCTTCGGTGTCCGACTCGGCTCCTAAGGCAGCCCCGATCCAGACGGCGCCTGCGACGGCTCAGCCCACACCTTCCCCGACCCAAGCCGCGGCCAGTCCAGGCATCCAGCCCGATGAAGTCCAACGCCTCCTTCGCTTGGTAGCGGGAGCCGCCGGTTTGGTGCAGGCCTTCAGGAAACACGGGCACCAGATTACTCCTCTGGATCCCCTGGGCTCTGAACCGCCGGGCCACCCTCAGCTCGATCCGGCTTTTTTTGGGACTACCGCAGAAGAGTTGGAAGAGATTCCGGCCTCCGTCATCGAACCAAGGTGGGGAGACGAACCTCTGGCCGACGTTCTTCGTCGCCTTCGCGACGCCTATATCGGGTCCATCGGGTACGAGTTCGAACACCTGGAGGATCCGGCTAAGGTCCAGTGGCTTTGGGAGAAGGTTGAAGAGGGTACACTCACCCGGCCGCTGACGGAGGACGAGAAGAAACGTCTTCTGATCCGCCTGTCCGAGGTGGAGGGATTCGAACATTTTCTCCACCGGGCTTATCTGGGCCAGAAGCGTTTCTCCCTGGAGGGGAACGACATGCTGGTCCCCATGATCGACCAGGTCATCCAGGAAGCGGCGGGGTCCGAAGGAGAAGAGGTCATCTTGGGGATGGCTCACCGAGGACGGCTGAACATCCTGGCCCACATCCTCAACGTACCCTATCGGGAGCTTCTCCAGGGGTTCGAGGGGAAGTCCCCCACGAACACCGCGTTGAGTATCCCCCGGCAGGGCACGGGGGACGTGAAGTATCATTTCGGAGCAGAAACTACGGTTCGCTTCCCCTCAGGAGCCAGGGCCCGAGTGGCCCTCATCCCGAACCCGTCCCACCTGGAGTTCGTGAATCCGGTGGTGGTTGGCCTTACCAGAGCCAAGCAATTCGCCGGGCCCGAAAAGACCCACACCCAGCGGATGGATGCCGTTGTTCCTGTCGTGATGCATGGCGATGCAGCTTTTGCCGCCGAGGGAGTAGTAGCGGAAACGCTGAACCTCGGCCGGCTTAAGGGCTACTCGGTTGGTGGGACCGTAAACCTGATCACGAATAACCAGATGGGGTTCACCGCCGAGCCCCACGAAAGCCGCTCCACCCGTTACTCCAGCGACCTGGCCAAGGGGTACGACATCCCGATTTTCCATGTGAATGCCGACGATCCGGAAGCCTGCCTGGCTGCCGTCCGTCTCGCCATGGCTTATCGGGCCCGCTTCCACGACGATGTCCTCATCGACCTGATCGGGTATCGGCGGCATGGGCACAACGAAGGAGACGAACCCTCCTATACCCAGCCCAAGCAATACCAGATCATCGGCTCCCATCCGACGGTTCGGGATATCTGGGCCAAACGGCTGGCCTCTGAAGGAATCGTTTCCGCGGAGGGTGCCGAGATCATCAAGAAGGAGGTAGCCCGGCGCCTTCGGGAAGCCCAGGACGAAGCCAAGAAGCAGCCTGATGAGGATCTTCGGGATGAGGAGGAGGTTTCGGAGGAGGCACCGGGAATCCAGACCGACACCCGGGTGCCCCTGGAGACCCTGGCGCGGTTGAATGACGCCACTCTCCTTTATCCCGAAGAATTCACCATTCATCCGAAGCTCGGCAGGCAACTCCAGCGAAGGACCTTCGAGTTCGGGCCGGAGTTCCGAATGGAGTGGGCTCATGCCGAGGTCCTGGCCTTCGCCTCTCTTCTGGAGGACGGGGTTCCGATCCGTCTGAGCGGGCAGGACTCGGAGCGGGGCACCTTCAGCCACCGGCACCTGGTCCTTCATGACGTCGAGAACGGGAACGAGTACACGCCTTTGGAGCACATCGGGACTGCCCGGTTCGAGGTCCACAACTCGCCCCTGTCGGAAACGGCGGTCATGGGCTTCGAGTATGGGTACGAAGTCGCCACCAGTCCGGACCTGGTTGTCTGGGAGGCCCAGTTCGGGGATTTCGTCAATGTGGCCCAGGTCATCATCGACCAGTTCATTGCCTCCGGCCACACAAAATGGGGTCAGGAGTGCCGGTTGACACTCCTCCTGCCCCACGGTCATGAGGGTCAGGGCCCGGAGCATACCTCAGCCCGGCTTGAGCGATTCCTCCAGCTGGCCGCGGAAGACAACATGAGCGTGGTGAATCCAACCACACCCGCTCAGTTTTTCCACCTCCTCCGTCGCCAGGCGCTGAGCCCCGTAGCCCGACCCCTCATCGTGATGGCACCCAAGAGCCTTCTCCGGCATCCCAAGGCGACGTCCAGCCTCCGCTTGCTCTCGGACTCCGGGTTCGCCCCGGTTCTGGACGACCCGGGGGTCGAGGGCCGGAAAGACGAGATTACCCGCCTGGTCCTCTGCACAGGGAAGATCTACTACGAACTGGAAACCCACCCAAAGAGGGAGTCTCTCTCCCACGTGGCCATCGGCCGGGTGGAAGAGCTGTACCCCTTCCCCGGTGAGGAACTGGAGGCCCTGGTTCGCTCCTTCCCCAACCTCAAGGGGGTCGCATGGGCCCAGGAGGAACCCACTAATCAGGGTGCCCTCTCATACATCGGCCCCAGGCTTCGCACCGTCGTACCCAGAACGATCCCGCTGAAGCCCGTAGCGCGACCCGACCGGGCCAGCCCGTCGGAGGGGAAGGCAAAGGACCACCTGGCTGAGAATCTGAGGATTGTGGAAGAAGCTTTGGGATTGAGGGAAGGGTAGGTGGGGCCGGACTAGTCGTCCTTAAGAATCCGCTCCGGCGGGTCATCCAGATCGTCGAACTGGCCACGCTTCACCGCCACCACAAACAGAATGGCGAAAACTGCCCCTAGTAACACCGCTATGGGGAGCAGGAAGAAGATCGCATCCATCTGAGCTAGTCGCTCCTTTCTACTGCTTTTTCCACTCGAGAAGCCCCCCAGGTCACCATCCCACTGGAAAGGGGCATCAGAACCGCGGCCACCAGGGGATTTACCAGGCCCGCCGCCGCCAGGGCAACTGCGGCGATGTTGTACCCGATGGATCGGACCTGGTTCTTCCGAATGGATGCGTTGGCAGCCGACGCTGCCCGGATGGCCGCCATGATGGGCCGAAGAGAATGCACGGAGATGACACCGTCGGCCACCAGGATGCTGCTGGCGGCTCCTGTGCCCATGGCGATGCCCACATCGGCTTGAGCCAAGCCGGGGCCATCGTTCATCCCGTCTCCTGCGAATAGGACCCGGCGTCCTTCATCCCTACGGCTTCGGATCCAATCCGCCTTCTCCTTGGGGTCCAATCCACCCAGGGCTGTTTCGATTCCGGATTCGGAGGCCATTCGGGTTCCGGCTTCCTGCACGTCCCCGGTCAGTAGCACTACCTCTCGGCCCGTTTCCAGGAGTTCTTCCACAGCCGACCGGGAGTCTTCCCGAACCCGGTCCCCCAAGCCGATCATCCACGAAAGACCGTTTTCTCCCCGGACCGAAACCCTGCCGGACCCACCGCTCCTGATCTCCCACCACTGACCATCCACCCTACCCCGGATGCCGAAACCCGCCTCCTCCTGAACCTCATCCGCCACCGGAAGGGGGATTCCTCGCTCCACCGCTGCCCGGGTAACGGCCCGGGCGATGGGATGACCACTGAAGCGTTCCAGCCCGCTGGCGATCCTTAGCGCCTCGTCCTCCGCCTCCACTACATCGAGGTCCCCGACCGTGACGGTCCCGGTCTTGTCGAGGGCCACCAGGTCTACGTCCTCCATCGCCAAAAGGGCATCCCCATTCCGAAAGAGGAGCCCCCTCCGTGCGGCGGCGCCCAGGCCGGCGGCGGCGGCCAGGGGCCGGGCCAGAGCCAGGGCACAGGGGCATGCCACCACGAGTACGGCGACAGCCGTGAGGATGCCCTTCTCCAGGCCCCCGAAAACCGTCCACCCCAGAAAGGTGAGGGTGGCCACGATAAGGGTGATGCCGGTGAACCAAGGGGCGATACGATCGGTGAGTGCCGGCCGAACTCCTCGGTCGGCGGAAAGGCGTAGTTGGTCGGCCATCTGCTGGAGGACGGTCTCACGGCCGACGGCGGTGACACGAATCGTGAGGAATCCATCGGCCAGGACCGATCCCGCCACGACCCGGCTTTCCTCCTGAACCTCGACAGGTTCGGCCTCACCACTGATGAGGGCCATCCGGAGGCTTCCGTGTCCCCCGGCCACGATCCCGTCCGCGGCCAACTCCTCTCCCGCCGCCACATCCAGTAGATCGCCCACCTCGAGCTCCTCCGAAGGGACAACCTCCACCCCTTCCCCAACCCGCCTTCGGGCGGTAGCGGGGGCCGTAGCGGCCATGGCCGTGGCGGCCTCCGAGGCGCGGCGCCGGCCCCGGGACTCCAGGACCCGCCCGGCCAGAAGGAGGGTGACCAGCATACCCATGGAGTCCAGGTAGGTATCCCCTCCCGTCACCGTCACCACGAGGCCATGTCCGAACAGGACGGACACACCCAGGGCAATGGGGAGGTCCATATGAAGGATCCCGTGGCGGAGTCCACTGACGGCTCCCATAAAAAAGGGCTCGGCGCACCAGAGGGCCACGGGGGCGGCGAGGGCCAGGCTGATCCATTGGAACAGGGCGACGTACCGGGAGTCCATTCCACCAAGCCAGCCGGTGTAGAGGGCCGCCGACAGCATCATGATGTTCATGGCTGCAAAGGCGGCTACGCCCAACCGAATCAACAGGTCCCGATCCGGCTCCCCTTCCTCACCCAGGATTCGGGGGCGGTATCCCAGCGTGCTGATGCGATCCGCCACTTCTCCCAAACGAACGGCGTCGGGATCCCACCGGATCCGTGCCCGCCCGGTGGCATAGCTCAGGGTAGCTTCCTCGATTCCCTCCGTTCGCTGAAGGACGTTCTCCGTCACCCAGACGCAGGAGGCACAGCGGAGTCCATCGACCTGAAGGCGAATCTCGCAGAGGCCGTCCTCACCGGCGGTGACAGGATACGCGTCCCAGTCCCCGGCCACGCCCTCGGGCCTGGGCGGGTATGCGTCCCGCTCCTGGTAGTAGGCTTCCAGACCCGCTCCCTTGATGATGGCAGCAGCCATCTCACAGCCGGAGCAGCAGTACACGTCTTCCTGCCCCTCGACGGGAGTGCCGCAGTGGGGGCAGCGGGAGATGGAATGGCCACCCCCCGACCCCTCCACTCCAGGGCTAACGCTGTTCGGTTTGGTAGGAGGGCACAACGTCGTCAGCCCCCGAAACGGCGATGTAAATGAAGATGGCGTTCACAACGACCACAAACACGAGACCCACCGTGATAAGGAAAGGCCAGATCCGGAACCCGGACTTGGGAGCCGGCCCTGACGACCCTCCCTCAATCCCCTTCGGAGCCGGATTCATCCGCCGCTCCTGTCTTGAAGGTGGTGGGAACGTCGATAGCTCCATCCGGAGTTACGACACGGACCACCAGATTTGTGGTTCGTCCCAGACCAAGATCTTGGGGCGCCCGGACGATGAGGGGAAGGGTTCTGGTCTCCGAGGAGGCGAGTTGGACGTCCTGGGCCAGGACCTCGGCTTCAGGAATCCCGTCAACCGTCACCGTGAAATCAACCGGGGCATCACCCGGCTTGTTGTTGGTGATCTGGACGAGATAGGTGTTACGAACGAAGCCGTCAGGGTCCACAGTATAGAGGGACCCGGGGACTCGGTTCACCGTCGCCTCGAAGGGGAGCCGCTGCGTTGCCAGGGTCAGGCCGAATCCCACGAGGGCAAGGAGTAATCCACCGTACACGATGGTCCGGGGACGGAGCCGCCGAACCTTCATCCCCTGTTGTTCCGCCAGCGACGTATACTCCACCAAGGTCCGGTGTCCCAGCTTCTCCATGACCGAAGTGCATGCATCGATACATCGGGCGCACTGGATGCATTCCATCTGGAAACCATCACGAATGTCGATTCCCTGAGGGCACACCACCACACATTTGCTGCACTCGATGCACCGGCCAGCGGCGGCAGCTTCCTTCCCCCGCTTCCTCGGCTCACCCCGACTCGGGTCGTAGCCGATGAGAAGGGTTTCCTCATCTGTCAAAGCACTCTGGAACCGAGCATAGGGGCAGAGGAAGTTGCAGAACTGCTCCCTGAACCAGGTGAAGTCCAGATACCAGAGGGCGGCAAAAATGAGGACGAACGAGTATGCGAGGCTCCCTGCGTTCCCAGTCCAGAGCTCACGAGCGGGAGCGAAAAAGCTGACGATAGCGGTGGCGAGGAGAAGAGAAACCAGCAGAAAAGCCACCCACTTGGCCGCTTTCCTCCAGATCCGATCAAAACTCCACTCCTGATCGTCCCGGCGCTTCCTCTGAACCCGATCGCCCTCGATCCAGATCTCGAGAGGCCGAATCCATGTCTCCAGGAAAACCGTCTGGGGGCACGTGTACCCACACCAGAGGCGGCCCCATAACGAAGTGAAGAAGAAAAGCGCGAAGGCGGCGAAAAGAAGAATCAGTAGGAGGAAGAAGCTGTCCGACGCGGTGAAGATGGCTCCGAAGAGGAACACCTGCCGGGCAGGGATGTCGATGAGAAGGAGGGGGTTCCCCCCTACTCTCAGCCACGGTGTGACAAAGAGGATCAGGTGCAGGGCCAGGAAGGTCCAACGCCTGAGGGTGGTGAATCTACCCTTGATGGACTGGGGGTATACCCACTCCCTGGTTCCAGAGAACCCCAGCATATGTCAGTCTATCTTTCTCGCCGGGCGTCAGGGCGCCCTGAAACCACCACCCAATCGGGTGACGGATCCCAAGGAGGGTCTATGGAGCCTCGCTGGAGCCTCCTCCATGCTCTTCTCCGCCTTCCTCGTGGGACCCCTCGGAGCCTTCTTCGTGAGCCTCCTCCGCCCCCTCCGTCCCTCCGGATGGAGCGGTGACCTCATCGAACGATATTCCCAAAGCCTCGGCGTTCTTGGCCAATACGAATGCGGCCGCTTGGTTGATTTGTTCTGCACTCAGGATGGAGCCCCAGGGCGCCATCCCCATCTCCGGTACCCCATCCGTGATCGTGTGGACCACCTCGTCAGGGCTCCCACCGTGAAGCCAAACTTCATCCAGGAAGCTCTGGCCGATCCCGCCCTCCAGATTGACGCCATGACAGACGAAACAGTACGTGGTGTATACCGTTTCTCCTCCGGCTATGGCCTCGGGGGTCATGGCGAATTCGATGTCAGCAGCATCCTGGACAGGCCACCGTATTGCGGCAGCTACCATCTCCGCCTCGAACTCGGCTTCCTGAGAACGGTCAGCAATGAAGTGGTAGTGGACCGTGTAGCCTATTGCCCAAAAGATGCAAAGCCAGAAAAGGCCAATCCACCAGTCGGGAAGGGGGTTGTCATATTCCTCGATGCCATCCGCCTCATCGGCGTGGCCCATCAATCGATTCGTTTCCTTGCTCACGTCTCGTCTCCATCCGTGAACGGCAACAGGGCCGCTTCATCCATCTTAGCCTTGTGCTGGGGTGAGTAGGCCCACCACACCCAGCCCAGGAAGCTGACCAGAAAAAAGACCGTCATGATCCCCATGAGCCAACCGAGACTGACACTCTCGGCCGCCAGCTTAAGGACCGGATTCACTCACCACCTCCGGGTTGGCTCGATAAGTATGCCTTCCCCTCCCGCCCGAGGCGCTGGAGGTAGGCGATCATGGCCACGATTTCCGTGTCGGCCGTCGTGGTCAAATTGGCTCCCGCCAAACTGGTGACAATTCCTTGACCCTGGGCGGCCATGCTGGCCGGGACGCCTTCCACGTCGGCATCGGTGTACGGAACCCCAGCCTTCTTCAAGGCCCGGACCGAAGCCATGATATCCCCGGGGTCAACTGTCGAAGAATGCAGCCACGGGTACGGGGGCATGACGCTCCCGGGTGACGTACTCCGGGGGTCTCGCATATGCTCGAAGTGCCAGGCATCAGGGTACTTCTGACTGATCCTATGAAGGTCGGGACCCATGCGCCGGGAACCCAGGAGGAATGGGCGATCGAACTGGTATTCCGGTGCCCGGCTCCACTCACCGTATCGAAGGACCTCGGCCCGCATGGGCCTGACCCATTGGGAGTGACACAGGTAACACCCCTCCCGGGTGTAGATGTCGCGACCGGCTACCTCCAGGGGAGTGTATGGGGTGACCCAATCGCCCGTCTCCGGACCGGCGCCAGCCGTGTACATAGGGACAATCTCAACGATCCCCCCGATGAGAATGGCGATGGTGGTCGCAACGGCAAACACTCCACCCTTGGCTTCCAACATACGGCGGTGGAAATGGCCGTTACCCTTCTCGGAGTCTTGGTGGTGCTCGTTGGTAGTCATAATCGGCCTCCCCTACACCGCAGGAGCCGGAGTGGTCGCCTTTTCAGAAGCAGCCGCCCCGGATCCATAGATGGTTTTCAGGAGGTTGAAGAGGAACATCAGCATCCCAGCGAGATAGAGGGTGCCGCCAAGTAGACGCATCCAGTAGTAGGGCATGAGGCGGTTCACGATATCGAGGAAGATGGGGTTCACCAGCTGCCCGGCATCGTTGATGGCACGCCACTGGAGGCCTTCCATGAGACCGGCCACCCACATGCTGACGGTATAGATGACAATACCGATGGTTGCCAGCCAGAAATGTTGGTTGGCCATCTTCGGGTAGGCCAGTTCCCGGTTCCACAGCCTGGGCACAAGCCAGTAGAGGGTACCGAAGGACATCATCCCGACCCACCCCAGGGCACCGCTATGAACATGGCCGATGACCCAGTTGGTGAAGTGGGCCAAACCGTTTACGGCCCGGATGGACATCATGGGTCCCTCGAAGGTACTCATCCCGTAGAAGGACACCGCCACCACCATGAATTTCAGAATCGGGTCCGTCCGCAGACGATCCCATGCCCCCCGTAGTGTCAGGAGTCCGTTCAGCATTCCGCCCCACGATGGAGCCAGGAGCATGATGCTGAAGACCATCCCCACCGTCTGCGCCCAGTCAGGCAGAGCCGAGTAAAGGAGGTGGTGGGGCCCGGCCCAGATATACAGGAAGACCAGCCCCCAGAAGTGAACAATGGACAGCCGGTAGCTGTACACCGGCCGATCCGCGGCCCTGGGCAGGAAGTAGTACATGAGGCCCAGGAAGGGGGTAGTCAGGAAGAACCCCACGGCGTTGTGCCCGTACCACCACTGAACAAGTCCGTCCGTCAGCCCGGCGAAGATGGGATACGACCTGGAAAGGGTCGCCGGTATCACCAGGCTGTTCACAATGTGCAGAACAGCGATGGTGATGACGAAGGACATGTGGAACCAGATGGCCACGTAGATGTGCTTCACCTTACGGATGGCGATGGTCCCGAAGAAGTTGATGGCGAAGATCACCCAGACCACCGCGATGGCGATGTCGATGGGCCAGATGAGCTCGGCATACTCCTTGGACTGGGTCATGCCCAGGGGCAGCGTGATGGCCGCCGCAACGATGATGGCCTGCCATCCCCAGAAGTGGATCTTGGAGAGGAGGTCCGAGTACATCCGCACCTTCAGCAGCCGCTGCATGGAGTAGTAGATCCCCGTAAAGCAGATGTTGCCGCCGAAGGCGAAGATGACCGCGTTGGTGTGAAGGGGACGAAGGCGTCCAAAGGTGGTCCACGGGAGGCCCAGGTTGGCTGGCCACCACGCGATCTGGAGAGCGATGATCACGCCCACCAACATTCCCACCGCGCCCCAGAGAACCGTCGCGCCGAAGAACCTACGAACGATGTCGTCGTCGTAGTTCGGCGTGGGCACAGCCGCTGTTCCGACTTGTGACATTAGGCTACCGGGATTTGAGAGGTGTTGGCTATTGTTTCGACAGAAAATTGCTAGTCGGAAAACTACGTATCTTGAAACGATTCGGCGAGCCCTGAATAGAGGAAATTTCCTAGGCTTCTCCCCCACCGTTTTCCCCGATCTCCTTCCGGATCCCCCTCCGGATGGCCGCCATGATGGCCCTCATCCCTCTCAGGCGCATGGGCGAAACCACCTCTTCCAAACCCATGGAGGAGTAGAAGGTCGTAGGAACATCCAGGACCACCGAATAGTGCTCACCCTCGAGGGCCTCCCGGATGATTCCTGCAAACCCCCTTACCGTGGGGGTTTCAGGAGGGCAGTCGAAGAAGAGTTGGACCCGGCCATCGTCCCCTACGTTGACGGCCAGAAAAAAGGGAGACTGGCATTCGTGGACCCGGGCCAGCCGATTCGGATCGTCGGCGTATTCCTGGGGGAGGGGGGGCACCTTCTTGGCGTATTGGAGAAGGGCCTGGCCCTTCAGCTCTCTCGGGGCGGTGGCAAATCGTTGGACGACCTTCTGAAGCTTCTCCGGTAATGGCATTCTATTCACCTGATCGAGTTCGGGGTTCATTTCCCCCTGGTACTCTCAATCGTGGGTTGTGTTCGGTTGAATGTTGTATTCGGCCGAATCATGAAACTATCAGATCCTCTCCGTGTTATATGGATCTCACCCAGTCCACGCATACAGGAAGATCACACTTGAGCACACATACCGACCCTCAGGAAAAGTTCAAGGCATACGCACACCCAGAGAAACTGGTTTCCACCCAGTGGGTAGCGGATCACTCGGACGACCCTTCTGTAGTCATTGTCGAATCCGACGAGGATGTTCTCCTCTACGACATGGGCCACATTGACGGGGCGGTGAAGATCGACTGGCACACGGACCTGAATCACCCCCTGGTTCGGGACTACCTCGATCCGAAGGCCTTTTCCCGCCTCCTTTCCGAAAAGGGCATCACCCGGGATCATACGGTGGTCTTCTACGGCGACAACTTCAACTGGTGGGCAGCTTACGCTCTCTGGGTTTTCCATCTATTTGGACACCCAAATACCCGACTCATGGACGGGGGTCGGCAGAAATGGCTGGAAGAGGGCCGGTCGCTGAGTCTGGAAGTCCCTGATCGCACTCCAGTCACCTACCCGGTTCCGGAAAGGGACGACGCGCCGATTCGCGCATTTCGCGGCGACGTCATGGGCCACCTGGCGCAAGCCGGCAAGCTCATAGATGTCCGCTCGCCCGAAGAATACTCCGGCACCCTTCTGCACATGCCCGACTACCCCCAGGAGGGAGCCCTCAGGGGAGGCCACATTCCCGGAGCAGCCAACGTCCCCTGGAGACGAGCCGCCAATGACGATGGGACGTTCAAAGGAATCGGTGACCTGAAGCAGATTTACGCCACCGAACTGGGCATCAAACCGGAAGAAAACGTCATCGCCTACTGCAGGATCGGAGAGCGTTCCAGCCACACCTGGTTCGTCCTGACCTACCTGCTGGGATTCCCCAATGTCCGGAACTACGATGGTTCCTGGACCGAGTGGGGCAACCTCGTAGGAGTGCCCATCGAGAGGTAGCGGACGGGCGCCCTTGCCATAGGCCCGATGGCACCCAAATCTTCTGTCATGATCGGATTTGTGGGCAGTGCCTTATTGGCCGGCTTCGTGGGAAGCCTCCACTGCATAGGGATGTGTGGGGGCTTTGCCATCGCTTGCGGAGGACGGGCTCGGGACACCTTTCTCTGGCACGCTGGGAGGACCGCCACCTACGCCATCCTCGGCGGTCTGGCCGGGGCCTTCGGCTCCCTAATTCCCGGGCCCGGTTGGGTGGTGGCCCTAATCTCGGGAATCCTCATCGCCTGGTTCGCGGCGGGCCTCGCAGGGCTGGTGCCGGAGCCCCATGTCTCGATCCCGGGGTTAAAGCACCTGGCTACGAACCTGGCCACCCGAACCAACATGGCTGCCCGGTTTGGTTTCGGGATGGCGAACGGCCTCCTTCCCTGCGGCCTGGTCTACGCCTCCCTGGCCATTCCCGTTGCGGCCGGAGGCCCCCTGGTTGGAGCCCTCGCCATGACAGCCTTCGGTATCGGCACCGCTCCTGCCCTCACCGCCGTGGCCCTGGGTTTTCGGAAGGTGGTGATGCGGGACATGCGGCTTCGCCGGGTACTCGCAGCGGGGGTTTTCCTATCGGCCATGTGGTCCATCGGGAACCGGACAGGGTTGGTGGGCGAGCGGCACATGCACCACGGACCCGGCACGGATGCCCAGCCCGAAATGCAGATGGATGGTCCCCTTCCGGAGCATCAGCACCCGGAGGGATAAGCCGTCTGGAGGCCGGGTTTTCGACTCCCTCTCAGGCTCCGCGCTGCGGCTTAACACCTCACCGGGCGCGCTTGCTTCCTCCGGAATCCGTAGAGTCGCCGCCCGGCGAGTCGCGGACCCAGCCTCCGACCCAACCCAGCCGGAAGTCCTCGGCGCCTTTCGGGCCTGCCACAGAAACCCCGTGGTCGTTACGTGAAATCCCCAAATACGTGAAATCCCCAAAAGTGGCGGGGTAGGAGGTTAGTGGGGATTTGACGGCCCCTGAGGCGGTCAAACCGGAATTGAATATCGGGGCGCTGGTTCCCTGGGGATTTGACGGCCCCTAAGGCGGTCAAACCGGAATGGAACTCAACTCAACGACATTTTGGGGATTTCACGTCATGGGCTAACCACCTTCGCCGTCCACCCCGGCCACCGCCACCCCGCCCAGCCCCCTTTGCCGCAACCTCCACCCCGGCCACC
>CAYOVN010000018.1:0-35765 GCA_964407425.1 uncultured Gemmatimonadaceae bacterium
CCCTTCGAACCGGTGCGTGTCGAGAGGGGGCTGGACGGTTCAGTCCCCGCCCTCTCCATCCTGGGTCGGCGGGTCGAATTAGGGGCCTTTGGCCTCCCGTCCCAGATCTACTCCTACTTCACCCCGGAGCTTACCGAGCTTGCCGAGGAGCCTGAGCCAATCCTGGCTCAGCCGATTGCGTTGCAGGTCATCTCCCCGGGCACCTTTATCGAGGAGTTCCAACCGTTTCCCTATGAGGTTGTCCAGGAGTCCGCAGGAAGCGCTCGGTGGACCGCCGAGAGCACCTCCGACTACTTCGACATGATCGTCGACGGAACCCTGGAATACGACGGGATGCTGGACCTTCGCATCACGCTTGTCGCTCTCAGTGACGCTTCCTTCGACGACATCCGCCTCCCAGTTTCCCTGGTTCCGGATGCCGCAGAGTACATGCTGGGGCTGGGCCAGAAGGGGGGGAAACGCCCGCCTATGGTAGACTGGAAATGGGCAGTGGAAAACCACCAGGAAGGCGTCTGGCTGGGTGGCGTACACAAGGGGCTCCAGTACGTGCTGAGGGACAACAACTATGTTCGGCCCCTGAATACCAACTTCTACCAGAACCAACCCCTCAACATGCCGCCGTCCTGGTTCAACGGCGGGTTGGGCGGAATCGTCATCGGTGAGGAGCTTTTGGCTGAGGACACCGCGAATGCCGAAGGAGAAACCCAGGAGCCACCGACCGCCCCCATCGGCGTCACGGCCATCAACTACTCCGGACCCCGGAGCGTCCTGGAGAGCGACACCCTCCACTTCAACATCCGCTTCCTCATCACGCCCTTCAAACCCATCGACACCCAAGCCCACTTCAGTACCCGGTTCGTTCATCAGTACGTCCCGGTGGATTCGGTCCTGATGTGGGGCGGTACGGTGGTGAACATCCACCATGCCAACGAGATCAATCCCTACATCAACTACCCCTTCTTCGCCCTGGACCAGCAGGCCGCCTACATCGAGGAGGCCCACGAGAAGGGCATAAAGGTGAAGCTCTACAACACCATCCGGGAGCTGACCTACATGGCCCACGAGCTCTTCCCCATGCGAAGCCTGGGCTATGAGATCCTGAACGATGGGGAGGGCGGCGGGCACTCCTGGATGCAGGAACACCTGGAAGGGGACTACCACTCGGCTTGGCACGCCGCCCGAACCGACGATGCCGCCATGCTGAACAAGGGCACGTCGCGGTGGACAAACTACTACGTGGAGGGCATCAACTGGCTGGCGGCGAATCAGGAGATTGATGGTCTGTATTTGGACGATATCGCCTTCAGTCGGGAGACTGTGAAACGCCTGGTAACTGTCCTTGCCCAAAACCGACCCGAGGTGGTAATCGATCTCCACTCGGCCAACCAGTACAACCCCCGGGACGGACACACCAACAGCGCCATGCTCTACATGGAGCACTTCCCCTTCATCTCCCGCCTCTGGTTCGGCGAGTACTTCGAGTACGACCTGGATCAGGACTACTGGATGACCGAGGTGGCGGGCCTGCCCTTCGGCCTCATGGGAGAGATGCTACAGGACGGAGGCCATCCGTACCGGGGCATGCTCTACGGAATGACCGCCCGAAAATACGGCGATGTGGATCCCCGTCCGGTGTGGGGCATGATGAATGATTTCGGGATAGCCGAGAGCCGGATGCTGGGTTACTGGCTGGAGAATGCCCCCGTCACCACGGACAACCCCAGAGTTCTGGCAACGACATACGTCGGAGCCGATGCAACCCTCATCGCGTTGGCATCGTGGTCGGATGAGGATGAGGTGGTGGAGCTATCGGTTGATTGGGCGGCTCTAGGTTTCACCGAACCTGCTGGGCCCAGCGGCCCGGAGCCGGAGCCAGGCCAAGAGATTCCGCCGGACTCTGTCGGGGGCGAAGGCTCCACCTTCTTTGAAGCTTTCACCCCAGTTGTTGAGGGACTCCAGGAGAGTGGCACGGTGGATCCACAGGCGGTGAGGGTGCCGGCCGGCCAGGGGCTGTTTGTGATCCTCAGAAGGGGCCAATAGAGGCGGTTTCGACCATCGGATAGCCCAACCGCTATTCCCATCCTTACAAACCGTGCGACTCAAGCGCCTCTCGTTCTTATTGACCAGACTAGTTGGTCTAGTTAGTCATTGAGCATGAAAATCATCAACATCTATGATGCGAAGACACAGCTTTCACGGCTCCTCCGGGAGGTGGCCGGCGGCGAGGACATCGTGATTGCGAAGGACGGTACTCCATTGGCACGCCTCATCCCCTTCGAACAGGAAGGGGAGGTTCGGGAACTCGGGATCGCTCGAGATCGGATCGAAGTTTCGGATGACTTCGACGCACCCCTCCCTCCTGACGTTCAGAGAGGGTTCGATGCGGATTCTCCTTGATACTCATGCATGGCTCTGGATGCTAATGGCGCCAGAGCGGTTTTCCCGCCGATCCCTCCGCATCGTCGAAAAGACCAAGAACGACCTGGTACTCTCCGCAGCCAGCGCTTGGGAAATAGGAATCAAGCACCAGTTGGGGAGACTGGAGCTTCCTGGGAGCCCAGAGTCGGTTATACCCGACCTCATGCTCCGAAGCGGTGTGGAGGGAATCCCTATCAGCCACGCCCATGCCCTCCGGGCCGGGGTTCTGCCCCAACACCACCGAGACCCCTTCGATCGGCTCCTCGTCGCCCAGGCCCAGATCGAGGGTCTCCCGCTTCTTACCTCCGACGCCTTTCTGAAGCGTTATGACGTGGAGGTCATCGACGCGGCCTAAAAAGAGAAGGGTGGGAGCCTCAATCGGTAGGCACGTTGTTCCGAAGCCCACCGCTGGACCAGAACTCCGTCGAATCTGGTGCCCTGGGCGCCGTCCCCTCGCCGGACCTTCGCGTGCAGAACCCGACTGGGTCCCGTAGTTTTCCCCATCATCGAGCCCCACCCAATCCAGGGAACGTCCCCATGTTGAAACCGCGTATTCTCTGCTTCTCCGCAATAATCGCCCTCGCGATTCTGGCACCCATCTCGCCACCCCTTCTTGCCCAGCAAGCTTCCATGGGCCCGGTGGAGTTGGACCAGGCCCTCCTGGATGGCTACCGATGGCGGAACATCGGCCCCGACCGGGGCGGCCGTTCCATCGCGGCCAGCGGTGTGTTAGGTCGGCCCAATGAAGCCTACTTCGGCGCCGTCGGCGGCGGGCTCTGGAAGACCACCGACTTCGGAGAGAACTGGCTCCCCGTCACGGACTTCAAAATCACGTCGGCTTCCGTGGGGGCGGTGGATGTGAGCGAGACCAGTCCCGACCTGGTGTTCATGGGAATGGGGGAGAGCTGCATCCGGGGCAACATCATGCCCGGCGACGGCGTCTACCGAAGCGCCGATGCCGGGGAAAGCTGGGAGCACATCGGGTTCTTTGATTCGGATGCCATCGCAAAAATCCGCATCCATCCTACCAACCCCGACATCATCTTTGTGGCGTCCTTCGGGAAATATGGAGCGCCAAGCGAGGAACGGGGGCTATTCAAAAGCACCGATGGCGGTGACACCTGGCGGAAGGTTCTCTACCGGGACGATAAGACCGGCGCCGTGGACATCAGCATCGACCGGAACAACCCTGATGTGATGTATGTGGCTCTTTGGGAGGCATTCCGGAAGGAATACCAGATGTCCAGCGGCGGTCCCGGGTCCGGAATCTTCAAGAGCACCGACGGCGGAGAGAACTGGACCGAGATCACACGGAACCCCGGGCTCCCCCAGGAAGGTCTCATCGGCCGTGTCGGCCTGGACGTATCAGGCGGCGACTCGAACCGGGTGTACGCCCTGGTGGAGAACGACAACGGCGGGCTCTTCCGGAGTGACGACGCAGGCGCCACCTGGGAGTTGGTGAACGAAAACAGGTCCATCCGGCAACGGGCTTTCTACTACACCCACCTCTTCGCCGACACCCAGGACCCTGATGTGGTCTACATGCAGAACACCACCCTCTTCCGCTCCACGGACGGAGGAGAGACCATCACATCCATCAACAATGGCACCCACGGCGACTTCCACGATCTGTGGATCGACCCGGAGGATCCGGCCCACATGGTTGTTGCCAATGACGGTGGTGGGGCAGTGACCACCGACACGGGAGAGAACTGGACCGACCTGGAAATCTCCACGGCCCAGTTCTACCACGTCATCACCACCAAGCACATCCCCTATCACGTGTGCGGGGCTCAGCAGGACAACAGCACTCTGTGCGTGCCATTCGATTGGAATGCCTCCGCCTACGGGTTCGGAGGCGGCCGGGGCCGGCGTGGTGGCGGCGGTTCCGCATCAGGAGACATCACCGCCGGTGCCATGTCAGTGGCCTATACCGCTGGCGGCGGGGAACCCGGCTACATCGCCCCGGATCCCCAGAACATCGACATCTACTACTCGGGCACCAACAACGGCGGGTACATCGACAAGTTCAACCGGCGACTGGGAACACACCGGGAAGTGAACCCCTACCCCTGGTTCTACTCCGGTGAGCCCTCCAGCGAGATCCGGGAGCGGTGGCAGTGGACCATCCCCATCATCTTCTCTCCCATTGATCCCAACACCCTGTACACCTCGTCCCAGCGTCTTTGGAAAACCATGGACGGCGGGAAGAACTGGACCAACCTCTCGGGTGACCTCACCCGCCACGATCCCAGCACCCTGGGACCCTCGGGTGGACCCATCACCCATGACATGAATGGGCCGGAAGTCTACGCCACCATCTTTTCTGTGGCACCGGGCAAAGTGGATATCGATGTCATTTTTGTGGGCTCCGACGATGGCCTGATCCATGTGACTCGAGACGGTGGAGCCAACTGGACCAACGTCACTCCTCCCGACATGCCCGACTTCGGCAGGGTGAGTCAGATCGACGCGTCGGCTTTCGACGCCGGCACCGCCTACGTCGCGGTGAAACGCCCCCTCCTGAACGACCAGAGTCCCTACATCTTCAAGACCACCGATTTCGGCCAGAGCTGGGAAAACGTCATCTCGGGAATTCGGGATGATGCATACGTGCATGTAGTTCGGGAGGACCCGACACGCCGAGGCCTCCTGTACGCAGGGACTCAACACGGTGTGTACATCTCCTACGACGATGGGGCCCAATGGCAGCCCCTGAATCCGAACTTCCCGGACCTGCCCGTTGTGGACCTGGTCGTTGAAGGAAACGAGCTGGTCATCAGCGCCCACGGCCGTGGATTTTGGGTACTGGACAACATCGCCCCGCTTCGGCAGGCCAAGACGGGAATGACTTCCGAAGCCATGACACTCTTCACACCTCCCGCAGCCGTGCGCTCGGGAACTGGGGTCACGTTGAGTTGGTGGCTCCGAGACGCCGCTCAGGAGGCGAGTCTGGAGATCCTTGATGGCTCAGGAGAGGTGGTTCGAACCCTGCAACCCCGAACCACAGAGGGACTGAATCACACGACATGGGACCTTCTGGGCGAAGGATACGTGACTTTCCCGGGAATGATTCTCTGGGGAGCCCGTTCCAGAGGGCCAGGCATGCCTCCGGGACAATACACGGTGCGCCTTACGGCTGATGGGAGGACGGCGACAGCCCTCCTGACGGTGAAGAGGAATCCTCTCATCACAGACGTCACCGACGCAGACCTCCAGGCTCAGTACGATTTCTCAGCCATGGTTCGGGATCGGGTGACCGATGCCAATGAAGCGGTCATCGCCATTCGACGGGTGAAGACCCAGCTAGAGGACCGGTACACAAAATCGGATGACGGTAGTCTTCGGCAGGCAGGCGATCGCCTCCTGGCCAACGCATCGGCCGTTGAAGAGAAGATCTACCAGGTGAGGAACCAGAGCGGGCAGGACCCCCTGAACTTCCCCATCAAGGTCAACAACCGCCTGGCCAACCTGATGTCCATGGCCCAGCGGGGTGACGGCCGGCCAGGCAACATGATGCCGGAGATCTTCAACATTCTCAGCGACGAGTTGGCGGAGTATGAGTCTGAGTTGGCAGAGGTCTGGGCGACGGACCTGGCTGCAGTAAACGCCGAACTCCGGCGTCTCGATCTGACCCAGTTGGATCCGAACGCCGATCCGCCGGGAGGGTGATCAGGAGAGGGCGAGAAGCTAAGGGCCTGAAAGGCGCCGGGCAGGTGACAATAGAAAGACCCCGTGAACTCTGGCGAGTCCACGGGGCGTCCTTCTGGAGGTTTCTCGAATCCCTGCCCGACTCGGAACCTCCCGTCCTACATAACCAGCCATCTCAATAATACGCCGAACGTACGTTTAGGAAAGGTCTTCGATACCGAACAGTCGTTCGAAATATCAGGTCGCTGCGGGGACCGGATTGGCCTGTGTGGCTTCTCCATAAACCCCACCCACAACCCCACCATAAACTAGATGGCCCACCAGGCTCCCCATGGCCATTGCCGCCGACCCGGAGAAGAAAGGCATCCCCATCATGGGCATCACGACGATCTGAGCCATGAGAAAGGGGGCGATTCCAAAAAGGGCGCCTCTTGCCCACCCCGACCCAGGAAGCACTGATCCGAAGAGCGCATACCCGGCGGCGAGGGTGATCCCGATCATGAAGTGGGCCATCCAGCCCAGCGCCAGGCTGCCCCCCATGGCCCCCGCCAGCATCACGGCAGGATTCATGGGAGGCATTCCCATCATGGGTGCCACCCAAAGCCCTACAGCCGTCATGGCGACGGTGCCTACCATCCCGGCCAATACCGTACGTCCGATGTTGATGTTCATTCCATTCTCCCGTTCCTCGGTCCGCCTCCCTTTTCAGCACTCTGCCGGAAAGAGCGAAGCGGCGCTCTACAACCCCGAATCAGGGGGGGGCGGTTTGGGTTCCCGGAGTCGACCCTCCCTCCAGCCGATCCGGGTTTCTGGACGGACCGGGCCTCAGAGATCACATTCCCCCTTTCCTGACGGCGGTTTCAAAAACGGAGGATGTGCAATGAGTCAGCATCCCGCAGCGAGGACTTCCCGCAGGGCTTTCCTGGGAAAGATGGCTGCAGCGGCTGTAGCGTCCGGGGCGACCCCCCATCTCCTTTCAGCCTCCGAGGACCGCTCGGTAGAGATCCTCTCCGCTCGCCGGCATCAATCGGCCAATGACCAGGTTCAGATCGCCGTCATCGGCGCCGGTGGGATGGGGATGCAGGATGTCAGCACCGCCCTGACCGTACCCGGAGTGCGGTTGGTGGCGGCCTGCGACTGCTACGACGGTCGTTTGACCGCGGCAAAAGAGAAGTACGGGTCGGATGTCTTCACCACCCGGGATTACCAGGAGGTCCTGGCCCGGGACGATGTGGACGCCGTCATCGTGGGAACCCCGGACCACTGGCACGGCCGCATCTCCGCCGATGCCCTCCGTGCCGGCAAAGCGGTATACTGCGAAAAACCCATGGTCCATGCCATCCCCCAGGCCTACGACGTCATCAAAGCAGAGGCCGAATCCGGAAAGACCTTCATGGTGGGAAGCCAGGGAATGAGTTCCCTGGGGAATGAAAAGGCCCGGGAGCTTTTCCAGGAGGGTGTTATCGGCGAGCTGAACTATGCCGAAGGATTCTGGGCCCGGAACGATCCCATAGGGGCCTGGCAGTACAACATCCCCGACGACGCCTCAGAAGAAACCGTGGCCTGGGACCAGTTCCTTGGGGATGCCCCCAAACTTCCTTACGATCCTCTGCGCATCTTCCGATGGAGGAACTACCGGGACTACGGCACTGGCGTGTCGGGGGACCTGTTCGTCCACCTCTTCTCCAGTCTCCATTTCGTGGTTTCCTCCAAGGGCCCCCAAACCATCGCCGCCCAGGGCGGGCTTCGCTATTGGAAAGATGGGCGGGAGGTTCCCGATGTGCTCCTGGGCATGTTCGACTACCCTGCCTCCCCGTCCCACACCCCCTTCAACCTCTCTCTCCGCGTGAACTTCGTTGACGGCACTTCCGGCAGCACTTTCCTCCGCCTGGTTGGAAGCGAAGGCGCCATGGACGTGACCTGGACCGATGTCATCCTCCGCAGGAATAAACTCAGTGGCCCCACGGACGTGTTTACACAGGCCAAGAGTAGTGAGATTGATGAAATGATGACCCAACGGAAGCAGATGCTTCCTCCTGCCGAGAGCGTCTATGTGGCGGAACAGGGATACAAGGGCGCCCATTTCGATCACTTCATGAACTTCTTCGATGGAGTGAGGAACGGGACCCCGGTTGCCGAGGATGCCACCTTCGGTCTTCGGGCTGCGGCACCGGCCCTGGCGTGCAACAACAGCTATTTCGATGAGCGAATCATGAAGTGGGATCCAGAGGGGATGAAGGTCCTATGAGCCGGATCAATAGTTTGACGCGTATTGGCACGAGCATGGCCGCACTGGTTCTCGCCCTTTCCCTGAGTTCCTGCGGGGGTCCGGGAGAGGACACCGGATCCGAAGAGTCGGTAGGAGGACATGAAGACACGGCCCCTACCCACAACGTCCTGTCCGAAGAGGAAGTGGCCGCCGGCTGGCAGCTTCTCTTCGACGGGGTCTCCACTGCTGGATGGAGGGGGTACAACAAGGAGGCTTTCCCGGAAGCGGGATGGGGCGTCGGCGATGGAAACCTCATCGTCATGGCTTCCGATGGGAGCGAGGAAGGGATGGGAGGAGACATCGTCAGCGACGCGGTTTTCTCCGACTTCGAACTCACCTTCGAGTTTCTCCTTACGCCGGTGGGCAACAGCGGAGTGTTCTACCGGGTAGTGGAGGACCCGGCTGAGGCCCTCTGGACGATGGCCCCTGAGTACCAGGTCCTGGATGACACCGCCTACATCGACATGGGCACCATGGACATGAATACCCACCTCACCGGAGACAACTACGATCTCCAGTCTTCGGTGGTGACGGCGTCCAATCCCATCGGGGAATGGAATCAGGCTCGGATTCTGGTGGACGGGACCCATGTGGAGCATTGGCTCAACGGCCAGATGACCGTGGAGTATGAGTACTTCTCCCCTGAGTGGGAGGCTTTGGTAGCAAAGAGCAAGTTCGGCCCCTACCCCAACTATGGACGAGCCCTGGAGGGCCGTATCGCCATCCAGGACCACGGCCACGAAATCCGCTACCGGAACATCAAAATCCGACCGTTTTAAGAGGAGGAATTTCCATGAGCCGTGACCTTCCTCGGCTACTCTTCGCCGTCGTCATTGCCGGCATCCTCCTTTTCTGGCTTTTCGACCTGAAAGAGGCTGCGGCTCCCCCCTCCGATTCCCTTGCTGCTCTCGGGCCTCTGGATGCGGCCACCGCCGCTCTCCATGAAGAGGCTCTGGTCTGGGATGGCCACAATGACCTGGCCTACCGGGTTCTGTACGAAGGACTGGACATCGGCGACCGGCTCCCGGCCGGGCACGTGGACCTTCCTCGCATGGAGGAGGGCAATGTGGATGTCCAGACCATCGCCCTCTACGTCCAGAACTTCCTCTATGGAGAACCGGGGTTGGCGCCCCGCCAGGCTCGGATGCTTCTGGAAGCCATGGTGGAGACCATCGAAAAGAACTCGGACCGGGTCGAGCTGGCCCGAACCGGGTCGGATGTCGAACGAATCGTCGCATCCGGGAAGGTTGCCATGCCCATGGCCATCGAAGGGGGACACGCCATCGAGGCCAGCCTGGATTTGCTAAAAGAGTTCCACGCCCTGGGCGTGTCATCAATGACCCTCACCCATAACGTCTCCCACGACTGGGCCGACTCCAGCGCCGACGAACCCCGATGGGGGGGGCTGAACGATTTGGGGAGAGACGTCGTACGGGAGATGAACAATCTGGGGATGGTGGTTGATGTGTCCCACGTGTCAGACTCCACTTTTTTCGACGTCATGGAGATCACGGAAGACCCGGTCATCTTTTCTCACTCGGGAGTCCGGGCTGTGAATCCTCATCGGAGAAACGTCAGCGACGATATGCTCCGGGCCCTGGCGGACAATGGCGGTGTCCTGGCTGTGGTCTTCGTCCTGAACTACCTGAACAAGGAGTACGGGGACGCCATGAACGAGCTCAGGGCCATCAGCCGGCCCTGGTTTCGGCAGGTCCCGGTAGCCGAAGACCCGGACGTCCGAAGCGCTCTGGACCACCTGAATGCCAGTCGCGACTGGCCTATGGAAAACCTCCCCACGCTGGACGACCTCCTGGACCACATCGATCATGCTGTGGAGATCGCCGGGGTGGACCATGTGGCCCTGGGGGCCGACATGTACCCGAGAAACCCCTCCCCCGTCGGAGTCCGAGGGTTGGAGGACTATCCGAACATCACCCGGGGTCTCAAAGGCCGCGGTTATTCGGATGAGGACGTGAAGAAAATCATGGGTGGGAACCTGCTTCGCGTCTGGAAAGAGGTGACGGGCTGATGGTCAAAATCACCCTCAAGATCCTCACGGTTCTGAGCCTTCTGGCCGTGGGACTCGGCTATTGGGGGATCCTGAATCTCCGAACGGGCCCAGGCCTCGAATCCGAAACCCTCACCATGGAAGGGCTCCAGGAACCCGTGGAGATCCTCTACGACTCCATGGGTGTGCCACACATCTACGCCGGATCTATAGAAGACCTCTTCCTGGCCCAGGGCTACGTACATGCCAGGGACAGGCTTTGGCAGATGGAGATGTTTCGGCGAGTGCTTCAGGGCCGATTGAGCGAGATCATGGGCGAATCCATGATCGATACGGACCGTTTTCTCCGGACCATCGGAATGGAGGAAGCGGCCATCGCCGGGGTGCCCGCTCCGGACTCCCCCTTCGGGAGGCGAATGGCCAGCTATGCCCAGGGGGTCAATGCGGCTATCGAAGGCTGGTCCGGACTCCTCCCTCCGGAGTTTGTGCTACTGAGGTTCCGCCCCGAACCATGGAGCCCGGTCCTTTGTCAGGGTCTGGAAAAGATCATGGCCTGGGACCTCTCGGATTATCAGACCGGCCTGAACCTGGCTGAGGCCCGGGAGGCTCTTGGAGACGAACGCCTGGAAGCTCTCATGCCGGCCTATCCCGAGTGGGGCGTCACTATCGTTGATGGATGGCCGGACTCAGAGGAGGGGCAGGCCGAGGGTTCCGGTCAGGAGGATGCAGGGGTTACACACCCCCTTCCCGCCGCCCCGTCCCCCGAGCTTCTGGCCCAGGCCAAGATCGCCGACGATGTGGCCCGAATTCTGGACCTTGGCAGCGTCGTTCGGGCCTCCAACTCCTGGGTGGTAGGGGGAGAAAAGTCCAAGTCCGGAAAGCCCCTCCTCGCCAACGACATGCACCTGGCTCTTAATGCACCGAACATCTGGTACCTGGTGGGGCTTCACGCTCCGGGATACGAAGTGGTGGGAATGAGCCTTCCCGGGGCGCCGGGAGTGGTGGCCGGTCACTCGAACGCCGTGGCCTGGGGTTTCACAAACGCCATGGTGGACGACTCGGACTTCTTCATCGAGGAGGTCGATCCCGATGACCCCAGTCAGTATCGGACGCCCAACGGCTGGGCTTCTTTCCAGACCCGGGTCGAGACCATCGAGGTCAAGGGCCAGGAGCCCATTACCATGACGGTCCAGTCCACCCATCATGGTCCGGTCATCACGCCCGTCGAGGATCGGGCAGGTGATCAGGTCCTGGCCTTCCAGTGGGTCGCCCACTATCCGGCCGAAACCTTCCAAGCCCTGGCTGGAATGGGGGAAGCCGATAACGCGGACGAATTCCTTCTGGCTATGAGGGGGTTCAACAACCCCCATCAGAACGTGGTGTTCGCTGACACCTCGGGAGCCTGGGGATACTGGATGGGTGGGCACGTTCCCATCCGGGCTTCCGGCCCCCCACCCCACCTCCCCGTTCCGGGCTGGACGGGAGAACACGACTGGGTGGAATGGGTCCCCTTCGAGGAGAAACCTCACGTTCTAGCCCCCGAGCGAGGGTACATCGCCACGGCAAACAACGCCCAGGGCCGGGATGAACGGGCTCGCAGGGTTACGGACGAGCGGTGGTTCGGCCCCTACAGGGCCCAGCGGATCAGCGAGCTTCTGGAAGCCCAGGAACTCCACGATGCGGAGAGCCTCCGGAAGATCCAGATGGATCCGGGGAGCGCCTTCATCGACCGGCACATGGACCAGGCCGTAGAGGCCTTTCGGGGCGCCGGCCTTCCCGACCTGGCCCAGAGGCTGGATGACTGGGACCGGCTGGCGGATCTGGAAAGCACTGAGGCGACCCTGTTCCATAGCTGGTGGACGGCCCTCCTCAGGGCCTACCGGAACGACTTCTATCAGGGTCAGGGGAGGTACTTCCCGGCCCAGGTCCTGGAGGATGCTCTGGAGGGCAAGCTGGATCTGCCTCAGGAGTTCGTGCATGGGGCGGCCCACGCCGCGGCGGAGTTCGCCGATCTGCCATGGGGTGAGGCTCATCAGCTGGCTCTCGATCATCCTATGTCGGTGGTCCCGGTCCTGGGCGGGCTCCTGCGATTCGGCCGGTACGACATCCCTCGGGTCGGCGGACCCTACTCCATCAATGTGGCTGGATTCGGCGGAAGTGAACCGCCCTTCCGGACCGGCTACGGCCCAAGCCAACGCCACGTGGTGGACATGGCGGACCCCGACGGCTCGGGAGGGTTCATCCTTCCCGGAGGCCAGTCCGGCTACCCAGCGAATCCCCACTCCTTCGACCAGCTGGAGCTGTGGCTGGAGGGGCGCCTCTGGTTGCTACCCCTGGAACGGGAGCGGGTTGAAAGCAGGACGGTGGCAACGGTTCGGCTGGAGCCGGCCGGATCCTGACTCTCGGACGGTGACGACATCGTGAAGATCTTTCCAGCTTTTCTCCTGGCGACCCTTGCTGCTTCTGCGGGCGCTCTCTCCCTGGGCCCTGCCCAACCGATCGCCGCCCAAACCTACGAGCCCACCTGGGAGTCCCTGGACAGCCGGCCCATCCCTCCTTGGTTCGAAGACGCCAAGTTCGGGATCTTCATCCATTGGGGCGTCTATTCGGTTCCCGCTTGGATCAGAGTCACGGAAGGACGTTATGCCTCCTACGCCGAATGGTACTACGCCCGGGTCATGGGAGAACTGAAAGGTGACGAGGACTTCCACGAGCGAACGTTCGGGAGGGACTTCGAGTACCGGGACTTCGCCCCCATGTTCACCGCCGAACTCTTCGACCCGGACCTGTGGGCCGGCCTCTTCGCGGAGTCCGGTGCCCGGTACGTGGTTCTCACCAGCAAACACCACGATGGCTTCTGCTTGTGGCCGACCGAGAGCCCGTTCAAGGAAGGATGGAACAGCTCCGACGTGGGACCGAAGCGGGATCTGGTGGGTGACCTCACCGATGCGATCCGAAGCGAGGGCCTCCGCATGGGCCTCTACTATTCCATGATCGAATGGGAGACGAACCGGACGGGGCGAACTCCAAGCGGACGCTTCATTCCCCAGGAGGCCATGGACCAATACGGCATCCCACTGGACCGTTATGTGGACGATCACGTGGTCCCTCAACTCCAGGAGTTGGTGACCCGGTATCAACCGGCGGTCATCTTCTCCGACGCCGGGGAGTGGGATGAGGACGAAGAGTTCTGGAAGACCAAGGAGTTCCTGGCTTGGCTATACAACACTGCCCCGAACAAGGACGAAGTGGTGGTGAACGACCGATGGGCCAAGGGCGTGGTCGGGCAACACGGTGACTACTATTCCAGTGAGTACCAGGATCTGGAAGGGGTAGGAGCCAGCCATCCCTGGGAGGAAAGCCGGGGCATGGGCCGTTCCTACGGCTACAACCGGGCCGAAAACATCAATCACTATCGGACCTCGAAGGAACTCGTCCATGAGTTGATCGACGTGGTCAGCCGGGGCGGGAACCTACTTCTGAACGTGGGGCCGACTGCCGATGGAAGAATCCCGGTCATTATGCAGCAGCGACTTCGGGACATCGGGTCGTGGTTGCAGATTAATGGCGAGGCCATCTTCGGGACTCGGGTATGGACCCCAGTTGTTGAAAACGGTCCCCCCAGCATCCGCTTCACGCAAAAGGGCTCGGACCTCTATGTCCACGCTTTGGAATGGCCGGATGGAGAGATCCGGATCGATGGCCTCCCAGGGGCCGGTCGGCGGGAGCCGGGGTTCACCCTCGAGCTTCTGGGCTTCGGCGGGCCCATCGAGTGGCGATGGGAGGGAAGCGCCCTCTTCATCACCCCACCCCTCATGTCCCCCGATGAGGTCCCGAGTCCCTACGCCTATGTGTTCAAGGTTCGCGGAGGGCTCGGATGAACCGGAGGCCGGGTAATCCCGAGGACGTTCCTATCTGTTCCTCGGTTCCCCGACCCTCCGGCCATCGTCGTCCCCCCATCCGAATAGGCTCTCGTCGAAGCGCCAGCCGAGGTCGATGAAGAACCCCTTGTCCGTGTATTCGTCCAGGCTCAGATCATCATCGGTGAAGCCGAACCAGTTGTAACCCAGGCCCAGTCGCAGGTCTCCTCCGATGTTCACGCCCACGTCCACGCCCAGGCCGTATTCGGTCAGGTCCTCTCCGAAGTGGGTCCTACCCACGACCCCCGCATCGAATCGGTTGCCCAGGTCGACCGTGGCCCGCCCCGACAAGAGCTGGGCCGATTGATCGATGGTCTGCCCTGCCAACTCGTCGTTAGCGAACTTGGCCGCCCACTGAGCCCGGGCCGTGAGCCCGTCTACTGGCCGTAGGTTCAGATGGGTTGAGAGAATGTGGGCCGAATGGTCCCGGGGACCCGCCGGTGCCAGTGGATCGTCATCGGTCCGGTGTTCGTATCGAGCGAGGGCGTTCAGGCCGTTTCGGGACTCGCTCCGATAGGCCAGACCCACCCGGGTCCTCTCGTACAGGGCCCCCCCACTCATGATCTTGCTGCCGATGCTCTGGGCAAGAACGGTGAACTGATCGTTGATGCGTCTCGCCAGGCCCACGGTACCCAGGATGTGATCCTGCCTCTCCGAGGCCCGGTATTCGACCCGGGCGGTGGCCTTCCAGAATGGACTGCTTGTGATCTCCAAACCTCCGGTCACGGCCAGGGCATCCCCGCCACCCACCGTGTCCATGGCACTCACCCGCTCGAAGCTCGAGTGGAGCCTTATTCCCTCGTCGATCTCCCACTGGTTCCGGAGGCCGATGGCTGCATGGGCACCTCGCCCGCTGATCCCGTTTCCGACTCGGTACTCGGAGAACACGCTCTGACCTTCCCGATAGTCTGCCGAGACTCCGAAGACCGTTGAATTCCTGTCCCGCATTCGACCCATGGTGTAGGGTCCTGCCAGGCTGGAGAGGAACTCGTGGCGAGCATAAAGGCGCATACGGTCCAGCACCCGGATGTCCCCACCCAGGGCCAGACGTCGGGCGTCGGAGTTGCTGATGTCCTGCTCGAACTCCCCGAACAGAGTCCCGTTCTCGATCGCTTCGATTTCCAGCCTGGCACCTACCGCGCTCACCGTCTCGTCCTCTTCGGACGCATACCGGTACCCGAGTTGGGCATTGAACCGTTCGCCCAGTTTCTGTCGCAGAGCCACTCGTCCACCCGTCAGTGCGGCATCGGTTCGATCGTCTTCCGACCGAATGACCTCGGCCAACAAGGAGGTGTTCTCCTGGAGGAGGGCCACCCCGCTCAGGCCCATCTCAGTGCGGCCAACGCCTACCCCGGCGCTGGTGTTCTGGAAAGCCGAATCGGCTTTGAGGAAGAACCCTCGGAAGTCCAGCCGCTCGGAAGCGTGGCGAAGCTCGACCCGGAGGGCGTTTCCGCTTCGGATGTCCGCGCTGTCGGACCGGGCGAATTCACCGGTCATCCAGGTTCCTGCACCCAGGGTGAGTCCGGCGTTGGCGCTGAACAGTTCATAATGGCCGGTCGGGTTGTCGTCCCGAACGAAGCCGGCACCCAGCGAAAGACGGTCCGTGGCGTCGGCCCGGGCATCGGCCCCGAATACCCAGAAGGAATCCCCGCCGGTCTCGGACTCGTAGCTCACCCGGATCGAAACCGGGTTCAGCTGGTCGTCCACGGAGGGAACGGGCCGCCGGAAGATCAGGCGCCCAGTGAAGGGTTCGATAGTGTAGTCCGTGAATCGCTCCAGGGGCTGGATATCCAGAATGACCCCGGGCTGATTCCGGTCACGGGTGATGATCTCCACCCGTTCGGAGTTCAGGAGGCCGTCGGGCCTGCTCAGAGCGTAGGGTCCGCTGATCCCCATACCCGGCATCTCGTCGACGATCTGCTGGAACCGGTCCCGGCTGGCAAAAGCCCGCACTGCGGTCCGGTCGGTCTCGATCTGTGTCACGGCGCCGTTCAGCGTCCGGGAATACCGCCCCAGGAGCTGGGCCCCGTCGTATGTGGAAGTATTGAAGTCTCCATACATCAGGTAGGAAGCGCCGCGGCTTACAGCCCCGAATACCCGGCCCTTGGACTGAGCCTCGAAGAGGGTGGCCGAAGCGTCTCCGAATACGTCGTAGGCTTCTTCAGGGCGGATGTCGTTGAAGAAACGCCGCGTTGGATCCTTCTCCGAATCCAGTCGAAGTGTGAGCTGATACCCGTCACCGAGATCGCCGGTGGCGAAGGCTGCGGCTCGGGCACCCACCAGCTGCTTCCCGTCATCGCCGCTGCTGGCCCACTCCATGAGGGCGTCCTGGAACCGGTCCCGTGTCCCGCCCTGGAAGAGTTCGCCATCCGTGAGGGATCGCTGATCGAAGCGTCCCTCGATGAACCCGGAGATCAACATCCGAAGGCCATCAGTCGAACTTGACGCTCCGCCGCCCGAGCCCATACCCGGCCCACCGGATGCCATGCCCAGCCCGGAGCCCGTGACATAGGGGCTCCGCCCGAAGCGATCCGACGACGAATCCAGCGTCATGCCGGAAGTGGACCCGGGCCGTTTGAAGAGGGGCGAGAACTCACCACGGCTCTGGAGAGAGGTCCCGACCATACCGCCGGTCCTGGAACCTGCGACACCCCCGATGGTGGTACCGGCGACCCGCCGACTCATGGGCCCAACAGTGCCACGCCTCATGGACCCACCGGCCCGGAGGCCCAACGCATTGGGTACGGCCACGTCGGGCACCGGACCCATGGCCGCCCGATCCTCCACGACCTGGTACAGCAGTGTGTCTGCTCCGGCGTCGCCGAAGTCGGCCCGGGCCATTTCACCCATGGTCAGGCCCACCATTTTCGCAACTCCGTCACCCATATGCCGGGTGGTGAGAGGCCTCAGGGTCACGCCCACAGGCAGGGTCCGTTCGTCCACCCGGACCACCCAGGTACGAGGCCTCAGGTCGGTAAAGGAGTACCGCCCGAACTGGTCGGTTACGGCCGATGTCCCGTCCTGGAGGAAGACCCTCACACCCGGAACGCCGATGGGCCGATCGTAACGATCCGCCTGCTCCGGTGAAGAGAACCCACCCGAGTCAGGAACCTCCACCCAGACCCGACCCAGGATATGGCCCAGATCCGAGAAGACGCCCAACTCCACCTGGACCGCAGCGGAAGCCTCATTCGAGGCCGGGAAGTCTCCACTGAAGGCCTGAGCCAGGTTCACATGCGTGCCCTGGTCAGCCCCAACCCCCACCCGAAGGGTGTAGGAAATCCGAACCGTCTGACCGGCCGCTACATCACCTACGGGGAAAGCCAACACCGGGCCGGGAGCTCCATCCGGATCGGAAGCGGCCTTGCCATCGATGGCCACCGAACCCGACACCAGGGAGAACCCAACGGGCAGCCTGTCCTGAATCACGGTCTCCAAAACGGAGCCCAATCCCACGTTTCTGAGTTCCAGCTCGTAACGGATCAGGCCACCTACTTCGACCACACTCTCGGACACAAACTTCTCCAGGACCAACTCCCCCTCACCCTCAACGTCCGTCGGATCGGTCTCGCCCTTATTGTCGTCTCCCTCCGAGTCATCACCCGGGGTGGAAACGGTCGCTCCGTTGATGATGGTTTCCCCAGCCTGGGCATCCACCTGGGTGGTGAGGACCAAGGTGGCAGAAGCACCGGGCTGTAGGAGGTCGTCCCGGGTGCAGGTCACTTCCTGCCCCAGGGCGGAGCAGACCCAACCGTCCCCGGCCGCGCTCACAAATGTGAGGCCCGCCGGGAGGTCGTCCACAACGGTGATGGTACCAGTGGTGGGCATGGTGCCCACATTGGTCACCACTAGATTCCAGGTGGCCTCGGATCCGGCCGTCAGGGCTGACCCAAGAGTCTTCTCGATGATCAGATCGACGCCGCCCACCGTGGTGGTGACCGAGCTGTCCTCCTCGGACCCGTCGTTATTTTCGGGTTCAGGATCCGGGGTCGGGCTCGTGGCACTCGCCACGTTGGTATAGGAACCGGCCCGAGGTGCCCAAACGCTTACTGTGTCCACCACAGATGCGCCGGGCTGGAGGGTGGCTATGGCCGGCCAGGTCACATACCGACCGTTGGCCGTTGCCCCTCTGCTCGCACCAACAAAGACCACTCCGTCGGGAAGGGAATCCATCATCACCACCGAGCTGGCCGCATCCAGGCCCAGGTTCTTGGTGGTGATGAGATAGCTGATGGTGTCACCCACGGACGCCACGGCGGGACCGGACTTGGTCACCTCCAGGTCGGCCATGGGATCACCGGTGGTTACAGTGGTTTTGTTGTCCGGGGAGGTGCCATCGTTGTTTCCGGGGATCGGGTCCAGAGGCGAACTCACGCTGGCTACATTTTCCCAATCACCAGCCTGAAGGATCCGAACGTCCACTGTCCGAATCAAAACGGCACCAGGGGCCATCTGGGGGATGGCCGGCCAACTAACGACTCCGCCGGCCTCAGTCCCACCATCCGACGCCGCCACAAAAGCGACACCGGAGGGGAGCATATCCTGAATCAGGGCGTCGACGGAGGGGCCGGGCCCATGATTGGTTACGGTGATGGTGTATTGGATCGTGTCCCCAACCTGTGCTGTGGCCGGACCCACCTTCTGAAGGGCAAGGTCCGCCAGGGGGAGAGCGAAGACCGTCGGGATCGAGTTGTTGCCCGGGTCGCCGTCACCGTCCGGATCCGGATCGTCCCCGTCGTTGGACTCGTCCGTAAAGGGACCGGTCGCTCCCGGACCCCATGACGTGGTTCTGGCCTGGTTTTCATAGACCCCCACACCGTTCCCCATGTCGGCGGGCCGGAGGATGTCTACCTCGAACCGGATCACTGCCGTCTCTCCCGGGGCCAGGGTGTTCAACCCGGCCTTGGGTGGCGAGAGAAGCTCGGATCCCAGCCCGCTTCCGGTGAATGCGGGGTTCAGAATGAGCGTGCCCGGATCCACCATAAAGAAGGGAGCCGTGGCCAGTGCATAGTTCCCGGGTCCGAAGACCTCGTCCAGGTTGTCTCTCACCGTGATCTGAGCTGCCTCTGCATTCCCGGTATTCACCAGGACCAGGTCGAAGGTGACTCTCCAACCCGAGACCGCCGCCCGTTTGGCGATACCCACCGTGGCATCCACCGGCATCGTAACAAAGGTGGGGGATGTGTCGTCCTTCGGATCCCCGTTTCCATTCGGGTCAACGTCGTTCCCATCGGCAGACGAGTCGGTGAAGGTGCCGCTGGTACCGGGTCCCCTTGCCACCGAGGTCGCCTGGTTGGCGAAGACGCCTACCCCGTAGCCCCGGTCCGTGACGTTGGTGACCTGCACGCGAATCCGGATGACTGCGCTGTCCCCCGGCTGAAGGACGTTGCCCGTGGGGTTGGACTGGTTCACCAGCTCCGAGCCTCCCGCATATCCGGTGAAGCCCGGATCCAGAGAGATAGAGCCGTAGGTCGGTGCCACGTAAAGAGTGGGAGCTCCCACCAAAGTGAAGTTGTTAGCTCCGAACGCGGCCGAGAGGTCGTCCACGACCGAGAGGGAATCGGCAGGGGCCGTTCCCGTATTCTTGATCTTGATGTCGTAGGTGACCGTGTCTCCGAGAATGCTCCCGGCTTTTGCAATACCCACGGTCGCATCACCCACCACGGTCGCCACGTCTGAATCCGGAGCCCGGTTCGAACCCTGGTTGGTGCTGGTTCCGATCTCGCTGGAGATGTTGGCCACGCCGCTGTTGGGCTGGGTGAAGGTCAGTTCGATGGGGCCCACACCGTCGCCAGATGCGATTTCCCCCGGGTTCAGGGTGGCGGGCATACCCGTGAAGGTCACCACGCCGGTTCCCGCGTCGTAGGAGGCGATGGCGCCAGCCGGGAGGTTGCTGAAGGCAATACCACTAAGACCCGGTGTCAGCTCCAGGATGTAGACCATGTCCGATGCGATGGACGGGCCGTCGTTCTGGTAGAGGATGGTCCCCGTCGCCGGCGATCCGGAGGCCACGAAGGCCGGGAAGGAAAGAGCCGTGGTTACGTCGGCGATGAGTCCTCCGCCAACCACCAGAGAATCGACGTCCGGGAGTGTGTTGGCTCCCTGATTCGTGGTGGTGGTGATTCCGCTGGCCACGTTGGATGTGGCCGTTCCGGGCTGAACGTACTCGACACCGATGGGGCCTACCCCATCCCCGGAAGCGATCTCACCGGCGTGCAGGATCCCAGGCATTCCTGTGAAGGTGACGATCCCATTCCCAGAATTGTAGGCCGGTGTGACGCCAACAGGGAGGTTGGTGAAAGTCAGCCCGTCTAGTCCCGGGGAAAGTTCCAGGGTGTACCCCACGCCCTCGGCCTGGAAGGGGCCCGCATTCTCGAAAAGAACCGTTCCCGCAACGAGTTCCCCGGCATCGACACCAGCGGGGAAGACCAGAGCCGTGGTGACGTCCGCGATGAGGGTCGGCGTCAGGGGCGTCGGTGTGTTGTCGTTGGTAGGATCATCGTCCCCGCTGGGATCAGGATCAGCACCGCTCTGAGAAAGATCCGTTGGGTTCTGGCCCGAGAGGGCACCGGTGCCCTCCACGGATGCCTGGTTCGTGTACCCTGCGGGTGGCAGAGGTACCTGAGGAACGAATCGGAGGGAGAATGCGACCTCACAACTGGCGGCAGCCGGGAACGCGGCAATAGTGGCCACGACCGGGTCCACGTCCCCGTCGAAGGCGGCGTTGGCAGTAGCCGTAGCGCAAGCCCCGGTCAGGGCAGGAGCCGTTTGGATGGTATAGGAGCCCAGGCCCAGGGTCACTCCAGCGCCGCCGGCCACAAAAGTGCCGAAACGGGGAGCCACACCGGCCAGGTCATCCGTGAGGGAGACAGCATTCAGGGTTTCCAGGCTGAAGTTCTCCATCACCAGCCTGAAATCCACGGTGAAGCTGCTGTCAGGGTTCAACACGGGGGCAGCCAGCGAACGCTTCGCCACACCGATGCGAGCCCGGGGCACAAACCCGAAGAGATAGCCGGTACCCGTATCGATGCCGCCGAGGGCGATGCTGGAGATTTCACCTACGGTTCCAGCGTCACCAGCCCGGTCGCCGACGATCTGTTGGCCAACGGTCAGGAAGGTCTCGGCTACGGCCCCACGCTGGATGGTATAGGAGCCCTCGGGGAGATCGCCGAAGGAGTAATTCCCACTTCCGTTTGTGCTGGTGGTCAGGGAAACCGGGCTTCCGTCGAAAGCCGTCCCCGTGAGGGTCATGGTGATTCCGGAGATGCCCGTGTCCGTGGGATCGATTCCGCCGTCATCAGCGAAGTCCCGGAAAACCGTTCCGGACAAGCTGGAGCCCTGAATGGTGACGAGCCCGGTGTTGGTGTTGTTTCCAGGCGTTACATCCAGGGATGAGGTGGTAACGGTGGTACTGTTCGTGGACGTGCCGCCGGCCGGAACGCTCAAGGCCCGGACCGGGGCCACGATGTCCACAACCGCCGTCGAAGTTACGGTCCCAAGGTCACAGGTGAAGCTTGTGTCCCCGGCCACGCCGGTGCAGGTGTTCTCCGAGGCAGACCCGGAAATGACGTTTACGACCGGGGGTCCCGTCAGGACGATGCCTGCGGGGAGATTGTCGGTGACCTCGACGGAATCGGCTTCAGCCAGAAGGGGCCCCGGGTTGTTCCGGACCTGGATGGTCCAGTCGAAGGGTCGCCGGACCGCGATTGTGGCCGGTGTGGCGACCTTGCTCACCACCTCCATGTCAGCCCGGGTCCGGACTGTGGTGGTCTCGTCGGCCGTGTTGTTGGAGTTGTCCTCGAAGGTCAATCCCGTCTCGTCGGATTCGACCTGAACGTCGTTGGTGTAAACGCCCTTCACCTCACCCTGCATGTCGATGGTCAGAGTGGCGGATGCGCCCGCGTTCAGACGTGCGATGGAGCAGATCAGCTGGGCACCCGTGTCGTCCCCAACGGCCGGAACGGTGGTGCATACGCCGCCCGGGAAGGAGTAACCCTGGAAGCTCAGGCCTACGGCCGGCAGGTCATCGGTGATGACTACGTTCTCAGCGTCGGACGGTCCCACATTGTTGACCCGAACGGTGTAAATGGTGGCCTGGGCTACGGCGACAGGATCCAAGCCGTCGGTCTTGTTCACCAGGAGGTCCAGGGATGGGTCCTCGACGAGGACGTCAACGCTGGTGTTGTTGTTGGCCGCACCCGGGACCAGTGGCTCGACGGTAGTCGTAGCCACCGTCACGTCGTTGGTGATGGTGTTGCCCCGGGTCGCGTTGGTGGGTTTCACCCGGATCGTAACGGTTCGCTGCGATCCGTTGTTGATGGGATTCAGGGAACAGTCCACCGTTCGGTTCCCCGCCGTAGTAGCCACGCCGGCTCCAGGGGTGGTACCGCAGGTTCCCGAAGAGGGGGTGGCGGACACAAAAACCACATCCAAAGGCAGGATGTCGGAGATGGTCACGCCCTGGGCCTGGCTGGGCCCGTTGTTTCTGGCGGCCACGACATACACCAGCTCCTGACCGGCAGTCGCCGGGTTCGGAGCCCCTGTCTTCGTGACCGTGATATCGGCTCGGGGCAGGACCACGCTGGTCACGCTTCCGTTGTTGTTCCCCAACACCGGATCGGCCGTGATTTGTGAAATGAGTGTGGCCGTATTGGTTCGGTTTCCACCGTTCCCACCTGGCCGGATCTCAACGTCGATGGTGGCGCAGTCAGCTCCCTGCGTACACACCGGGACCGAGGGAGCCTGACAGGTCAGGTTGCGGCTATTGGTCCCCGGGCTGGTGGAACAGGTCAGGCCAGCAACCGGGATGTTCCCGAGAGTGATGGTCTCGCCGATATAACCGGCCCCTGTGGGCCCAATGCTGTTGTTGATGAGGGTGGTCAGGTTGTCGGCCAGGTTGACCGAGGTCGCTGCGACCGGTCCCAGGTTCACGATCTCCAACGTGTACCGGAGTACTTCCCCGGCCTCGACCGGGTCTGGGTTTGCGGTCTTCACCACGAAGATGTCGGCGGAGTTGGCGAGGGGGCTGGCTGTGACACTGCGGGTCCGGAAGTCATTCCCGGGATTCGGATCGGCCACATTAGGGTTCTGGGTCGTCAGGTCAGCCTGGTTCGTCAGAAGACCAGCTACCGTTGCTGTCGTGTTAAGGACGATGTTCGGGGTGCTGGAACCGGAGTTCAGGGGAGACCCCACCGTGAAGTCCCGGGTGCATGTCAGTGTGGCAGCCCCGGAAAATGGAGTCGGGAGATCACAAGCCCAACCGTTAGTGGTGATACTGTTAACCGTCAGTCCGACAGGCAGTTGGTCCTCTACTACCACGGTCCCGTAGAATTCGCTGGGGCCGCCGTTGTAGACTCTCAACGTGAAGTTGAAGGGCACCCCGATCACGGCCAAGGCTGGGCTGGGTCCGCTTTTGGTCAGGGAGAGGTCGGCCGTGGGATCCTGAAGGGTCGCACCACCGTCCGTATCGGAATTGTTCGAAGGGTCCGGATCGAAGGGGGAGATCGAGAAAATAGAACCTGTATTCGTAATTCCGACTCCGGAGGCGTTCACCGTGACTGGAATGGACACGGTCCCCAAAGCCTGATTCAGCCCGGCCACACCACCGGAACCCTTGGAACACGTCATTGTCTGACCCACCAATCCACAACTCCATCCGTTCTGGACGGCGGCAAGGGCCCCGATGGTATAGTTGGCCGGAATGATATCCGTGATCGTCAAACCCGAAGGGCTGTCCCCCGTGTACGACGGCGTCAGAATGAAGTCGAATCCATCGCCGACGAAGTAGGGGCCACCCACGCTTCTGCTTTTTGAGATTTGCACGTCACTACCAGCAGTGACGGCGATGTTGGCCACATCGGTATTGTTGGTTGTTATCGGGTCCAGGGCGGTGCCGAGGGGAGGGAGGGGAATGACACCAGCGGAGGCCACGCCTGTGACGGTGCTTCCGGACGCTGCATAGATCTGCCCCGTGAAGGGCCCAATGGAAGCGCTTCCTCCGGAGGCGATGGAACCCGCCACCGTACAGTCGATGGTACCCCCACCTACGGAACACCCTGCCGGAAGCCCCCCCGTCAGGTTGAATCCGGTTGGTACCGGGAACTGAAACTCCAGGGAGCTGGCAACGTCAGGCCCCAGGTTGTCCAACTGGGCGTTGAAGGCCACCAGCGAACCGGAGGGAACCGGTGAGGGAGCGGTTAGAGTCAACGCTACGTCGGCACCGGCCACCACCGTCGTCTGCTCGCTGACCGTGTTGTTGCCCAAAGAGGAATCGGTCTCGTTGGACGTCACCTCAGCGTCGATGTCCACCAATCCCTGGACGGTGGTCTTGAGATCCAGGCTGAAAACCACGCTCGCCGAGAAGGCCAGATTCGGCAGGGTGCAGGTTACCGTACCCGGACCAGCCTGACCGACGGCCATCCCGAAACAGGTCACGCTGGCCCCGGTGAAGCCCTGGTAGGACGCATTCGCCGGAACCGTGAGGGTGAACTGGACACCCGTGGCCTGGAGGAGCTCGGCGTTACTGACGCTTCCGCTGTATGTGATCAACCCCCCCGCCGGGGTAGGATCTGGAGCGTCGGCCAGATTCAGGACCAGGTCCACATCCGTTTGGGAGGTAGCGGAAGAGGGGATCGCAGCCGTGGCTGCGAGGGCGATCACCATCCAGGAAAAGGCGCGTGCTGCCGGGCGTTGGACTCGTGACAAGGTCTTGCTCCCCAAGGGGATGTTACGGGTGCACCCCGCCGAACTAGGAATTCCTCCCCCGTCGGCAGGGTTCTTTTTGCTCGGTCCAGCTCCAAAGTCATCGACCAGAAGAGGATCCGAAGGTCGCACCGTAGTATCGGGGGAGGGCTGGTAGGTCTTGAGGTTTTGTCGGGGGGAAACCCCTAATGAAACCACGTTAAATTAATGCTGGAAGTTTAGGCGCAACGGCTTCATATTGGGGGCGGATCAAACCACCTAAAACACCACGACCTCCGGGCCAGTCCCGGCACGCCTTGGAAAGGAGCCCCCCATGCGGTTCTTCCGTAGTTCCAGATTTTGGACGATCCCCGTCTTTTTCGCCCTTCCCTGCCTGGTTCTGGCGTCCTGTGGAGGGGACGCCGCAGAGGAGCCGGCGGAAGCCGTTGCCGCGGAAGGGGAGGCGGAGGCGCCCCTGTCGGATGTGCTTGAAGCACAGGCGCTTTACGACGAAGCCCTGGAGATATTGGCCACAGACCGGCCCCGGGCCATTGAAAACCTCCGGGAAGCCATCGACCTGGACCCGGACTTCCTTGCGGCAGTCACAACGGCCTCTTACCAGCTCGCCTGGATCTACCAGAACTGGGACCGTTCGGCCGCAGTGAAGGAAGAGGCGCTGGCCCTTGCCCAAAGAGCCGAGGCCTTGGATCCGGATCATGAGTGGTCCCTCTCTGCCATGGCGGCGTACCACTATCGGATCGAGAAGGACTACGACAAAGCCATGGAAATCTATGTTCGGGGTACACAGTTATTCCCGGAGAACAGCCATTTCCTGAGGATGAGCGCCCACGTCGCTCGGAGGCAGGGCGACTGGGATAAAGCCCTCGAGATTCTGGAGCATTCGGAAGGCATCGCCCCGTCCAACGACGCGCTCCAGGCCATTATCGAGAACCACCGCTACAATCGCCGGTGGGACGAGATGATAGCGGCCGCAGAGGAGTATAGCCGGAGAAACCCCGAGGCAACCTTCGGCCGGTCCTACACCGCCTGGGGGGAGTACTACAAAACGGGGGAAACCCAGTCCATTCGGGACTATCATGCGACCCGACCAGCCACAGCTATGGCGCAGAATCGATGGACCCTCGAAATGATGGATGGGAACCCCGCTGCCGCTCTCGCCGTCATGGACGCATCCGACACAGAAATGTTCTCGGGACAGTACTCACTAGCCCCCAGGTCCTACTATCGGGGCGTTGCCCTCCAATCGTTGGGTAGAGAAGCGGAAGCCGATGCTGCCCTTCTGGACGCCAAGGAGGCCGTAGAGGCAATGCTCCCCGAGCTGGACCATGATTGTCGCGTATACGCCTCCCTGGGCCTCATCTATGCTGTGATGGGTGAGGGCGAGGCGGCCATGGAGGCGGCGAAACACGCGGTGCAGCTGATCTCGCCGGAAGAGGATGCCATGGTGGGCTCTCAGAACGTCCTCAACCTGGCGGAGGTCTACGCACTCCTCGGTGAGGCAGATCTCGCTGTGGAGCAGATCGAGTACCTGTTCACCATCCCGGCCCCGATTACCAGGGTGGGGCTGGAGGTCAGGGGCATCTGGGACTATATCCGTGACCACCCCTCGTTCCGGGCTTTGGTGGAGGGTTGAGGTCAAGTCCAACCGCCACCTGGAGGAATCCGGGTGGCGGTTGTCTCTCCCAGGAGGCTATGTAGAAACCTTGCCAAATCTGCATGCAGCATGCATGCTGCATGCATGGCGACCAAAACAATCTCTTTGAAAATCGAAGCTTGGGACCGCTTGCGTAGGGCGCGCCAGGCCCCGGACGAATCCTTCTCGGAAGTGGTGATGCGGGCGCATTGGCCTGAGATTGGCGCCACTGCTTCGGAGCTCCTGGCCGTGTATTCCTCAACCGGTCCACATTTCTCGTTGGAGGCCCTGGACCGGATCCGGGCAACCGACTCCGACGACGAACCGCCGGAGGGCGTATGGGACCAGGACTGATCCTCGACTCCACCTTCTTGGTGGACCTGGAGTCCGAGGCCCACGACGGGGATCCTGGGCCGGCCCACTGGTTCCTGGCCGAGAACCGAGAGCGGGAACTCTGCATTACCCTAACCACGGCCGCCGAGCTGGCCTCCGGCCCCCAGCGAGGGGAGCGGAAGGCATGGGAGGCCCTGGTGAACCGTTTTAGAATAATCGTTCCAGATTTGGACAGCTCATGGGCCTACGGCCAAATCGCACAATATCTTAGGGCGAACGACCTCCCCGTCTCCCCCAGCCATCTCTCCGTCGCCGCGGTGGCCGTGGTCCACGGACTCACGTTGGTCACCAGAGATGTCAGGCCCTTCAAGCGGGTCCCGGGACTGAAGCTGATGACCCATATGGATTGATGTGGAAGGGGGGGCACAGACGGCTCGCCCCCCAACCCCCATCTCCTTAACCCTGTTGCAGGAATGATAGCATACTCACATCTTTCCCGAGGCTGGATTACCCAAACACCAGAATCGGGACCGGGCACCGCGGTTCATCCCTGAACCACTGCGTTCCCGCGTTCCTGTAATGGGAGGCATGGATGATGAGATCCTTCGGAGCACTGCTCGCCCTCACCACCGTTCTTGCGATCTCCTGCGCCCCACCCCCTGAGCCTATGGAAGAGGCTCCGCCCGTCGACCTGGTTGCCGAAGAAGCAGCGGTAAAGGCCGTGGTCGATTTGTGGGAGCAGATGTGGGTTGGGGGAGACATCGCCGATTTGGACCAGGCCTTCGCCCACGATTCCGATATGATCATTTTCGGAACCGATATGGCCGAATACTGGGTTGGCTACCAGGCAGCTCGGGAGTCCCTTGAACTCCAGCTTGGGGTTTTCGAGGATATGGAAGGGGTCCTGAGGAATCAGGATATCAAGGTCCACGCCTCAGGCGAGGTTGCCTGGTTCACCGAGATGCTCGACATGGGGGTCACCTCTGGAGATGAGCGGGTCGAAATGACGGGCTGGTTCAGCGGGATCCTGGAAAAACGAGACGGGGCCTGGAAGATCGTTCAGTTCCACGCCTCGAAACCTGTGGATGGGCAGGCGGTGGCGTACTAGGGGTTCCTCATCACCTAACATCAAGTCCGACCGCCGTTTGGGACATCTCCACGGCGGTCGGACTTCCTCCCCTCACCGGGCCCTCAACGCCTCCACCGGGTCCACACCGGCTGCCCGCCGGGCCGGAATGTACGAGGCGATCCCTACCACTCCCGCCAGAACAGCGACGGAGGGTAGGAGTGTCCAAGCGCTGAGGACCTCCGCCCCGTAGAGCAAATTCTGGACTTGGAAGGAAACCAGAACCACCACCAACGAGCCCGCCAAAAGGCCAAGGCCCACGGTCGTGACCATCCCGCCCATGACCCCGAGAATCACCCTGGACCCATCGGCACCAAGGGCTACCCGGATCCCGATCTCCGGCATCCGGCCGGCCACAGAGAATGAGACGATGGTGTAGATCCCAACGCTAGCCAGGAGCAATGCGAGCATAGAGAAGAGACCGAGGATCCCGGCTGTGGCTCTCGCCCCGGCCAGGGCCTCACCCAAATGAGTTTCCATTGTGGCCAGCCTGGCCACTGGAACCCGCGGGTTCACAGCCTGAAGTCGGGTTCTCATGCCGGAGAGAACGAGAGATGGGTCATTGGAGGTTTTGACCAGAAGATATGGGGATCGGCTCCCGGTGGGCCCCATGACGTAATAGATCATGGGCGTGGGAGGCTCCGACAGATTCCTCACCTTTGTGTCGGCCACCACCCCTATCACAGGTGCCCATCCATCGGGAACTCCCTGGGGCCGAATTCGCCTCCCGATGGCACTCCCCTCGCCCCAGAACCGAGCCAGGGCCTGGTTCACAACCACACCCCCCCCATCCGCTACCTGGTCTTCAGGGAGATACTCTCTCCCCTCCACAACAGCGATGCCCAACGCCTGGAAATAGCCCGGCGAAACCTGGGCCCAGTCGAGCTCCACGGACCCCGTCCCAGCTGGGGGCTCATAATCTTCCACCACCGTGGTGGTGCTCCCCCCACCTTGGACCGGTACTCGGCTGGCCAGCGCCACACCCTCGACACCCGGCAACCCCTCCACGGCGTCGCTGAACTCCCGTAGGACCTGGCCCCGTTCCTCGGCCGAGAGGCCTGCCTGGGTGAAATCCGACTGAAGGAACGCGAGGTGTTCGATGTCCACCCCGGTGTCCACACCCTGGTAGTCCACCAGCGTCCGGACCATGATTCCGGCGCCCACCACCAGGATCAGGGAGACCGCCACCTGGACGCCCACCATGAGGTTTCTGAAGAGTGAGAGGCGGCTGGTCCCGCTGGAGGTGCGCCGGTCTTCTCGGAGCGCCCCGGAAACATCATTGGAAAGGGATTGGATGGCAGGAGCCCATCCGAAGAAAAGACCCGTGCCCAGCATGAGGAAAAGGCTGAAGCCCAAAACGGGGAGGTTCATTGGGAAATCCAACGCACGGCCCCCGGTCCCGGGGAGGGAAATCGTGGCCGCCAAACCCAGAAGCCACCGTGCCATTAGAACCCCTAAAAGCCCCCCGGTCACCGAAAGGACAAGGGCCTCGGTGACGAACAGGCGTGTCACACGGAAACGTGCCGCACCCAAAGCCCGGCGGACAGCGACCTCTGGCGTCCGGGCGATCCCCCTCACCAAAAGGAGACTACCCAGGTTGGAAGAGGCCAGCGCAAGGACCAGAAACACTATGGCCAAAAGGAGGGCCGATACCCCGTAGAGGTTTCTATCCGCACTGGGATGGACCCGGATACTCTTCACCGGGAAAACGGTGATGTCCCTTCCTTCGTTCAGATCGGGGAACTGTTCGGCCAACCGCCCTGCCAGTGCGTTCATGGCATCCTGGGCCTGAACGACGTTCACCCCATCGGCCAGTCGGGCTCGGACTTCGTACCAGTGGTCCTGTCGCCGTTCCAGGTTCTGAATCCTGAACTCCCCCCCCAGTCCCACGGAAGAAATCGAGAGCCAGAAGTCGGTGACCGCGAAGCCACCGTTCCCATTGAAGCCCGCCGGACCGACCCCGATTACCGTAACTGGTTCACCGTTCATTCGGAGGGTCCGGCCCACGATATCCGGGTCGGAATCAAACCGGGATCGCCAGGTGTGCTCGCTCACCACGGCATAAGAACCTGCCCCGACCTGGTCCATGCCTGGCTCGAACCACCGGCCGCGAATCGGGTCCATTCCGATGGCGTCGAGGAAGCTGGCGGTGGTGAATTCGGTTTGCGCTCTCCAGTCACCGTCCGTCTCCTCAACGGTGACCGCATCGGGGGACGTAGCTGCCACGGATTCGAAAATCCCATTCATAGCAGCCATATCCCGGTACGCAGGGAATGAACTGGAGTTAGGCTCGCCATCGTCCGAATCCTGATAGATGGCCACTACCTGGTCCGGGTCCTCGAAAGGGGGCGGAGTCAGGAGGACTCGATTCACCCCGGCGAAGACGGTCGTCGTCGCCCCAATGGCAATGGCCATGATGGCCAGGGCCCCGATGCTGAAAACCGGAGTCCGGGCCAACCTTCGAACCGCATACCTGAGGTCCAGGAAAAATGCACCCACTCCTACCAGCCTTTCTCTTCGATTGCGGTTCTTCTTAGGTGGCCTCGTAAGCTCGGCGAAATCCGTCACCACCAGATCGATCACTGCCCTTCGCCAGACTCCAAACGTCGCCGTCCGCCCACCGGTGGCCTTGGCCCGGGCCAGGCGGGACTCCAGGAACGCCTCCATCTCGGGCCCGTACTTTCGCCGGAGTCGGTGCGGATACAACCCGAGGAGGAACCGAATGAAGAAGGTCCGGACAGGCGTGTGGGGGGGTGAGCCGTTTTTCATGCCCGTCCCGGGAGGACCTTCCGGGCCCGAGCGTGGTCCACCAAGTGCTCGAGCCTCTCCATCTCCATTCGGAGCAATCCCTCCCCCCGGGAGGTGATCCGATAGTACTTCCGACGAGGATCCGCATCCGCGGAAGGCGGCTCAGATTTCTGGATCAGACCCGTGTCCTGCATCTCATCCAGCGATCGATAGAGAGTCCCTGGCCCAAGGTGGATGACCCCCCCAGAGGCCTCCTCCACCTGATCAGCAATGGCAAGCCCGTGAAGGGCCTCCTCGGAAAGGGCGAGGAGAATATGAAGAACTGGAGGCTTGAGAGGCGGTCGGGTGGTATGGGATCCGGAAGGCATGGCTCTTGGGGTTCAGGGCATGGGCACAAAAAGTATCCACGATAATTATATCTACCATGGATACTTTGTCAAAGACGATCCGACCCGGGCCTCCCTACTCGGTACGCAACGCCTCCACCGGGTCCACTCGACTTGCCCGCCGGGCAGGGACAAAAGCGGCCAGGACAGCTACCGACCCCAACACCAGAGGCACGGCCACGAGCGTTGCCGGATCCGCCGCCTCCACCCCGAACAGGAAGCTCTGGATGAGCTTGGCCAGGCCAATGGCCGCCAGGAGGAGGGCCATGATTCCGAAAGATCCGTTTCATGGATCCAAGCTCCGGTGCGTGGAAGAACGGGGCGGTCCCCGTGGATCAGTCTTCCGTGTACCTCAGTACCGCGAACACGGCCCCCGCATGCTCTTCCCACCGGGCGGCCGTCTTCTTCAGAGCCTTGGCCCCCTTCTTCTTCAGCTCGTAGAACCGGGCCCGGCGTCCCGTGTCCGTCTCCCCCCAAACGCCCTTGATGAACCCATTTTTCTCCAAACGATGTAGTGCCGCGTACAGGGCACCTTCATCCAGGTCCACGGCACCATCAGTCTGCTGGCTGATCCATTTTCCAATGCCGTAGCCATGCATCGGACCCCATTTCAGAGTCTGGAGCATCAGAAGGTCCAGAGTGCCGGTGAAAAGTTTGCTGCCTGCCATGGATCGCCCCCAAGATGGATTACCCTGATTTGCCTACCCATTGATTATTTACCCCTTAATACTAGAGGGGTATCTTGTTACGGGGTAGGACGAGAACGGGCGGAGGAAGGTTTCAAGAAGGAGGCGGACTCCTCCCGGCCTTTCGCTATCTTTCCTCATGACTCCTACAACATCATCAGCGGCCAACAAGGCCTTTGAAGAACTGGGCCTCGGGCCCGAGCTCCTTCACACCCTCACTTCTCTTGGCTACGAAGAGCCCACGCCCATCCAGGCATCGGCTATTCCGCACCTTTTGGAGGGACGGGATTTGTTGGGCCTGGCGGCAACCGGGACAGGGAAGACGGCGGCGTTCGCCCTTCCCCTTCTTCAGCTCATCGAGACCGGCGGCAAAGTGCCATCCGCCCTCATTCTGCTCCCAACCAGAGAGCTGGCGGTGCAGGTGGCCCAGGCGGTTCACAGGTACGGGCGACAGTTGGGGGTGGTCGTCCTCCCCATCTACGGCGGGCAGTCGTTCCCGCAGCAGCTCAAGGTCCTGAAGCGTGGGGTAGATGTGGTGGTAGCCACACCGGGCAGGGCCCTGGATCACATAAGGCGGGGAACGCTCAAGCTGGGAAGCCTGAAGGTGCTTGTTCTTGATGAAGCCGATGAGATGCTGGACATGGGCTTCGCCGAGGATTTAGAGGCGATCCTGGCCGAGGTGCCGGAGCGGAGGCAGACCCTTCTCTTCTCCGCTACCCTGGGACCCCGCATCGAGAAGATCGCCTCCAAACATCTGGACGACCCGGTGGAAATCCGGATCGCCGGAATTCCGGAAGCTGAGGGTGATGTTCCCCTCATCCTGCAGAGAGCTTATCTGGTCCGCAGGCCTCACAAGCTTGCGGCCCTTGGGAGGATTCTGGACCTGGAGTGCCCAGAGGCCGCCCTGGTCTTCTGCAGGACCCGGAACGATGTGGACGACCTGGTGGAGTCCCTGAACGGGCGGGGGTATCGGGCCGAGGCCATGCACGGCGGCATGTCCCAGGAGCTGCGGGACCGAGTCATGAAGAAGCTTCGGAATGGGAAGGTGGATCTATTGGTAGCCACCGACGTGGCCGCCCGGGGCCTTGATATCCCCCACCTGACCCACGTGGTGAACTACGACGTTCCCTCGGCGGCGAAGCAGTATATCCACCGAATCGGCCGGGTGGGCCGGGCAGGCCGCGAGGGGATTGCCATCACCCTGGCGGAGCCCCGGGAGCACGTGATTCTCCGGAACATCGAGCATCTCACCAAACAAGAGATCGTGGTGGATCGAGTCCCCACGGTGACCGACCTCCGGACCCATAGGCTGGAGCTCACCCGGGCAACGGTCAGGGAGTCCATCCTCGAAGGGGATCTGGACCAGTTCCGGGTGGTGGTTGAATCCCTCTCGGACGAGTTCGATCTGGTGGATATCGCCATGGGCGCGGTGAAGATGGGGCATGAAGCCACCATCTCCGGCTCAGAGGCCGACGAAGAAGAGATCCCCGTTGAGAAGCCCTGGCAAGAGAAGCCGCGGGGCAAGGGTCAACCCAAGGGCGGCGGGACAGGAAAGGCCAGGCCCCGCATGGGTGCAGGGACTTATCTGTTCATTGGAATGGGGCGAAGCATGGGTCTCCGGCCCAAAGACCTCGTAGGAGCCATTACCGGCGAGGCCGGCATCCACAGCAAGCAGATCGGCACCATCCAGATCTCCGAGCGGTTCACAATAGTGGAAGTTGCTAGCGACGTGTCGGACTTGGTCTTACGCGCCCTCAAGGCTGGAACCATCCGCGGAAAGAAGGTGACCGTTCGGCTGGATAAAGGCCAGGGCCACCGGTCGGGCTGACGTCAGGCCGCACCAGGGCCTAAGACCGCAACCAACACCAGGGGAACCTCCCCCGGATTGGAGAAGGCGTGGGCCTTCCCGCCGGGGATTATGATGGAGTCACCGGTTCCCAGCCGGAAAACCTCCCCGTCCACATCCACCTGAGCTTCCCCACTGGAGACCCAGTTGGCCTGGTCCCATTCGTGGGCGTGGCGCTTTGAGATTCCTCCTGGAGCGACCCGGGCAAGCTGAAAGGTGGCAGCGCCGTCAGGATGCCTATATAGCCGGGCCAACTCCAACCCCTGCGCTCCATCTCCCTCAATCGCCGTAAAAGGCAGATCCTGAGACCGGACAACCCTTACGTCAGCCATTCAAATTCCTCGGAGTAAGACCTCGGTTAAAAACTTCCGGAACACCTCAGGAATGCGGGCCATTAAGGGCCTCGCCAAGTCACAAGGGCACCGCCACGTCCGGGGCCCCCTTCAAGATGGCTCGGTCTGCTGAAACCAGAGGGACACCCAGGCGGCGAGCCAGGACCACGAACTCAGAATCGTACGCACTTAGGTTCCCGGCAATGGCCGCCTCCAGCACGGGCCGCGAGGGCACCGAAGCTATCCGGTCCCCGAGCACGGCCTGAGCGTCTTCCCATATCTCCTGGGCGTCCCCAATCTGAATCGCACCCCGTCGAACGAGTCCGACCATAACGTTTCGGATTTCGCTGAGGAGAATCGGCGGGGCTGCCCACTCGGAATCCTTGGCCAGGAGCCGGCCCGCCTCAGCCCCGGGCCCGATCCCCGTGAGAAGATAGACCATGACATTGGTATCCACGACGATCATTGGCGCCCGGCCTCTTTGAGGCCTCGGAGTTCGTCCTCCTCCAGCTTGGCGAGCCCAAGGCGCCCTTTCCGGGCCTGAATCCTGGCAAGCAATACGTCCACATCTACCGTGTGAGTATCCAGGGATGCCTCCAACCGGGCGAGGATCTCGCCGTTGAGGCTTCGGTGGCTCTCCTCAGCACTTTTCTTCAAAGCCAGGTGCAACCCCGAACTCATTCCCCGTAGAGCGACATCGGCCATGTGGACCTCGGGTAAAAGGAATCTTGATGATCTCAGAATGATATCATTTTGTTTCTCTCGAGGCAAAGGGAATATGACGCAAGTTGATGGACAACACCGGGCGTTCGAATGGCCACGCGGAACCGCCTGGAGGCCCACGCTCCTTCCAAATCACCAAGCTTCCGACCCATCAAACCGTGGTTAATTTTCCGGGGAGCGCTGCGGTAAGGATGGAGTTCAGCGAGAGCATAGAGAGCTATTACGAGTTCACCATGTTCCTCTCCTTCCTGGTGAAGAACCACCGGGTTGACGGGGGACGGCCTCCCCCCCCTTTTCTCCCAACATCACCCTCCTGGTTTGGGTGACCCTGCTCCTCCACTCCGACACTCTGAGGACGAGGCCATGTTGTCACGTTTCCTGACCGTCTTGATGGTTTTTCTTGTTCTGATTCCGACTCATGCCCAGGGCTTCCAGAGGGGTCAGGAATCCGCCGAGTCCCGTTTTGTGCGGGCTCGGGCCGAGTGGGATACTGGAAACTTCATCGAAGCCCTCGAGGAACTGGAGAGCCTGCTCCAGGGGGTACCCAACCCTGAGCTTCAGGAACGGATCGCCCTCCTGACCGGTGAGCTGTTTTCGGTTTCGGAGCTCGCTATAGATGGACGGGGGGTGCGCTGGAGCCCTGACGGCAGGTATCTGGCGTATGAGTCGGGATCGGGACCTGACTTGTCGACTCATGTTCTCGAGGCAGGGGGGATGGGCGTTCGGGAGGTGGCCTCCGTGTCGGGTGGAGGTGCGGTTTTCGCTCCCACGGCCGGAAGTTTGGCGTACCTGAAGGTTCAGGAGACGGCAGCACTCCGGGAGGCCAGGGCCGGCGCACAAGCGGAGTTCGGGGGGACGGATCGAGCCTCCCGGAACCGTCTGCGGTCTGAGATGGCACGCTTGGACCAGGAGAACTCCATGGTGGTGGTCCGGGATCTATCCTCTGGCCAGGAGCGGACCTTCCGGCCTCAGGGGTACCGGGTCA
>CAYOVN010000019.1:0-33286 GCA_964407425.1 uncultured Gemmatimonadaceae bacterium
ATGCCCGAGGGATTCGGCCGGATGATCGATATTACTAGGGAGCCTCACTTGCGCAGAGGCTCCCTAAGGAACCTCACTTGCTCAGAGGCTTCTTGATATGACCACCGACATAGGGACGCTTCTCGAGCGTTTTCAGCAGGGAAAGAAACTGGGCTTGGCCCGGGCAATCTCTCTCGTGGAGGACGAACGTCCGGGTTTTCAGACTTTCCTCCATACGGTTCTGGAGAATCCTCGCTTTTCCAAACGGGTCGGCTTCACCGGACCTCCAGGGGCGGGGAAGTCCTCATTGGTAGCCGGCCTGACGAAGGCCTATCGGGATCGGTCGGAGGAGGTAGGGGTGGTCGCCGTCGACCCAACTTCCCCCTACTCCGGGGGGGCTCTCCTGGGCGATCGAATCCGGATGAACGACCTGGCCACCGATGAGGGGATCTTCATCCGGTCAATGGCCACCCGGGGATCCCTCGGAGGATTGGCCACCACCACCAAAGAGGTTCTGGACCTGATGGACGCCTTCGGTTTCCATCGAGTTCTGGTGGAAACTGTCGGGGTCGGCCAGACGGAGCTGGAGATCACCAGTGCGGCGGATACGGTAGTGGTGATCCTGGTACCTGAGTCCGGGGACGCCATCCAGGCCATGAAGGCGGGCCTCATGGAAATCGCCGATATCTTCGTCGTGAACAAGGCTGATCGGCCCGGGGCGGACCGGCTGGTGAGGGACCTGAAGTTGGCTCTCCACCTGAGGGACGGCGAAGCTCTGAAGGACGTCCCGGCTCATCACGGTGTCGATCTCAAGAATTTCCTCTCCCCTAAGGATCAAGACGAACCCACGGCTGAGAACAGTGAGGGAGCCACGTGGGAGATTCCGGTCCTCACCACCGTCGCCCAGACCGGGGAGGGGGTTCCGGAGCTCCTTCAGGCCATCGATGACCACCGGGCGTTCCTCGAGGAATCAGGTGGCCTCCTAAGGCGCCGAGAAGCCAGAGCCGCGGACCGGGTGAAAGATGTGGTGAACCGGGAACTTCGCCGTATTGCCTGGGGTCATTCAGGTGTGAGAAACATCTTGAATGGAGGCGCCGCCGAGATCGTGGCGGGCCGAGAAACCCCCTACTCTCTGGCAGAGAGGATCGTTGCGGAGCTGGTGGGTTCCGATACCCGTTGATCCGTATAGATTTTTGAGACTGTAAGAGGGCTCCGGGGCTCGGGTATGTCCCCGGAGTTTCTACTGATTTGAAGGGATGGACCATGTCCGTTGATATCGAGGCCAAGCTCGCCGAAAAGAATGAAGAAATTCGGAAGCTCCAGGCCGAACTTGCCGAATGGAAAGAGAAGTTCGACCGGATCCCCATGCGGGACGACGTCCTGTTCTCTTCCATCTCCGGCCGGGAAATCCAACCTCTCTATACCCCTCAGGATGTGGGAAGCGGGGAAGGCTACTCTGAGGCTCTGGGGTACCCGGGAGAGTTCCCCTTCACCCGTGGTCCTTACACGACCATGTACCGGACTCGCCTCTGGACCATGAGGCAGTTCGCCGGGTTCGCAACCGCTGAGGAAACGAACGAACGCTACAAGTACCTGCTGGCCAACGGCCAAACCGGACTGAGTGTGGCCTTCGATTTCCCGACCCTCATGGGGTTCGATTCGGACCATCCCAGGTCCCTTGGTGAGGTCGGGATATGCGGTGTGGCCATCTCCTCCCTGGCCGACATGGAAACCCTTTTTGAAGGGATTCCCCTCGATCAGGTATCCGTCTCTATGACCATCAATGGTCCCGCCATCATCCTCTTCGCCTTTTACGTGGCGGCGGCTGAAAAGCAGGGAGTCGCTCCGGAAAAGCTTCGCGGAACCGTTCAGAATGACATCCTGAAGGAATACCAGGCCCAACACGCCTGGGTATACCCTCCCGAGCCCGCCCTCCGGCTTATTGTCGACATGTTCGAATGGGCCAGTGACCACGCTCCCAAGTACAACCCCATCTCCATATCCGGTTACCACATTCGGGAGGCCGGGTCCACGGCCACCCAGGAGTTGGCTTTTACCCTGAAGAACGGATTCGAATACGTGGAGCGGGGAATCGAACGCGGCCTCGATGTGGACCGATTCGCCCCCCGTCTTTCCTTCTTCTTCGATGTTCACAACGACTTCTTCGAGGAGGTTGCGAAGTTCCGGGCAGCCCGGCGAATCTGGGCCAGACACATGAAAGAGAAGTACGGGGCCACCAATCCCGACTCCTGGCGCTTGAGGACCCACGCCCAGACCGCCGGGGTGAGCCTCACGGCCCAGCAGCCCGAAAACAACATCGCCCGGGTGGCCTATCAGGGACTGGCCGCCGTTCTGGGTGGGACCCAGTCCCTCCACACGAACTCGATGGACGAAACGCTGTCTCTTCCCACGGAGAAGGCCGTAAGAATCGCCCTCCGGACCCAGCAGATTCTTGCTTACGAGACGGGCGTGGCCAACACCGTGGACCCCTTGGCAGGTTCGTACTATGTGGAAAGCCTCACCGACCAGCTGGAGGCTGAAGCCGAGGATATTTTCCGCCAGGTAGAGGAGATCGGCGGTGTGGTTCCCGGGATCGAGTCCGGTTGGTTCCAGAAAGGGATCGCCGAGTCGGCTTTCCGGCAGCAGAAGGAAGTGGAGTCCGGGGGACGGAAGGTTGTTGGACTGACCGATTTCACTGATGGCTCAGAGTCTATCGAGATCGACACTCTCTCCATTTCCCCGGATATCGAACGGAAGCAGCGGGCCCGGATGGCTCAACTCCGAGCCGAGAGGGATGAGGAGCGAGTCCGGACCGCCTTGGCTGACCTGAAGAATGCTTCCGAGACCGGCACCAACCTGGTAGATCCGATTCTGGAGTGCGCCCGGGCCTACTGCACCCTTTTTGAAATCCGTGAGTCCATGGAACAAACCTTCGGGGACTACAAAGAACCCGTGTTCTTCTGAATCGGAACCGTTCTCAAAACCCATGCCCATCAAAGCCATCATCTTCGACGCGGGTAACACCCTCATCTTCATCGATCCCCATGTGGTGGTTCCGGTTCTTCGGGAATTCGGTGCTGACGTGGACGAGGAAGGTTTCAGACGGGCCGAATACTTCGCCCGGACCCGGCTCACTAAACGAGTTGAAGAGGGGGCCTTCGGGACCGAGAATCATATTTGGCAGGAGTACTTCGAGAACCTCCTCCGCACCTCCGGGGTGCCGGAGGACCGGATCGAGGAGGTAGGGAACCGGATCGTGGAGATCCATAGGGACCGGCATCTCTGGTCCTACATGGATCCATCAACACGCCCGGCCCTGGATCGGCTGCTCGAAGCCGGGTACCGGCTGGCCATCATCTCCAATGCCGATGGTCGAATCGAAGGCCTCATCGAAGGAGCGGGAATTCGGGACTGTTTCGAGTTCGTCATGGATTCGGAGATTGAGGGTGTCGAGAAACCCGATACGGAAATCTTCCTCCGGGCCTGCCGTCGTTTAGGGCTGCCCCCAGGAGAGTGCCTCTACGTAGGGGACCTCTATCCGGTGGACGTCCTTGGGGCCAGGAAAGCCGGCCTTCAGGCTCTCCTCCTGGATCCATTCGACGGTTTGGACTACCCCGTCGACCGACTCCAGGATGTTTCTGGCCTGCCCGACTACATGGAGCAGCTTTCCCGTCGACCTTGAACGCCTCTATCTTCCAGAAGCAAGCAACTACCGATTTGGGATAACCAAATGTCTGACAGAGATATAAAGATCAGGGTCCTGGTAGCGAAACCGGGCCTGGATGGGCACGACCGAGGGGCAAAAGTCATTGCTTCCGCCTTCCGGGACGCCGGATTCGAGGTCATCTATACCGGACTCCATCAAACCCCCGAGATGATTGTGAGTGCTGCGGTCCAGGAGGACGTGGATGTGGTGGCCATGTCCGTGCTTTCCGGGGCCCATATGACCCTCTTCCCCCGGGTCCAAGACCTTCTTGCCGAAGCTGGAGCCGACGACGTGCTCCTCACCGGGGGTGGGATCATCAATGAAGCGGATATGAAAACTCTTCGGGACCGGGGAATCGGACGTCTATTTGGCCCCGGGACGCCGACTCGAGAAGCGGTGGCCTACATCAGGGAGTGGGCTGCGGGTCGGGAAGAGGTCCAAGGCTCCATCTCCTGAGAAAAGAGAGGGTTGTGGATGGCAGGAAAGCTGGCAGACGCCGAATCTTCCTCCCCCAAGGGCCTTCGAGCCCTTTCCGAAGAGCTTGAGCAGCTTCGGACCCGCCTCCATCAAGGGGGCGGAGAGCAACGAATCCAACGACAACATGATCAGGGCAAACTCACGGCCCGGGAGCGCGTCAGGAAGCTTATGGATCCGGGGAGTACCTGGTTCGAGCTGGGACTTCTTGTGGCCTACGACCAATACGAGGGGCAGGCTCCTGGGGCTGGCGTCGTAACCGGGGTGGGAGTGGTAGAGGGAAGGGAAGTGGTCGTCGTGGCGAATGATGCCACGGTGAAGGCCGGCTCCTGGTGGCCCGAAACCATCAAGAAGATGCTCAGGGCCCAGGAAGTGGCCATGAGGTGTCGTATACCCATCGTCTACCTGGTGGATTCGGCCGGTGTGAACCTTCCCTACCAGGGGGGGGTGTTCCCGGGCCAGTACGGGGCCGCCAGAATCTTCTACTACAACTCCATCATGCGGAGATACCTCAGGGTGCCCCAGATATCGGCGGTGATGGGCCCCTGTATCGCGGGGGGTGCTTATCTTCCCGCCCTCTCCGATGTAATCCTGATGGTGGAGGGTACCAGCTTCATGGGCTTGGGTGGGCCGAATTTGGTAAAAGGAGCCACTGGACAGACCGTGGGCAGGGAAGAGCTGGGTGGGGCCCGGGTTCATACCGAGATCTCGGCAGTTGCCCACTACATGGTTCCCGACGACGAGGCCTGCCTTTCTCGCATCCGACAGCTCATCCGGGAGCTTCCGGATGAGGTTGCCGGACAGTCTCATGGGGATCTTGATCATCCGACCCCGCCCAGGCGGGATCAGAAGGAGATCTATCAGATCCTTCCTGTTGATCACCGCCAGCCGTACGACATGTACGGAGTTCTGGAATGTATCCTCGACGGGGAGGGCCTGAACGAGTTCCAACCAAACCATGCCGCCGAGATGATATGCGGGACCGGGTTCATCGAGGGGATGCCGGTCGGCGTCATAGCCAACGCCAGAGGGGTGGTGAAAGACCAACGGCCCGGCCCACCGAGATTCGGAGGGATCGTCTATACCGAGAGTGCCCGGAAGGTGGCCTACTTCATCGAGACCATGAACCGTCACCGGACCCCCTTACTGTTCGTGCAAGACGTTTCGGGCTTCATGGTGGGTTCAGACGCCGAACACTCTGGGATCATCCGGGCCGGGGCCGAATTTGTGGAAGCCATGTCGGTGGCCACTGTGCCGAAGCTCACCCTGACCGTGAACCACGCTTCCGGGGCAGGCTACTACGCGATGGCGGGTCAGGGGTTCGATCCCGATTTCATTTTGTCCCTGCCTACAGGGCGCATGGGGGTCATGGAGGGGGAGAGTGCCGTCATGGCTCTGTTCAGCGGCCAGATCGATCGTTTGAAGGAACTCGGGGCCGTTCCCGACGAGGATCTGAGGACCCGGATGGACGAGGTCCGTGACGAATATGAAAAGCAACTCGACGCGCGCTTTGCAGCGGCCCGAGGTTTTGTTGACGAAGTCGTTCTTCCTGAAGAGGTGAGGGGTGCCCTCACTCTCCTCCTGAGGGCAGCCCGGCGGAATCCGGGGCCCCACATCGGCCCCTTCCACCTCCCGGGTGATTTATCGATTGAGCCAGGTTCCCGTTCTCTCAGTGCGTCGGCGCCGGGGCTCCAACCCTCAGAGGAACCGACGCCATGAACTCTGATGTGCTTCGGATCGAAAGGACAGGGGGGATCCTCGAGCTTCGCCTGAACCGGCCGGAGAAGCGGAATGCCCTGAACAGGCCCCTGGTGGAAGCCCTCGACACGGCTCTCCAGGCCTCGGAAGACGATGCCGAACTTCGGGTCATCCTACTTCGGGGGGATGGTCCCGACTTCTGTGCCGGGGCAGACCTGGCAGAGCTGGAGACAACAACCTCCAAAGGCTCGGAAGCGAGCTTGGCCGAGGCTCGCCGGTTGGGGGCTCTCTTCCTTCGGATGCGCCGACACCCCCGTCCCATCGTTGCCGCGGTCCACGGGAAGGTATTGGCCGGAGGGTGCGGCCTGGCTACAGCCTGCGACCTGGTCCTTTCCCACGAGGATGCCCAGTTCGGGTACCCGGAGGTTCACCTGGGCTTTGTGCCAGCCATGGTCATGGCCATCCTCCGACAAAAACTGACGGAGGGTACCGCCTTCGAACTGGTTACCATGGGAAACCGGATTCCGGCCACGGAGGCCCTTCGTGTAGGCTTGGTGAACCGGGTATTCCCGGCGGGATCCTTCGAAGCCGACGTGGATGGTTTCGTGAGGGATCTGGCGGCCCGGCCTAAGAAGGCCGTGTCTCTCACCAAAGGCCTCCTTTACGAACTGGCGGAGCTGGACTTCGAAGAGGGCATCGAACGGGGGGCCGAGGTCAACGTTCAGGCCCGGGAGACGGAGGAATGCAGGGCCGGTGTTCAGGCTTTTCTCAAGAAGCGTCGGCCCTCTTCGTCATGATATTCCTCGACCGGGGAAAAGATGGGTCGGACAAGTACCTCGAATGGAAGGTCCGTTTCTTTCTCCTTGGAGCCGCGCTGGCCATGGCTGGGGTGGGGCTTGATTCCTCCGTCCTGGTGATCTTGGCGATCGCGCTTCTTGTAGCGGGTGCAGCTCTGCGTTTCCTGCCCACAAGAGAAGCGGCCGAAGACAGTACCGAAGACGCCGCTGAGGAAACTGCCGCCGATGCCCCGGGTGAAGCCGCCCTGGCCGAGGACCCCGCCCCCGAAACCTGACACCCAGGCCGGTCCCCCCATACCATCGCCCGGAGGAGCCTCTGACCTTCCGGGATGACGGGACCCCCACAGCCAGCCCTTTGTTCTCCCCCGGATCTATCTTCGGCCCTTCGCCGCTATATGGGCCTTCCCGCCTTTCGGCCTGGGCAGGAGAGGCTAATCAGGGCCGTCCTGGCTGGGAAGGACGCCCTCGGAATCTTACCTACGGGGGGAGGGAAGAGTGTCTGCTTCCAGCTCCCGGCCTTCCTCCTGGAAGGGACGGTGGTTGTGGTCAGCCCCCTGATCTCTCTAATGGAGGACCAACTAGGCCGAGCCAGGGCCCTTGGACTGGAGGCCCACGCCCTTTCCGCAGCCCTCCCCAGCTCCCTCCGGAAACGAATCATCGCAGATGCCCGGGACGGGGGAATCGACCTTCTCTTCCTCTCTCCCGAACGCCTCCACCTTCCCGAATTCTCCTCGGCAATCCCTCATATCCCTTTTTCCTTGGTGGCCATCGACGAGGCCCACTGCATAAGCCTATGGGGACAAGATTTCCGCCCTGCGTACCTCAGAATTGGAAAGATACGATCCAGGCTGAAGGTGCCTTTCCTGGCTCTCACGGCGACGGCCACACCAAGGGTTCGGGAGGAAATCCGCCAACGCCTTCGGCTCCGGAACCCCGTCTCCGTGGTCGGAAGTTTCGACAGGCCGAACCTGGTATGGAGTGTGGGGTCGGCTTCGAGCCCGAAGGAGAAAGTTGGCCAGATTCGCCGGGCCCTGAGAGAAAGGGAGGGAGCCAGCATCGTCTATACATCGACCCGGAAAACCGTGGAAGGGGTCACGAGGGCCCTGACCTCACGAGGACTCCCGGCCATGGGATATCATGCTGGACTGCCCCCCTCGGTCCGGTCCCGGATCCAGGGCCACTTCCTGAAAGACCCCTCTCCCATCGTAGTTGCCACCAACGCTTTCGGAATGGGAATCGATCGGCCGGACGTTCGTCTGGTCCTCCACTATCAGATCCCAGGGAGCCTAGAGGCCTACTATCAGGAAGCCGGCCGGGCGGGACGGGACGGAAGGGAGGCTTGGTGCCTGGCCCTTTTCGGAAACCGGGACCGATTCATCCACGACCGTTTCATTGCCATGAGCCACCCTCCGACCAAGGTCCTGGAGGAAGCCCTCCGAACCCTCATGAATCGGTTCGATCTCCACCAGGAGAACATGGTCCCTGAAGAGGATCTGAAGCACCTGCTGGCAGGAAAGACAACTCCCTACGAGGGCCTGGCCATCCTTCAGGCCCTTGTCAGGTGTCGGGCCCTTCTTCTGGGGGAATTGCCTCCCTCCCCGGGATCAGACTCCCTCGCCAGGATGAATAGCCCCACTGATTTGGGGTCTTCCATGCGGGGGGAACACGGGAAGCGGTATTCCCTCACCCTGGTGTCGTCCTCCTTGAGGGCGGGGCCCTATTCCCGACACCGCTCGGCCCGGGAAGCCCAGATGGAGGCGGTCATGAACTACGCCCAGGCTCGTGGTTGCCGGCGGAGCGTCCTTCTTGGCTACTTCGGGGAGGCCGGAGGACCCGGAGGGTGCGGGAAATGTGATCGGTGCCTATCGGAAAGAGGGCGATCACGGGCGGGAATATCCTCGCTCCTAAGACTTGGGGCCTTCCCAGGCCTTTTTGGGAAGGGAGGCAGGACCTAGTTTCCCCATCAGGGTTTTGTCCCCACGCGTACGGTTCGATCCGCTTCGAGCCCGTCCCTGGAAGGACAATGGACCGTTATCTGACCGACAAACATAGGGAGTTCCAGGAGGAAATTCGGGAGTTCGCCGAGAATGACGTCAGGCCTGTTGCCGGCCTTCTCGACGAAAGAGCTGAATTCCCCTGGGAAAATGTCAAGGTGATGGCCGAAAGGGGCTGGCTGGGAATCCCCATTCCCCAGGATTACGGTGGGATGGGAAAGGATTATCTTTCCTATGCTCTGGCGGTGGAGGAGCTGGCGCGGGTGGATGCAAGCCATTCCATCACTGTCTCCGCCCATACGACCCTGGGGGCCTCCCCTATTTTGGCCTTTGGTACGGAAGAGCAGAAGAGGAAGTGGCTTCCGTTCCTTGCAGAGGGTCGGGTCTTGGGTGGTTTCGGCCTTACCGAGCCTGGAGCCGGATCAGACGCTTCCGGCACAAGAACCAGAGCGGTCCGGGAAAAGGGCGGATGGAGAATCAATGGGTCGAAGATCTTCATTACCCATGCGGGAGTTGGGGAGATCTTCGTGGTTACGGCGGTGACAGACCCCGAGAAGGGCTCGAAAGGAATCACGAGCTTTATCGTCTCGAAGCCGACAGTGGACATGGAGCGGGTGGAGGGTCTGGGGGTAGGGCACTCGCCGGAGTTAGATTTTATTCCGGGAGTAAGAGCCGGAAAGAAGGAGGATAAACTGGGCTGGAGAGCCTCGGATACTCGAGAGCTCTTCCTTGAGGACGCGTTCGTACCCGAGGAGAACCAGCTTGGAAAAGAAGGAAGGGGCTTCATCAATTTCATGAAGACCCTGGATTCGGGCCGAGTGGGCGTAGCAGCCCTTTCTCTTGGCCTGGCGGAGGGAGCGCTGGAAGAGGCGCTCAATTACGCGCAGGAGAGGAAGCAGTTCGGGCGGAAAATCTGGGACTTCCAGGCCGTCCAATTCCGCCTGGCCGATATGGCAACAGAAATTCAGGCGGGAAAACACCTCACCTATCACGCGGCATGGCTGCAGGACCAGGGTCGACCGTTCGGTAAGGAGGCCGCAATGGCGAAGCTCTATTGCTCTGAGCTCTGCATGCGGGTCACGACCCAGGCCGTTCAGCTCCTCGGGGGTGTGGGTTACACCCAGGATTACCCCGTGGAAAGAATGATGCGAGACGCCAAGGTCTGCGAGATAGGGGAGGGAACCAGCGAGATTCAGAGGATCGTGATCGGTCGGCACCTCGTGCGGGAGGCCTTCGGGAACTGAGGACCCGGACGGGTTGCGGCAGCGCTTCGCGATCCGATGACAAAACAGGAGTGGGTCCTTGCCTCAAGGACCCCCTGGAATGGCCGGAATCCGTCAGGCGGTGCAACAGCCACCTGCGGGGCGGATTCGGGATTCGAGGGGTTTGAGGGGTTGGGGCTGCGCTCAAAAGGAGTTCTACCGTTTTGAAAAGAGAGATTTTGGTTAGCGCCTCTCCCCAGGAGTCGTGGGTGGCGCTACTTGAGGATGACCGTCTGGTTGAGCTGATGTATGATCGTCCGGACCAGGGCCGTCTGGTGGGTGACATCTTCCTTGGCCGGGTCGAAGCGGTCCTTCCAGGAATTCAGGCAGCCTTCGTAGGCATCGGTACCGACAAGGCTGGCTTCCTCCACGCATCGGACCTGGACGCCGAAGGCGACGATGATGACGAGAATGGGGAGAACGGGGGTCGCCGGAGGAGCAAGAAGAACGTCCCGATCCAAGATGTTGTTCGTCAGGGCCAGGACATCCTTGTCCAGGTTACGAAGGAACCCATAGGCACCAAAGGACCCCGCCTCACCACCCAGATTTCCATGCCCGGGAGATTCCTCGTGTTTATGCCCGGCTCTTCCCATGTAGGGGTAAGTCGGAAAATCGAGGAGCGGGGTGAGAGGGCCCGCCTCAGAAAACTCGCGAAAGAGATCGTTCCCAAGGGAAGCGGGGGCGTGATCGTGCGGACGGTGGGTGAGGAACTCAATCGGAACACTTTCGAGAAGGAGTTCAAGCGCCTCCACGAAGCCTGGCAGACCATCCAGGAAAAGGCCAAGACCGCCGAAGCTCCCGCTCTGGTCCATGGGGAGGCCAAGCTCATCAGTGGAGTGATCAGGGATCTCTTCACCGATAAGTTCGACTCTCTTACGGTGGACAACCGGGAAATCCACGCCGAGATCACCCGATACCTGAAGCACGTGGATCCCGATCTTATGGACAGGCTCCACCTGTTCACCGACACTCTTCCCCTCTTCGACAAGTACGGCGTCGAGGAGGAGATCTATCTGGCCTTCCAGAAGCAGGTAACCCTCCCGTCCGGGGGCTATATCATCGTCGAACCCACGGAGGCCCTCGTCTCCATCGACGTGAATACCGGTCGCTTCACGGGAAAAAAGAAAAAAGATCCTGAACACACGATCTTAAAAACCAACCTGGATGCGGCCCGGGAGATTGCCAAACAGCTTCGGCTCAGGGACATCGGTGGAATCGTCGTTTGCGACTTCATCGACATGGAATCCCAAAAGAACCGGGATCGGGTTCTTCACGAGCTTCGGAGCCACCTGGGCCGGGACAGGGCCAGAACCAAGGCTTTCGAGGTGTCGGATCTGGGCTTGGTGGAGATGACCCGCCAACGGGTGCGTCCCTCCCTGTTTCAGGTACTGACCGAGACCTGTACCCATTGCGGTGGGGCTGGAAGGGTATATTCGCCGGCGACGGTGGTTCGCCGGGTGGAGAGGAGTCTGGACCGGGTTGCGGCGGAAGGAAAAGAAAAGCGGATTGTCGTCCGAATGCATCCGGAGGTGGCGCTCCAAATCCTCGAGCAGGAGTCCGGGTTCCTTTCCGACATCCAGAAGCGCACGAAGATGCAGGTGAGTCTTCTGGACGATCCCCTGATGCGACAGGATGAATACCGGATCTTAGCGGGCCCGGCGGAGACTGATGTCACCGATCGTTATGTCACTGGGTAGAGCCTTTTGAGGGTTTTTGGGCCGAATGGGGTTGACCAAAGGCTCCTGTTCCATACCTTTTAAAGGCTATACGATTAGCTAATATTTTTTGACCTGAGGGCCTTATGTACGCGGTATTCCGGACGGGCGGAAAACAATTCAGGGCTGAGCCTGGAAAGAGGATCCGAGTTCCCAGTTTGACGGGGGAGCCCGGTGACGCTGTCACTTTTGATGACGTACTCGTGGCGTTAGACGGAAAAGACGTTCAGGTGGGCCTGCCCCTGGTAGAGGGCGCGAAGGTAAAGGCCGAGTTGGTGGGTCATGGACGTAACCGGAAGATTATCGTCTTTAAACGGAAGCGTCGTAAGGGTTATCGCAGGAAGCAGGGCCACCGTCAGGGGTACACTGAAATCCGGGTTGACGAAATCCTCGTCTGATCCCCGCCGACAGAACGTCGGACGGAACATCTGGGGGCAACGATGGCACATAAAAAGGGTGTAGGTTCCAGTCGTAACGGTCGAGACAGCAATGCAAAGCGTCTCGGCGTGAAGCGATTTGGCGGCGAGCCGGTTCGGGCTGGATGCATCATCATCCGGCAGCGAGGCACCAAGTTCCATCCTGGTCGGAACGTCGGCCGTGGGAGGGATGACACACTGTTCGCAACGGCAGATGGCATTGTGACCTTCGAACGAAGGGCTGATCGCAAGCTCATTTCGGTCTACCCCGAGGAGTAGTTCTCTCTTTTTGCCCTTCAGGTCCACCCTGCTGTCCGGCAGGGCGGACCTTTTTTGCATCGGCTCCGGTAGAACACGTCAAACCAAACCGGTACCATGCAGACCTTCACGGGCGAATCCCCCTCCAGCTTTTTGGGTAGGGGACCCGTATAGGGGAGAGCTTGAGTTTGGAGCATGAGAAGATGATTGCAGAACTCAAGGAGGAAGACCGAAGCCGAAAGCCACTGGCTTTGAGATTCCTCCTCTCGATAAAAACGCTGCTTGTCTCGGAAGCCCTCCCGGGCTATTCGGGCATCAGAGCCGCCCTGCTGCTGATGGTCGGCGCGGGCCTATTTGCGTTGTTTTCCCTCGTCGGTCCCACAGAGACCACCGAGGAACTTTCCCTGACTCCCCTGGTTGCCGAGCTGGCCCCCTCCTTATTTCTTCCCGTTTCCATGAATGAGCGGGTGGATCGGTGGATGGAGCGGTATCTCACCGACCAGAGGGCGTCCTTCGAGAGGTATCTGGCCCGGGAGGGGCTGTACTCGGAGATGATCAGGGAGGGCCTGAGGGCCCGAGGAATGCCGGAGGACCTTTTCTATCTGGCGGCCATCGAGTCCGGATTCTCCCCCCGGGCCACATCGAGGGTTTCGGCCAGCGGAATGTGGCAGTTCATGGGGCCCACGGCTAAGGAGTTCGGACTCCAGATCGACGAGTACGTCGATGAGCGGCGGGACCCTATCGAGGCCACTGAAGCTGCCTTGGACTACCTCCAGGCCCTTCATAACCGATTCGACTCCTGGTACCTGGCGGCGGCGGCCTACAACGCCGGTCCCGGACGGGTGTCTCGAGCGCTAAGAGCTCATGCGGGAGAACAGGCCGGAGACGAGGAGCTCTACTGGGAGATCATCGAGCTCCTTCCCCGAGAAACCCGGGCCTACGTTCCCAAAATGTTGGCCCTGATCGTTCTCGGTCAGGCGGCTGAAGAGTATGGGTTCGAGGTGGAGCGGGCTGATCCCGTGGAGTTCGACCGGGTGTGGGTCCCGGGTGCCACCAGCCTTCGGTGGGTCGCGTCATCCATCGACGTTTCCGCCTCGGAAATTCGGGATTTGAATCCGCATCTGATCCGTGGAGTCACGCCGCCGGGGGGCCTATTTCCGGTGAGGATTCCTCCAGGAAAAACCGCCATGTTGGTCGCCTCCAGCGGGAGCCGGTGGCGCACGGTGGCAGTGGACGATTGAGCTATCAGGAGCCTGGCCGCGTCCTTTCGCGGTCAGGCTCCTAGCCGAAATCTTCCTGCTCTTCCCTGGCCGCGGCCATGATGCGCCAGATGACGTCTCGGACCAGTTCCTCGTCAATGTCCTTCTCCCGTGCCAGGGCAGCAGCTCTCCGTACCACGGCCGCTTCCCGGGCCGGATCCAGGACGGGTAGCCCCAGTCCGGTCTTGATTTGACCGATCTCCTGAACCAGGGACTTTCGTTCCCCGATCAGGTCCACCAGGTCTTCGTCCAACTCCACGATCCTCTCCCTGAGTTCTTCCAGGTGGTCATTCATGCTTCCCCCTTTGCTGCGCCACGGGCCGTTTCGAGAAAGGCCCTGGTGGTGCCCGGGTCGGGATCCTGAGTGAGAAGGCTGACAATGATCAGGACGGGAATATGGACCAGAAGGCCCAGAATCCCTTCATGAAGATCAAAGGGCCGGTAATTCCCCAATAGGAAGGGGAAGAAGAAGAGGAGGGTCACAGCGGACCCTGCCACGAGGCCGCTGATCACTCCGACAGTTGTTGCCCGCTTCCAGTAGAGAGCTGAGATGAGGGGCGGGGTGAACTGGGCGATAATCCCGTAGGAACTCAGAAGCAGGACCACCAGCGACAGGCCCTCGTTCAAAGCGAAGAAGTAGGCGATGGCACCCATGACCAGGACCAGCAAACGCATGAGGCTTCGTTGCTGCCCGTCATCCAGGTTCCAGAAAGGCCGGATCCCGTCCTCGACAGCCACGGAAGCTCCGGCGTGGAGGAGTGCGTCTCCCGTGGACATGGATGCAGAAAGTGCGCCGGCGCAGAAGAGGCCCACGACCAGTGCCGGGAGTTCACTCTTGAGAATTAGGAAGGGAAGGATGAAATCCGGTGCTTCGGGCGATTCAGGAAAGAGTATCCCGGCGAACCCGATAAGTAAGACCGGAATGAGGAACAACTGGAAGGTCGGGAAGAGGACCACCGTCCTTCGGATCGTGTCGTCGCTCTTGGCGGCGAAGGCCTTCATGAAGAGATGGGGCCACATGGAAACCCCGATGGCGCTCACGAGAATTGCTGTGGAATATCCCCCCCAGCTCCATGGCTCTCCTGATTCGGTCAGCCCCGGAAGCTCCAGGAGCTCCGGACGCTGGGCGAGGATGTCCTGGAACATGGTCCCGACACCGCCATAGAGGCGGATCGGGAGGTAGATCCCCAGGGTCCAGGCGATCACCAGCATGAAGATTCCCTGGAAGGTATTGGTCCAACCAACGGCAGCCACCCCGGAGGATAGCACGTAGATGACAACGATGCCGTAGGCTACGCCAGCCCCCAACCAGAGGGGGATATGGCCGTCCGTCACGGCCTCGATGACGATCCCCGCCCCCTTCATCTGGAGGGTGATATATGGGATGAAGGCCAGGACGGTCAGCACGGCCATGAGAACGGTCAGAAATCGGCTGGGGAAGCGACCCATGAGGAGCTGGGCCTGGGTCACATACCCGTACTTTCGTCCTAATCTGGCCGCCCGAGGCCCGACCCAGTACCAGGGCGCCATGCCCAGGATGCCATAGGACAGGATGTAGAAAGCCGCCGCCCCCCGGGAATACGCCCACCCGGGCCCCCCAAGAAAGGCAAAGGCCGAAAACATGGTGGCGCCGAAGATGAAGTACATGACCAGAAGGCCGAAGGAGCGGTCGCCGGCTACATAGCCAGTGACACTCTTGGAGGCCTTCTTGCCGGCCCGAAGACCGATTCCCAGAGTCAGGGCAAGGTAGAGGACGATGATGACGGTGATCCATTGCCAGCGCGCCATCAATCTCCCCTCTCCCGGGCTTTCCCTTCAACCCTGTCTACAACAACGAGGACCAGGAAGGAGGCGAACACCCAAAGGGCGATCCAGAACATCACGAAGGGCAGGCCCAGGATCTGGGGCTCGAATCGATTGAAGGGGACTATTCCCGGCCAGATTACCGCCAGGACAAAGAGGATAAAAAACAGGGCGGCACCCCGCCGTACCCACCGAACTTTCACGAAACCTCCCATGGTCAGCCCTTACGTTCGTCCAGGGCCCTGGCGATTTCCTCCAGGGCCGAGGTCAATTCATCGATGAGGGTCCGGGATGCGGATGCTCTCAGAACCCCGGCCCGGAGAGGATGGACGATGCAGGGTTCTTCTTCGTCCACTTCCCGGAGGAACTGTCCTCTTCGGTGTTCACCCCTCCGGCCCCGCCTGGAGATCCCGACAGGAAGTGCCCGAGGAAGATCGAGGTGAACTCTTCGGCCAGACGATCCAGAGAGAGATCCCTCTTCGGGCGGTACCATTGGTCTACCCATGTGAGCATGCCGAATAGTCCAAAGGCTGCGGCCCGAAGCTCCTTCGAGCTTTTTTCCGGGGAAAGCTCCTTAAAGGTTCGGATCACGATCTGGGTGTAGTCCCGCATGAGCTTCCGAATTCCGGTCCCGAATGGACCAGAGAGGACATCCCATTCCCTCACCAGGACCTTCATTTCCGGGCCACTCGATCTGAACTGGTCGAGGTGGGTCTTGATGATGGCCTTCAGGCGGGCTGCGGGATTCTTGATCTCCGCGGCATCGTCTCGAATCCGGCGGATGAGGCTTGAGAGGCACCCGTCCAGAATCAGATGCAGGAGTTCCTCTTTACTCTGGAAGTAGTAATAGAGTCCTGCGGGGCTCACGCCCGTTGCGGTGGCCACGTCTCGAACGCTGGCGGCGTGGTATCCCTTCTCCGCAAAGATCCTGGAAGCGTGGTCCAAGATCAGAGAGAGCTTTTCGTCGGACTTCTTCTTCCGTTCCATGGCCCGAACCCTCCGTAGGGCGGATCCCGGTAACAGGTTTTCGACATTCGATCGAACGTCCGTCCGGAAAGCTACCCGTGGGGTTGTGGGGCGGCAAGGAAGCCAGCACCTTGGAATGAGGTTTGCATTCTACCTGGACTATTCTTGGGCCTCCGGCATAGGGCTGAGGGCGTTCTTCCCGAGCTTTTGAGGTTTGGCAAGCATTTCTCCGTTGTTTCGAATTTTGGTCCTCCTGGGATTGTGTGTCTTTTTCACACTCCCGTTGTCCTCTTGTGCAGACGCCGAAAGTCACCCCCTGGCCCTTGCCGTCGCCTCCGAGACCCATGGGGCCGCTCTCCTGGGGGGGGACCTTCCCACGGTTCCCAACCTGATCTCCACTGCTTTGGCAGGGTACGACGAGGTCGCCGTTTCCGAGGCCTGGTGGGATTCCTGGAAGCTGGAAGAAGCCCGGGGCATTGAGGCCCGTCACCAGCTCTATCCCCTCGTGGCTCATCTCCTCGCCTCCGAGTTGTCCGACGCGGAAATCGAAGGCCTCCTGAGCCGCGTCGAATCCAATATCGCTGCAGTCAATGGTGTGGCGATCTATCTGGATCCGGGTACCATCGGTCCCTCCCTCCTTCAGGCTAGACAGCTTCACGAGGAAGCCGCCAACGTATTGGCCCGGGGGAACACTTCGGCTGCCCTGGAGCTCATCCTGGAGACGGCCGACGCCCTCTGGAGCATGAGCCCCCAAAGAGTCGCCATGGGGCTGATCGAGAAGGCCTCGTTAGCTTTCGGAAGAAAACTCGACCCGGCTTCGTATTCGGAGGAAGAGTTGATCCGAATCCGACGACTGATATACGGAGCCACCGAAGCCCTTGAGGACGGGGACTATCCTCGGGCGATCCGTCGGGCTTACTATGCATGTCAGCTACTGGGGGCCAGGACTCTCTGACGATCCTTTCAGGGTCTGTCGAGAAGCCGCTCTCAGGGTCATCCGGGGAGCGGATTTTTCTTTCTGGTGTGGGGTATCCCAGGACAGAGACCCCTAAAGAGAGGACGGGAGATGTCCGGTCGCCACGTTTTTGCTGCAACCTTAGGCCTTTTAGCGGTTTTGGGCACCGCCTCGACGCCCACCCTCGGGCAAGAGGTCGGTCAGGTGTTTCAGATCCCGATTCGGGGTGATATCGAGCTCGGCCTGGCCCCCTTCGTGGAACGGAGCCTGGAACAAGCTCGAGCCGTGGGCGCAAAGGCCGTCATTTTGGACATCGAAACCCCGGGTGGGCGGGTGGATGCCGCCCAGCGCATCGCTAATGCCCTCGGGGACGCCGGTGTCCCGGTCTATGCTTTCATCAACCGACACGCCTATTCTGCCGGGGCCCTCATCGCCGTGGCCACCGACCGGGTCTATATGCGACCGGGTTCCGTGATAGGGGCGGCGACCCCGATAGTCGGATCCGGGGAAAAAGCCTCCGAAAAGATCGTTTCGGCTATGCGGGCCCAGATGAGGGCTTTGGCCGAAAACCAAGGTCTGGATCCTGCGGTAGCGGAAGCCATGGTGGATGAGGACGTGGCCATCGAAGGAGTGGTGGAGTCAGGGAAGCTCTTGACCCTCACGACCGCGGAAGCCGTAAGCCTTGGATATGCGGAGGAGGTAGAGGATTGGGATGCCCTCATGTCCCACCTGGACCTCCAGGGAGTTCCCGTCCAGACCATGCATGTCAACTGGGCGGAGCGCATCGTCCGCTTCCTCTCCAATCCCATCGTCGCCCCCTTTCTTCTTTCCCTGGGATTCCTGGGGCTCATTGCCGAAATCAAGTCCCCGGGCCTGGGAATCGCTGGTTTTGCCGGCCTTCTTTCCCTGAGCCTTTTCTTCGGGTCCCATTTGATTCTCGGGTTGGCGGGGATGGAAGACTTCATTCTCTTCGGCGCGGGGGCCGTGCTGATCGCCGTTGAGGTATTCATAATCCCCGGGTTCGGGTTGTTCGGGGTCCTTGGGGGGGTGGGAGTTTTGGGTGGAATCTACATGAGCATGATCGGAGGGGCCCCGACCCTTCCGGACTTTGCCCAGGCCGGAGCGATTCTCTCCACGAGCATCCTGATCATCCTGATAACGTCCTGGGCTCTTCTTCGGCATTTGCCCCACAGCAGCCGTCTGGCCAAGAGCGGTGTTTTTCTCCTCGACAAAGGGGAAAGGGAGGACGGGTGGGCTTCCACCTCCCCTCGTCCTGACCTCCTTGGAAGGGAAGGGCAGGCTCTAACGGACCTTCGTCCGTCCGGGACCGTTCTCCTGGGTGAAGAGAGAGTGGATGCTGTTTCCGAGTCGGAATGGATCGAAGAAGGAACGGATATCAGGGTCGTCAGCTCGGAGGGATATCGGATCGTGGTTCGGCCCCTTCGGCCAGCGACACCTGGAGAATCTGAGAATTGAAGAATTTCAGTGCCGATATACGTGCGGAATGAAGAAGGATTTTTTGGCTGACACCTGTCCTGTGACTCGCCTCGTGCGGGTCCGGTACCAATGGAGGTTTGGTTAGATGCCTGCTGAACAAATGTTGGGTGTAACGACGGTTTTTGTCGTTGCCGCGATCGCGTTTATTTTCATTCTTGCCTGGGCGATACCGGTCCGGCTCTGGGTCGAGGCCATTTCGGCCGGGGTCAGGGTGGGGATTGGATATCTGGTGGGCATGCGGCTCCGAAAAGTGAGCCCTCCGGCCGTTGTGAGACCCCTGATCTGGGCGAACAAGGCCGGCTTGGATCTGCACATCAACGACCTCGAAGCCCACTACCTTGCCGGAGGATCGGTTGACCGGGTGGTTCGGGCCTTGATCAGCGCCGACAAAGCCAATATCGAACTCTCATTTAGGCAGGCTGCTGCCATCGACCTGGCTGGTCGGGACGTCCTGGAGGCGGTGCAGGTTTCGGTGAACCCGAAGGTCATCAACACGCCCCGGGTTGCTGCCATGGCCAAGGATGGGATTCAGCTCATCGCCGTGGCGAGGGTGACCGTCCGGGCCAACATCAACCGACTGGTTGGTGGGGCAGGGGAAGAGACCATCCTGGCCCGAGTCGGAGAAGGAATCGTTTCAACGATCGGCTCTTCAGAGACCCACAAGTTTGTGCTTCAGGACCCGGACAACATCTCCAAAACGGTTCTGGCGAAGGGACTGGATTCAGGCACGGCTTTCGAGATTCTCTCCATCGACATCGCCGATGTTGATGTGGGTAAGAACATCGGTGCCGAACTCCAGACCGATCAGGCTGAGGCGGACAAGAGGGTTGCTCAGGCCCGGGCCGAGGAGCGTCGTGCCATGGCTGTGGCCCAGGAGCAGGAGATGAAGGCCCAGGTGGTCGAGATGCAGGCTCGGGTGGTGGCAGCTCAGGCCGAGGTGCCGCTGGCTATGGCCGAAGCGTTCCGGGAAGGAAACCTGGGCGTCATGGATTATATGAAGTACCGGAACATCGAGTCTGACACCTCCATGCGAGACGCCATCGCAGGAGAGGGAAGCGGCGGTCAGACCCCCGGGTCAGAGGCGTAGCCCGTGGGTGATGGACTCTTTTTCTGGCTGATCATCGTTGCAGTGGCGGTCCTTCAGGGGATCGGTCAGAAAAAAAAGAAGACGGGTAAGCCAGGCCAGCGGCTTCCGGGCTCGAAGCCCCAGGGCCAGCAGGCCCCAACCCGCACCCGGCCCAGCCAAACTGGGCCGGGTACCGACGGGGTGGATGTGTCCTCGGATGAGGGTACCTCTTCCGAGGCCGTGATCCCATCCGACGTCTGGGAGGAGATCCTGGGCTTGGCCAGGGGAGCCCCACCAAAGGGAGGGAGAGTCCAACGGGCCCCTCCAGAGGAGATGGAAGAGACGCTTCCCCCTGAAATTGAGGAGCGGGAGCCCTGGGAAATGGAAACAAGACGGGCCCCTTCTCCCCCGGTGGCTCCGATGCCCGACTCTGCCCCTGCCGCCCGGGAGTTTCCGGCTTCCCACGGTGCCAATGCAGTCCTGCATGCCACAAGACCTTCGGAGTCAGAGTCGAGGTCGGGTGTACGCCGGCAATCGGAATACCGAGAAGAGAAGAGCAGCGAGGCATCGGTGAGGGCGGAGCTGTTTGGCGGGGGGACCCTAAGGGAGCTTCGGAAGGCTATTGTCCATCAGGAGGTCCTGGGGAAGCCCGTGACCCTGAGAGAGGACAGCTAGACCTGGGTCGATAAGGAGCCGAACCTTGGCTCGGAAAACCTTGGCCGTCTCACCGACCTCCCATCTCGATGTGAACCACGGTATAACCCTCTTCAATCGCCATGAGCTGGACGGGGATACTCCTCCGGCCCTGTAAGCTTGCCTGGACGGTGAGGGTGGTCCCGGGCGGAACGCCACAGACTGAGTAGCGACCGGTACCATCAGAGGCGGCCTGAATGCCCTGGTGGTGTTCGACGAAGGTGCTGCCTCCCCCTCTGTCTTCGAAGGTGCTCCATGTGACGGCGACCGAGGCTCCCTCGAGGGGATTCTCCGTGCCCGCCTCCCGAACGAAACCGATGACCACCCCATCCCTGGCCGCCAACTGGCTTTCGGAGCAGCTCGAAACCAGGACTCCGGCGTCGGCCGGGATTGCCAGTTCTACCCTGGTTGGTTCACCCGGGGTGATTTCCACTTCAATCCCCTGGAAGAAGACGCCGAGAGAGTCCATTCGCGGGTGAGTGAACGTTGCGTTGAAGACACCGGGAGGAAGGTCCGGCAGAAGGAATGTGCCCCCTGGATCCGTTTCGGCGGCAAACTGGGTTCCCGAAAGGAACACGGTCGCGTCTGCGAGGGGGATATTCCTGGTGCTATCCCAGACCTGGCCCTCCAAGACACCCCTGGGATTCTCACTGACCACCGGAGCCATGAGGGCGGTAAAACTGGCGATCTCTCCACCGACCTCTCTTAGTCCCGTCAGGCTCACCCCCTCATTCCACGAGTCGTTGGACCTGCTCATATCGAGCTTGACCCGAGGCATCCGAATCCACCATCTCCGGATGACCCAAGCGCCGTTGGGAAGGGCCTCGAACTCCAGATGACCTCGGGCAAATCCCCTGGCCGCCCGCCACGGAGCCCAGGTATAGCCATACTCCAGGGTTTCCAGGTTTGCCGTTCCGGCGTCGAGCCAGAGGGTGCCGGCTATGTCGGGGATCCCTCCGGCCCGAACCGGCTCGAAGCCCAAACCCATCTGCCCGGGCCGGTCGTCGTCTGCCTCCAGCCGGAAGCAGTGCGTGTCCAGGAAACGATCAGACAACAATACGGATGCGTCAGCGGCGAAATATTCGAAGCCGCCATCCGGTTCCCGGCGAACGAAGCCGTTCGAAAGGAGGTCGTCCACGGGAGTGCTCTCCAGGGGGCTACCGGATACCCCGGTCTGGACCTCTCGGACCTCATCGTCGACCTGGCGACCGAGGAGGTCCAGATTCCGTTCGTACCTGGAAATCTGGAAACGGTACAGTCCCTCCCGTTCGGTCCAGTTCTGTACCGTAAGGGCCTTTCTTGCCTCTTCCCAGACATTAGCCAACTCCAAACCCTCACCGGGCCGGACGACGCACTTCTGGTCACCTTCGACCCGGATCCCTTCCAGATGGATGGCGGTCTGTTCGGTCTCGAGGCGGATTCCGAACTGCTGGCTTATCTCAAGCTGGAATGGGTCGGAGTTCACGGTCAGGTACCCGATCCGCTCAGCCTTTAGTGTGTAGCTTCCCGGGCCCGGGGCACGGATGATGAAACGACCGACATCGTTGGTGAGATAACCGCCGGCCTCTTCTCCTTCCTGGTCCAGAAGAAGGACCAGCGCACCTTCTACTGGTGCCCCGGTTCCGGCGTCGAACAGCTGGCCCAAAACCGACTGGGCTTGAACGGGCCGGGCCGCCGGAACCAAGAGGCTGGCGACCCCGAGGATCGCCAGCCATCTGGTTCGAAGGTTCGATCCCGGGCCGGGCCGGCCCCTCCTGCTACATCTGGCCCGTAGCCATTTTCCTGAGGACCGTATGGAGAATCCCGCCATTCTGGTAGTACTCGATCTCCACCTGTGAGTCCAGGCGGACGTCAGCGTTGAATTCGACCGTGGTCCCATCATCCTTGTGGGCCCGAATGGTCAGGGTCCCTCTGGGTTCCAGCCGGTCCTGGATCCCTTCCACGTCGAAGGTTTCCTTCCCGGTCAAGCCGAGGGTATCCGGCGACTCACCGGCCTGGAACTGAAGTGGAAGTACACCCATGCCCACCAGATTGCTCCGGTGGATCCGCTCGTAGCTCTCTGCCAGGACTGCTTTTACTCCCAGGAGCGAGGTGCCTTTTGCGGCCCAGTCCCTTGAACTGCCGGTCCCGTATTCTTTCCCGGCCAGGATCAGGAGGGGAACTCCCTCCGCCTGGTAATCCATGGAGGCCTCGTAGATGGAGGTGACCTCATCCCCGGGGAGTTTCAGCGTGTATCCGCCCTCTTTTTCATCCAGCAGGAGATTCCGGATGCGGACATTCCCGAAGGTGCCCCGCATCATGACCTCGTGATTCCCTCTCCGGGATCCGAAGGTGTTGAACTGAACGGGTTCCACGCCCTTTTCCTGTAGGTATTTTCCGGCTGGCTCGGCCTTGGGAATGGCCGCAGCAGGGGAGATATGGTCGGTGGTCACCGAGTGACCCAACTTCGCCAGAACCCGAGCCCCTTCGATATCCGACAACGCAGGAACGTCCAGGTCCATCTCGTGGAAGAAAGGCGGGTCCTGGATGTAGGTGGATTCCCCATCCCAGTCATAAAGGCTGCTCTCTTCCGGAACCGGGAGGGCCTGCCAATGGGTGTCTCCGTCGAAGACGCTTCCGTACCTCTCCTCGAACATCTCCGGCGACAGGGATGTGGTGATGGTTTCCCGAACCTCGTCAGCCGTCGGCCAGATATCGGCCAGGAAAACCGGGTTACCCTGGGGATCGTTCGCCAATGGTTCGTTGAATACGTCGATGTCTATCCGACCGGCGATGGCGAAGGCCACGACCAGTACCGGGGACGCCAGGTAATTGGCCCTGACATTGGAATGGACCCGGGCTTCGAAGTTCCGGTTTCCGCTGAGGATCGAGGTCACGACCAAGCCGTTGTCGACCACGGCATTCTGGACCGGATCGGGAAGGGGGCCCGAATTCCCGATACAGGTCGTGCAACCGTATCCGACGACCTGGAAGCTGAGCTTCTCCAGGTAGGGGAGGAGGCCGGCAGCCGTAAGGTAGTCCGTCACCACCTGGGATCCGGGGGCCAGGCTGGTTTTGACCCAGGGCTTCACATCGAGGCCCCGTTCCACGGCCTTTTTGGCCAGGAGGCCCGCACCCACCATGACCGACGGGTTGGAGGTGTTTGTGCAGGAGGTGATGGCGGCGATGACGATGCTGCCGTCTTCCACCTTCGCCGGATCCCCGTTCAAGGTGATATCCACGCTCCTCCGAGTGCCGGCTGGGACCTCGGAATCTCCACCCTCGGCCCCAAGGGAGAACCCCGTAGGTACCAGGTTGGGTAGATCCCGATCGAAGGCACCCTTCAGGTTCGCCAGGGAGATCCGGTCCTGCGGTCTCTTCGGCCCCGCAACGGCGGGCTCGATGGTGGACATGTCCAATTCCAGAACCGAGGTATAATCAGGATCCGGCGTGGTGTCTGTGCGGAAGAGCCCCATTTCCTTACATACTCTCTCCACCCGCTCCACCAATTCAGGGCTACGTCCCGTGCTGGCCAGGAATCCCAGATTCACGTCATCCACCGGGAAGAATCCGATGGTGGCACCATACTCGGGACCCATGTTGGCCAGGGTGGCCCGGTCCGGGAGGGTCAGGCCGGAGAGGCCTGGGCCGAAGAATTCGACGAAGCGGCCCACGACACCATGTGCCCTGAGCAGCTCCACCACCCGCAGAACCAGGTCCGTTGCGGTGGCTCCTTCCGGAAGATCTCCGGTCAACTTCATCCCGACCACTTCAGGGAGGAGCATATAGTAGGGCTGCCCGAGAAGGACGGCTTCCGCTTCGATCCCGCCAACACCCCAACCCACGACCCCAAGGCCGTTGATCATGGTGGTATGGGAGTCCGTCCCCACGACGGTGTCCGGGTAGGCCAGGAACCGTCCAGCTTCATCTCTCCGGTGCATTACAGAAGCCAGGTACTCCAGGTTCACCTGATGGACGATCCCGGTGCCCGGGGGAACCACCCGGAAGTCTTCGAAGGCTTCCTGGGCCCACCGCAGAAGGGCATAGCGCTCACCGTTTCTTTCGAACTCCTTCTCCACGTTCAGTTGGAAAGCCTCGGGGGTGCCGAAGTGGTCCACCTGTACCGAGTGGTCGATAACCAGGTCCGCCGGCACGACAGGGTTGATCCGCTTGGGGTCTCCTCCCATGGAGGACAAGGCCGAGCGCATAGAGGCCAAATCCACAACGGCCGGAACACCGGTGAAGTCCTGGAGGACCACCCTGCTGGGCATGAAGGGGAAGGACGTTCCTGCGTTTGTGGGGCTCCAGGCCGCCACGGCACGGACGTCATCTTCCCCGACAAAACCTTTTCCTGCGTTCCGAAGGGTGTTCTCGAGGAGAATGCGGATAGAGAAGGGAAGTCGGTCCAGATTGACGATGCCCTCTTCTTCCAATCGGGGGAGTCGATAGAAGGAAGTGGGGCCTTCGGATAGGGAAAGGTCGGTAAGGGCGCCAAAAGGGTCGATGGTAGAAGAGGCCACGATATACTCCCGCTTGGTTCGGTCTTCAGAGTCGAATTTCTGTCCTCAGCACGGGCTTTCAGAACAGTCGTGAATCAGCCTTGAATCATAAGGGTTTGAGAGGCCGGGTGACAGACGGAGAAAGGGGGGCGGACCCAATTGGCCCCGCCCCCCTTCATCCGGCCCCCTGGAGCCGAAACGTTACGGGCTTACAACCCCCGAATGATCCCGTTCAGCGTACCGCTGGGACACATGGCGGCGGTGGCCAGTTCCTCGTTCGGCTGGTAGTACCCACCCACATCCCCGGGTGAGCCCTGGGCTCCGTTGAGTTCGGCCAGAATGACATCCTCGTTCTCCTCCAGAGCCGAAGCTACGGGCTTGAACCGCTCTGCGAGGGCTGGATCGGCGGTTTGGTCCGCCAGGGCCCGGGCCCAGTAGAGCGTCAGGTAGAAGGTGCTGCCCCGGTTGTCCAACTCGTGGACCTTCCGGGACGGGGAGCGGGCATTCCTCAAATAGCTGGCCGTAGCCGAATCCAGGGCTTCCCCGAGGCCCAGAGCGGCGGCGTTGTCGAACTCCTCCCCCAGGTGTTGAAGGGAGGCCCCCAGAGCCATGTACTCGCCCAGGGAGTCCCAGCGCAGGTGACCTTCAGCCTCGAACTGCTGCACGTGCTTGGGTGCGGAGCCGCCGGCGCCTGTCTCGAAAAGCCCGCCCCCGTTCAGAAGGGGGACGATGGAGAGCATCCGGGCGCTCGTTCCGATTTCCAGGATGGGGAATAGGTCAGTGAGATAGTCCCGCAGAACGTTCCCTGTGACGGAGATGGTGTCTTCGCCGCGGCGGATTCGTTCCAGGGAGAACCTCATGGCGTCCACGGGAGCCAACACCTCCACCTGGATCCCTGATGTGTCGTGATCATTCAGATAGGCCACAACCTTCTGGATCAGCTCTGCATCGTGTGCCCGGTTCTTGTCGAGCCAGAAAACGGCCGGGGCGCCTGTGGCTCGGGCCCTCTTCACTGCCAGCTTCACCCAGTCCCGGATGGGGGCGTCCTTCGCCTGACAGGCCCGCCAAATATCCCCCGTCTCCACGGTCTGCTCCATGAGGGTGTTTCCACTGGCATCCACCACCCGCACGGTACCGTCGGCGGGGATCTCGAAGGTCTTGTCGTGGGAGCCGTACTCTTCGGCCTTCTGGGCCATCAGGCCGACGTTGGGAACGCTTCCCATGGTGGTCGGATCGTACTGACCATGGGCCTGAACGTCCCTGACCATGGCGTCGTAGATGCCCGCATAGCTGGAATCGGGAATGACCGCTTTGCAGTCCTGAAGTTGGCCTTCCGCGTTCCACATCCGGCCCGAATCACGGATCATGGGGGGCATGGAGGCGTCGATGATAATGTCGCTTGGCACGTGGAGGTTTGTGATGCCCTTGTCCGAGTCCACCATGGCGATGCCCGGGCCGGCTTCCAGCGCCGCCTGGATATCGGCCTCCACAGCAGCGCGCTGCCCCTCTGGTAGGCTGGCGATCTTGTCCAACACATCCCCGAACCCATTGTTGGGATCTACGCCCAGTTCGTCGAAGAGGTCAGCGTACTTGGTGAACAAATCCTCAAAGAAGGCCCGAACGCAGTGGCCGAACATCATGGGGTCGGACACCTTCATCATGGTGGCCTTCAGGTGGAGGGAGAAAAGCACCCCCTTCTCCCTTGCATCGGCCATCTGTTCCTTCAGGAACTGCACGAGGGCTTTCTTGCTCATGAACGTGGCGTCCAGAACCTCACCGGCCTGAAGGGGAAGGGCGTCCTTCAGTACCGTGACCGCTCCGTCCCCGGCCACATGCTCGATCTTCACCGTGGTGGCGGCGGGGAGCGTCACGGCCTTCTCATTACTCCGAAAATCTCCGCCGTCCATGGTGGCCACGTGGGTTTTGGAGCCCGCGGGCCAAGTCCGCATCCTAGGTGGATTTTCTCTGGCGAACTCTTTCACCGAGGTAGGGGCCCGCCGGTCCGAGTTGCCCTGACGGAGCACCGGGTTCACAGCGCTCCCTTTCACCCCGTCATACCGGGCCTTGATGGCCTTTTCCTCTTCGTTGGCCGGCTCCTCCGGATAGTCCGGGAGGTTGTAGCCTTTGCCCTGCAACTCGGCGATACACTCCTTCAGCTGAGGAATGGAGGCGCTGATGTTGGGCAGTTTGATGATGTTGGCTTCGGGCTCTTCCACCAGGATTCCCAGCTCCGCCAGGTCGTCGGGGATTCTCTGACTATCGTCCAGCATATCCGGGAATACCGCCAGGATGCGCCCGGCCAGGGAGATGTCCCTGGTTTCCACGGGTACTCCAGCAGCACCGGCGAAGGATCGGATGATGGGGAGGAAGGCAAAGGTGGCCAAAGCCGGACCTTCGTCGGTCCAGGTATAAATAATGGAAGGCGACTTAGTCATTTGATCACTTTTCTTGTCAGAACTGTGGGTTTCCGTTCAGAGACCCGGGTCCCGAATCTCAGCGTTTCTGTGACCGAATCCGGCCGGGCCAGGGCAGTGCCACGGCCGGCGGAAGGGCCAGGAGCCTGTCGCGGACATGGGGTGCGTTCCCACCTCGTCAGGATGACAGGGTCCTAGGGTAGGGCTGAAAGGGGCAACAGACAATATGGAGATGGGGAAGGGGGCCTTCTGGGTGGATGGGAGATCCGGCCAGGAGGGTTCAGGAGGGGGGTGGACGGAGGGAGGAAGCCGAATCTCCCCCCCTCCTGAGAAGGGGGGAGACCGTCCGAACTAAACCGTGGGCCTCACGTTGGCGTTGAGGCGGAAGAGGTTGGTAGGATCGTACTTGTTCTTGATTCGAACCAACCGGCTGTGGTGCTCCCGGTAGTTGGCATCGATGGTGGCGCCATCCGCTTCCATAGGTGGGTCGTTGGTATAGAACCCTTGGGTGAAGCCCTCGAGGCCGGCCCAGTATTTCCGGATTTGAGCTATGTGGGGGGACGGGTCTTCACCCATGTTCCAACCCACGGAGGTCAGCATGTTTGCCGACGCGTAGCGGTGGGCGAAGGCGGTGGCGTGGGAATCGACCCGGCTTATGGCCCCGCCGGCCTGCTGGAAGAAGAGAAGTGTTGTCCTCGACGGATGCCCCTCGAACCCTTCCACGATGGCGGAGATGAGGTCGGAGGGGACCTCCGAGATGAACCCGCCCTTGAGATAGGAGCCCTGGGCCCTGGGGTCATCGACATCTCCGGAACGTTGGAGAGCCACGTAGTCCATGCCCGTTACGCTGTCGGCCATGGGTGTCCCAAGGGCGCGGAGAGGTCTCAACGCCTTTTCCGCCTGGCTCTCAGGCCCCGAGTAGCAGACGGAGAAGCCGCACATCCCCTCGGCGCCACCCGGCGGCGCCACCATAAAGTAGTCCAGGGCAAGCTCGTCAGGGGCCTCGGAGCCGTAGTCGGCGAAGAGGGAAAGAAGCTCGTGGGCCTTGGATATGGGGAAAAGAAGCTCCCCTCCGAGGATCTGGCGTTGCATGGGGTGAAGCTGGAATTCAAAAGAAGTCACGACGCCAAAATTCCCTCCGCCGCCCCTGATTCCCCAGAAGAGATCTTCGTTCTCATCTGGGCCGGCCTGAACGAACTTGCCGTCTGCCGTCACCACATCCACCGCCGTGAGATTGTCCAGAGACAATCCGAAGCGCCGGGCCACCCGACCGAACCCACCGCCAGTCGTCAACCCGCCCACTCCGGTGTGGGACACCGTTCCCATGGGAGTCACTAGGCCGTGGGCCATAGCTTCGTGATCCACCAGACCCAGGAGGGTACCCCCTGCTACCCGGACCCGACGGTTCGCCGGATCGATTCGGGCGGCCTGAAAGGGGGAGAGATCGATCATCAATCCCCCGTCACAGGTCGATTTCCCGGACGCGCTATGCCCCCCACACTTCACGGCCACCAAAAGGCTCTTTTCCCGAGCGAAATCCACTGCATGGCGAATGTCGGTGGGGCCGGTTACCTGTGCGATGAGGGCCGGATGTTTGTCGAAGGACGGGTTCAGGACCTGTCGCGCCGTCTCATAGCCCTTGTCCTCGGCCAACAGAATCCGGCCTCGTAAGGCTGCGCTGAGTTCCTTGATCTCGCTTCCCTTCAGGGTCACCTCACCCCCGGCACCGGTGACACCCCTGATATCCCGGGGAACCTGCTGTCCAACGGGTCGAAGGGCCGAGAGTCCTCGGCCTCTTGGAAGGGTGGCAGCCATTGCGGCGCCGAGGGCGGATCGGACGAAGGTGCGTCGTCTCATTGCGTGCCTTTTCGGGATAGGGCGAAACAAAACCCGAAGGTGGGGGAAACCACCTTTCGCGGGTCCACTGCTTGTGTTGGATTAGTCGACCTCCAGAAGGTCGCCCCTTAAATAGGGTCACCGAAGGTCAACTGTCAAGAATTTTTTCCCGAAGAACAGTTTCTAGGAAGTGGGTATTTCCTTGGGCAGGGCTGCGACGACCCTCTGAATCAGCGTGTTGGCGAAAGACGGTTCTCCCCTCGGCTGACGGTTCTGGTTCCCCTGTCGCACCACCACCAGATCCAGGCTGGGAATCACATAGCTGTGATTGAGATTGTGGCCCCGGGACATATAGAGATCATTGGGGACCCCCTCCAATTCATCCTGGATCCAGAAGGTGAAGCCGTAGGGGGAAGGAGTGGTTCCGTCGTCCCGGACGAAACGGCTGGTGGCGGTCTTCAGCCAGGCTTCAGATACCAGCTGGGTGCTTCCCCAGCGTCCCCCGTTGAGCCAGAGGTAGGCCAACCGGGCGAAGTCCCTGGCCGTGCAGCGGAAGGTGCTTCCCACGACCGAATTGTACCCGATGGGGCTCGGGCTCATGTCGGCTCCGTAAGCGTCGCAGCCTTCACCGCCACCTACGCCCCAGCCCGGATCTTCGGAAAAGTTCAGCTCCCGGCCGTCGGCATAGGGCATATCACGGTATGCGTTGTCTCGAATGCCCTGGGGCATGCCGATGTGCTGGAGAACTCGGTCGTACAGATAAGGCCCCACTTCCTGGCCTGAGAGATTCCTCATGGCCAGGGCCAGCTGTTCGAGGCCGTAGTTGCTGTAGTTGAAGTCAGATCCAGGCTGGAACTTCAGCGTGTGGTGCCCTGGGATGCCTTCGAAGGACCACCAGCCGAAGCAGTACTCGTACATCTGGAAGGGTCCCGTGTAGCCCGGGGAATGCGACCGAAGGCTAGGCGCCAGCCAGGGTTCCCGGGTCTCATGCCCGGAGGTCATGGAGATCACGTGTTTGATTTTGATCTCCTTTTTCCTCGAGTCCGAGAGGGGCTGGTCCCAGATCTGAGGGATAAGGGACTCCTCCCGGGAGGGCCCAACCAGGTATGAATCCAGTCCCACTTCCTCCTTGAACTCCTCCAGGAACACACCGACCGCAGTCCCGAACACGGACTTGGTGGAGGACTTCATGTCGTTGCAACTCCTGGCAGTCCAGGGCTGGGGCCCTCCTTCTTCCCCAGTGGAATAACTCTCCGCCACCACATGACCCTTGTAGATGACGAGAAGAGCGCCTCCGTAACTGGTGGTCATAAAGTGATGGTCGTGGTACCCGATGGCCGCCCGAAGGTGGGCCTCGTCGATTCCCAGAGCCGACGGATCTCCAGTCCTCCAGCCGCCTTCGGCTTCCGGCGGCGGGAAATACCCATTCTGGGGCCGACCGGCCGTGGCCCCTGGGTGGCCCGTCAGATCCAGTGCTCGGGCGAAGAGCTGGGAAGGGATGGAGGAGAGGCCCAGGCCAGCTACACCTGCACCGGCTGTCTTCAAGAGAGCTCTTCGGCTTATCCGTCCATCGCTTCGGTTGTTCATGGGCCGCTCCGGGACCTGATGTGATAGATCCGGGAAAGATGCGGCACTCCGCCTTCGGGGGCGAGGGGAGATCGATTCAATTGCCATTCGCCCACGTGGCCACGAGTTTCCCACCAACCCAGGCCCACCCACAACAAGACCGATTCCATGAAAACCACGCTTCAGATTTTCCTTCTGGCCGCGGCCGTGACCTCTATGGCTGCTCCGACCCCGCAGGTTTCAGCGCAGACTTCCATCACTCCGGAAGCCTATCAAGGGCTGCGCTATCGCCTCATTGGCCCCCACCGGGCCAGTCGAACCGTGGGGGGTGTCGGCGTTCCGGACCAACCGAACGTCTTCTTCGTGGGTGTGAACAACGGAGGTGTGTGGAAAACGGACGATTTCGGCAGAACATGGGAACCCATTTTCGACGATGCTCCCACCGGCTCAGTGGGTGACGTCGCCGTTTCTCCCTCCCATCCCGAGGTGATCTATGTGGGGACCGGGGAGGGGTTGCATCGGCCGGACCTGGCAGTGGGGGATGGGATCTTCAAATCCACCGATGGGGGGGAAAGCTGGCGTCACATCGGACTCCCCGACGTTCAGCAGGTGGGGCGCATCATCGTGCACCCCACCGACCCGGACATCGTTTTTGTGGCGGGGCTGGGGCACCCTTACGGGCCGAATGAGGAGCGGGGTGTGTTCAGATCCACGGATGGGGGTGACCGCTGGGAAAGGGTCCTCTTCATCGACCAGAATACCGGTGCCATCCAGGTCGAGTTCGATCCCACCAACCCGGACATCATCTTCGCCGACATGTGGGACCACCGGGAAGGCCCTTGGGAAAATGCCAGTTTTTCCGGCCCCAATAGCGGCCTCTTCAAATCCACTGATGGTGGCACGACCTGGCGACACATCACTGAGGGGCTTCCTGGACCGGAGGAAGGCCTTGGCCGAATCGGGGTCGGCATCGCGCCCAGCGACCCCAGGCGGATGTACGCCACGGTGGATGCGACCACGGACGGTGGCGTATACCGGTCCGACGACGGGGGCGAAAGCTGGAGGTGGGTTTCCGGTGACCGGCGAGTTTGGGGGCGCGGGGGAGACTTTGCCGAGATCCGTGTGCATCCAGACGATCCGAACAGGGTCTTCGCCGGTAACATCGCCTCCTACCGGTCCGACGATGGGGGGCTCAACTGGACATCCATCAAGGGTGCGCCAGGGGGCGACGACTACCATCGTATCTGGATCAATCCCAAGGACGGGGACGTCATGCTCTTCGTCACCGACCAGGGGGCCACGGTTACGGTGAACGGGGGACGAACCTGGAGCAGTTGGTACAACCAACCCACGTCCCAGCTCTACCACGTCACCACGGACAACCAGTTCCCTTATTGGGTGTACGGGGGGCAGCAGGAATCCGGGGCCATCGGAATCGCCAGCCGGGGCAATGGAGGCCAGCTCTCCTTCCGTGACTGGATTGGGGTCGGGGCGGATGAATACGCCTACATCGCCCCGGATCCGTTGAACCCTCACATCATCTTCGGTGGCCGGGTGGTTCGGCACGACATGAACACGGGCCAGACCCAGAATGTGGCCCCGGAGACCCTTCGGTCAGGTGACTACCGCATCAAGCGGACCGTGCCCCTCCTCTTCCATCCGGCGGACCCCACCATGCTTCTGTTCGCCACCAACGTCCTGTGGAAGACAACCACTGGAGGTGATTCCTGGCAGATCATCAGTCCGGACCTTTCCAATCCCCGGCCCGACGTCCCAGAGAGTATTGGTGATTTTCGGACCCCTGAATTGGCCACCATGGACCGCCTCGGGGTGATATACGCCGTGGCCGGTTCACCCCTGGATGAAAACACGATCTGGGCGGGCACCGACGACGGGCTCATGCATGTCACACGGGACGGTGGGGGCAGCTGGACCAACGTCACCCCGCCGGAACTGCGGGCATGGGACAAGGTCTCTCAGGTAGATGCGTCCTATCACGACGTGGAAACTGCCTACATCGCCATCAACGCCATCCGCCGGGACGACATGGAGCCCCATATCTTCCGGACCCATGATGGTGGAGTTTCCTGGGCCCACATCACCGAGGGCCTCCCGGACCATGGTCCCGTGAACGTTGTGCGGGCCGATCCCAAACAGCCGGGCCTGCTCTTCGCGGGTACGGAGCGGAGCGTCTACTTCTCGGTGGACGACGGTGACTCCTGGCAGCCGCTGCGCCTGAATCTGCCTCCCTCCTCCATGCGGGACCTGGTGATCCACGACAACGACGTGGTCGTGGGGACCCATGGCCGGTCCATCTGGATCCTGGACAACGTTGCGCCCCTCCGAGAGCTGGCGGCGGCGAGTGGTTCAGCCGATCCGTACCTTTTCGATCCCCAGCCGGCCACCCGAGTCCGTTGGAACATGTTCTCCGACACCCCCCTCCCCCCGGAGGAG